>NZ_JBEPDC010000045.1:0-72887 GCF_040300065.1 Nonomuraea sp. NPDC000554 | reverse complement strand
ATCGACCCCACGGCGGCCTCGGCGGCCAGACCCCCTACGAACGCCTCAAGCAGAAGACTCAGACCCAGGCGTAAACGATCATCGTCGGCTGCACAGCCGGTTGAACGTGGCGGCCTTACGGCCTGAGCCGTACGGCCTGCGCGGTATCGGGTTTGATTACCTACTGGGCCACACGCACGCCGTGCTGGCCAGCCTGCTGGAGGCGGCACTGCGTCCCTCCGCTGCTCTGCTCGGCAGTCACGTGGTGATCCGGCCCGCAGGATCTGCGTTCGCGTGCTGGCTGGTCGAGCAGTGGTCGCCGCGGCTACCGGAAAGGACCGAGACAGTGAAAAAGTATATGCTCTTCGATCATGATGGCGTTCTGGTGGACACCGAATTCTGGTATTACAAAGCCGGGGAACGCGCCCTGGCGGACATTGGCTTGACTTTGGACAAGGATCAATACCTCCGGGAGATGAGCCAGGGATTGGGCACATGGGCCCAAGCCAGGGCGGCCGGTATTGATGAACAGACCATCAGCAGACAGCGTCAGGTCCGTAATGATTACTATCAAGAATATCTGAGAACAGAAGCCATTGAGATCGAAGGCGTCGTTGAAGCTCTGGCTGAACTGTCAAAATACGTTCGTATGGCCATCGTGACAACTGCCAAACGTGCGGATTTTGAACTTATCCATGAAAAGCGCCAAATCAAGCAATTCATGGATTTCGTCGTTGTTCGTGAAGATTGCCAGCTCGCCAAGCCGCATCCGGAACCATACCTGATCGGCGTGAAGCGCTTCGGGGCCACCAAAGAAGAGACATTGGTCGTTGAGGATTCATCCAGAGGGCTGAACTCGGCCGTGGCGGCCGGTATTGACTGTGCTGTTGTCTACAACGACTTCACAAAAACACATGACTTCGCGCAGGCTACCTATCGAATCGAAACTCTGGCTGAATTGAAGGACATTATCCTTAATGTAGGCTGAAGGAGCATTCACCCAGCGTGTCAAAAACTCCTTTGACATCATCGACCAACCCCGACCTTGATCAGTCACGGCTGATCCGTGGTTGATCTTCCGGTTGGGTTGGCCGGTCTGCTCCGCGTTCTCGATCTTGTTGTCAAGCTGCTGGGCAGCGGGTCCCGCCCGGCTGTCGCGTCGGGTCCACGGTCCGACGGGGTTCCTCCGGGGTTGGGGTCGGGTGGGCGTGTTGGGCGGTCAGCCTGAGGGGTCGAGCGCGAGAGCGAAGGCGAAACAGGCCAGGAGTGCGTCCGCCCAGGGCCAGGTCTCCGGGGTTGTCGGCAACGCCTCGTCAGCGTCCCGGCCCAGCTCCTCCCGGACCTGCGGGCGCACATGGAGGTGTACGCCGAGAAGGGGGAGTATGGACACGTCTTCGTCGGCCCCAAGGGCGCCAAGGTCCGGCGCGCGAACTTCACGCGCGTTTGGGCTGCGGCTCTCAAGAAGGCGGGACTATCCGGTTTCCACTTCCATGATCTCCGTCATACCGGGAACACTCTCGCCGCGCAGTCCGGCGCGACCCTTCGGGACCTGATGTCCCGCATGGGTCACTCGACGACCAGGGCCGCGTTGATCTACCAGCACACGGCGATGGAGCGGGACCGGGCCATCGCCGACGCGCTCGGGAAGCTCGCTGAGGAAGCCCTGAAGGGGCAAGATCAAGACGGATCGGGCACGTAACGGGCACGGAAGATCGAAAACAACTCTGGAAAGATCAAAGGCCAGGTCGGGAATCCATCCCTGACCTGGCCTTTCACGGTGAGAGCGGGTGACGGGAATCGAACCCGCGCTGTCAGCTTGGGAAGCTGATGTTCTGCCATTGAACTACACCCGCATGGGCCGAAGCCGCGGCCCCTACTCTAGCGGAAAGTCGGCGTACTTCAGCAAGCCGGCGGCGCCCGAGTCCGTGCGCGCCACGCGGTAGGTTGCTCAACGTGCTGCTATCCGACCGTGACATCCTTGCCGAGATCGACAACGGACGGCTCGCGCTGGACCCCTTCGAGCGGGAAATGATCCAGCCGTCGAGCGTCGACGTCCGGCTTGACAGGTATTTCCGGGTCTTCGAAAACCATAGGTATCCACACATCGACCCGTCGATCGAACAGCCCGATCTGACCCGCATGGTGGAGCCCGCCGGTGATGAGCCCTTCATCCTGCATCCTGGCGAGTTCGTGCTGGCCTCCACGTACGAGGTGGTGAGCCTGCCCGATGATCTGGCGTCGAGGTTGGAGGGGAAGAGCTCCCTGGGCCGGCTGGGGTTGCTGACGCATTCGACGGCGGGGTTCATCGATCCGGGCTTCAGCGGCCATGTGACACTGGAGCTGTCTAACGTGGCGACGTTGCCGATCAAGCTCTGGCCGGGCATGAAGATCGGGCAGCTGTGCCTGTTCCGGTTGAGCTCTCCGGCCGAGCATCCGTACGGGTCGCAGAAGTACGGCTCCCGCTACCAGGGGCAGCGCGGGCCGACTCCGTCGCGGTCCTTCAAGAACTTCCATCGGACGAAGATCTGACACTGCCAAGCGCAGAAAGTGGCCCGAACCTCGGTGTCCGTGGGACATGCGCCGGGTAGCCACAAGGAGAACATGACATGAAGTTCGCATTTTGCCTGGTAAGCCGTACCCTCTTCACGGACCATCCCCGCACATCTGGAGAACGACGTGCGCCTGCGTCTCACGCCACGTGAGGACAGCTACTACGACCTGTTCGCGGATTCCGCGAACAACCTGGTCACGGCATCACGCCTGCTTGTGGAGATCATCAGCGACGGCTCGGACCGGGAAGCCCTGGCCGAGAAGATGCGCGCCTGCGAGCACGCCGGTGACGAACGCACCCACGCGATCATGAACCGGCTCAACGAGAGCTTCATCACTCCCTTCGACCGGGAGGACATCTACCGCCTCGCCTCCAACCTCGACGACGTCATGGACGCCATGGAGGCCGCGTCCGACCTTATCGTGCTCTACCAGCTCGACCACCTGCCCAAGGACGTCGTCCGGCAGGTCGAGGTGCTGGAGCGGGCCGCCGAGCTGACCGCCGAGGCCATGCCGCGGCTGCGGTCGATGAAGAACCTCAACGAGTTCTGGATCGAGGTCAACCGGCTGGAGAACCAGGGCGACCAGGTCTACAGGCGGCTGCTGGCCAAGCTGTTCAGCGGTGAGTACGACGCCCTCACGGTCATGAAGATGAAGGAGGTCGTCGACGCGCTGGAAGAGGCCGCCGACGCCTTCGAGCACGTGGCGAACACGGTCGAGTCGATCGCGGTCAAGGAAAGCTGACTTCGGTGGACCTCACGCTCGCCCTCGTCATGGGCGTGGTCGTCATCGCGCTTGCCTTCGACTACACCAACGGGTTCCACGACGCGGCGAACGCCATCGCGACGTCGGTCTCGACCAGGGCGCTCACCCCCAGGGCCGCGCTGTTCATGGCCGCGGCGATGAACTTCATCGGCGCGCATCTCGGCACCCAGGTGGCGCAGACGGTCGGCAAGGGCATCATCGACGCCCCCGGCGGCTCGCACGGCCTGGTCATCGTGGCGTCGGCGCTGATCGGCGCGATCTGCTGGAACCTGGTCACCTGGTATTTCGGTCTGCCCTCCTCCTCCAGTCACGCGCTCATCGGCGGCCTGGTCGGCTCTGCGCTGGCCTCCGCCAGCGTGGTGCACTGGGACGGCGTGATCGCGAAGGTGGTCATCCCGATGGTCCTGTCGCCGCTGATCGGCTTCTCGCTCGCCGCGGCGATCATGATCGCAATTTATTGGATCTTCCGCAACAGCCAGCCCGGCAAGACCAACCGCGGCTTCCGCCACGCCCAGACCGTCTCGGCCGCCGCGATGGCGCTCGGGCACGGCCTACAGGACGCGCAGAAGACGATGGGTGTGATCTTCCTGGCGCTCACCGTCGGCGGCTACGCGGGCGCGAACGCGGAGATCCCGCAGTGGGTCATCCTCGCGTCCGCGGGCGCGATCTCGCTGGGGACGTACGCGGGCGGCTGGCGCATCATGCGGACGCTCGGTCGCCGCATCATCGCGCTGGACCCGCCCCAGGGGTTCGCGGCGGAGTCGGCCGCGGCGGTCGTCCTGTACGGGGCGGCCATCGCCTTCGGGGCGCCCATCTCCACCACGCACACGATCACCACGGCGATCATGGGTGTGGGCGCCACCAAGCGGCTGTCGGCCGTGCGGTGGGGGGTGGCCGGCAACATCGTGACGGCGTGGATCCTCACGATTCCCGCGGCTGCCCTGGTGGCTGCTCTGTCGTACTACGCGCTGCACTGGATGGTGGAGTAGCGGCGTACATCACGTCCACGTCCCAGCGGTTGAACCCCAGGGACTCGTAGAGCCTGATCGCGGCCGTGTTGGCCTCGTCCACGTAGAGCATCGCCTGGGCGAGGCCGCGCGAGCGCAGGTGGCTCAGTCCGGCAAGGGTGAGCGCCCTGCCCAGCCCGGTGCCCTGCTGCGAGGGGTCGACGCCGACCACGTAGACCTCGCCGAGCGGCTCGTGGCCGTGTTCGGACGAGCCGTGGATCTTCGTCCAGTGGAAGCCGACGAGCCGGTCGTCGCGGACGGCGAGGAAGAAGCCGGCCGGGTCGAACCAGGGCTCCCCCTCGCGCTGGAGCAGGTCGTGGGCCGTCCACGAGCCCTGTTCCGGGTGGTGGGCGAAGGCCGCGGCGTTCACCTTGAGCCACGCCTCCTCGTCCTGGCCCGGGACGAACGTGCGCAGCCGCACCCCGTCGGGCAGGTCGAAGGCGGCCAGCGGCGCGTACAGCGAGCGGCGCATCTGCCACAGCGAGCGCACCCGCTCGAAGCCCGAGGACGCGGCCAGCGCCCCCGCGCCCGCGTGGTCGCCGTGCGCCCACAGCCGCAGCCGCCCGCCGGTCAGGTCCAGGACGGCACGGAGCAGCCGCTTGCCGTGCCCCTTGTGGCGGTATGCCGGGTGGATGACGAGTTCGCCGCTCGGCCCCTCGACCTCGTCCGTCGGGTCCATGTGGGCGTATCCGGCCAGCACGCCGTCGGCGTGGAGCAGAAGCGAGCGGGCGCGCGGATCGCCGCCGTAGCGCAGGTGCAGCATGACGTGCTCGTTCAGCGGACGGACGCCGTCGGCCTCCGTCGCCGCTTCCACGACACCTAGGACGTCGGTGATTTCCTGGTCAGCAAGTCGTTCTCTGATCTCCACGAGCGTTGTCACAGTCCGAACTCTAAGCGTCTGACTGGCAAATAACGCCATGTGGCAGTCCGATGAATCGTTACCTTTGGGACATTGGCTGCATAGGTTGCCACCGTAACGTCTTGGGGCATGATGTCTCGTTCCCTCCTCCGGCTGGTGCTGGCCGGAGCCGTCGCCACGGGTGGTGCCCTGCTCGCCGCCGTCCCGGCGGACGCGAGCAACGCTCCCAAGACGGTCCCCGTCCGCCTGCTCGCGCTCAACGACTTCCACGGCAACCTCGAGCCGCCGACCGGTTCCTCCGGACGAATGGTCGACGAGAACGGCAACACCGTAGACGCCGGTGGAGCCGCCTACATCGCCGCGCACATGAAGGCGCTGACCGACAAGAACACGATTGCCGTGGCCCAGGGCGACCTGATCGGCGCGTCGCCGCTGATCTCGGCGGCCTACCACGACGAGCCGTCGGTCGAGTTCCTGGGCAAGATCGGGCTGAAGGTGGCCGCGGTCGGCAACCACGAGTTCGACGAGGGCTACGCCGAGCTGCGCCGGATCATGAAGGGCGGCTGCCACCCGGTCGACGGCTGCTCGCCCGCCGGTAAGTGGAAGGGCGCCCAGTACGACTACGTGGGCGCGAACGTGCTGTTCAAGAACGGCGACACGAAGTCCGACGCGCTGGCGGCGCTCGGGCACACCACCGAGGTCAAGCAGCTGATGGCCGACTGGGGCGTGCCCGCGCTCCCGCCGGTCAGCGTCAAGTGGATGAACGGCGTGCCGATCGGCTTCATCGGCCTGGTCACGCAGACCACGCCGAACATCGTCTCGTCCGACGGCATCAAGGACCTCAAGTTCGTGGACGAGGTGAAGGCCGCCAACATCGCCTCCAAGCTGCTCAAGCTGGTGGGCGTGAAGGCCCAGGTCGTGCTCGTGCACGAGGGCGACCAGGTGACGGCCGGCCAGTCGCCGGACGCGTGCAGCGCGGTCCCCGGCGCGGGCAACCGCATCGCCACCCAGGTGGACCCGGAGATCGACGTGGTGCTCAGCGGCCACTCGCACCAGGCGTACCTGTGCAAGGTCAAGGACCCGGCCGGCCATGACCGCCTCTACTCGCAGGGCGGCTCGTTCGGGCGCGTCATCACGCAGGTGGACCTCAAGGTGGACGTCAAGTCCCGGGACATCGACAGGGCCTCGATCGTGGCGGACAACCACGTGGTGACCCGCACGGTCGACCCGGATGACGACATCAACGATTTCGTGAAGCTGTGGAAGGACCGCGTCTCGTCCGTCGCCGACAAGCCCGTCGGCAAGATCACCGCGGACATCACGAACACCGCCGCCCCGAGCGGCGAGTCCCCGCTGGGCAACCTGATCGCCGACGGCCAGCTCGCGGCCACCAAGGCCGGCGGCAACGCGCAGATCGCGCTGATGAACCCGGGCGGCGTCCGGGCCCCCCTGACGTACGCGGGCTCGCCCGCGAAGGAGGGCGACGGGGTGGTCACGTACGGCGAGGCGTTCACCGTCCAGCCCTTCAACAACCTCCTGCAGGTCGTCACGCTGACGGGCGCGCAGCTCAAGACCGTGCTGGAACAGCAGTTCACCGGAGGCCCGAACAACCAGGCCTTCACCAAGATCCTGCAGCCCTCGGCGAACCTGACCTACACCTACAGCAAGTCCGCCGCCTGGGGCTCGAAGGTCTCCGACATCCGGATCGACGGGCAGCCGGTGACGGACGCGCAGCAGATCCGGGTCGCGGCGAACAACTTCCTCGTCGGCGGCGGTGACGCCTTCGCGGGCTTCAAGGACGGCAAGGACGTGTGGAGCGGCCCCCTGGACATCGACGCCTTCGTCGAGCAGCTGGGCAAGGACAACCCCATCGCCCCGCCCGCCACCACCCGCATCAAGGTCGTCGACTGACAGTGACGATGTGGATGAGGGCCTCCCGCCAGGGGCTGACATCACCCAGATGAGGGCCTCCCGCCAGGGGCTGGCCATCGGCTGACATCACCCAGATGAGGGCCCGCTTCTCTTTCGAGAAGCGGGTCCTTCCGCTATCCGAGCAGCAGTGCCGTGACGAACTGGAGCAGGTGCCAGGCGACGTAGGCGCCGAGCGAGCAGAACGCCCACTCCTTGGCCCTGGTGACGCGGGAGATCCAGCGCAGCGCCTCCACCGGGTCGCGGCGCTCGCGGGCCGCCCGCGCCAGCAGGAGCGCGGACGCCGCCCAGGCCGCGGCCGAGCCCGCCAGTAGGCCGAGCGCGAGGGCGAGCAGCGGGCCCCGTGCGGGCGGCAGGTCGGCGGGCAGGAACTGCCTGGTCCAGGCCCCCAGGACAGCGGCCAGTAGGGCGAGCGTGATCCGCCTGTCCTTGCGTGCCTGGCGTCTGAGCCACCGTAGGTCTCGACGCAGTTGGTTCCTGAGCATCCGGATCACCTCCGACGAGTAGCTGGGATACCAGCTAACGGGAGGAGCCCGGACAAGATCTCCGACCTAGGTGTCCTGAAATTTACGATATTTCGCGGAGTTCGGCGGTCGCGCTCTTCAACTCGAAGACGTCACCCACCTCCTCCAGGATGCGCACCGCCTCGGCCAGGTGCACGCGGGCCGCCACGGCGTCGCCGAGCCGGTGGGCGATCAGCCCGAGGGCGCGCAGCGCGCAGCCCAGGTCCCGGCGGGTGCCGCAGCCGAGGTGGACGTCCCTGGCCTGGACGGCGTGGGCCAGGGCCTCGTCGGCGCGGTCCAGGTTGAGCAGGATCATCGCGAGCGTGGTCAGCGCCGCCGCCCAGCGGTCCCTGGTGCCGGTCTCGTCCTGCAGTTCGACGGTCTCGGCGGCGTAGCCGAGCGCCGCGCCGGGACGTCCCGCGGTGTGCAGGGCCTGCGCGATCGACAGCAGCGCGCCGGCCCTGTTGTCGCGCGTCTCCTCCCTGATCGCCAGCGACGCCCTGGCAGCCCGGAGCGCGTCCTCGTGCCGGTCGAGCGACAGGTACGTGTACGCGAGCGTCTCCTGCACGTCCGCCTCCGCCCGGCGGTTGCCCATGCCCTGGACGATGTCCAGCGCCTCCAGCGCGTACACGAACGCCACCTGCGGCAGCCCCTGCCGCCGCCGCACCCGCGCCAGCCTGTTGAGCATCCGCGCCTCCATCGGCAGGTCGCGGATCACCCGGCTGATCGTCAGGGCCTGGCCGAGGTAGTCGTCCGCGCGCAGATAGTCGGCCAGCCGCCAGTGCACCAGCCCGATCTCGCCGAGCGTCTCGGCCCTGCCCTGCTCGTGGTGGAGCTCCCGCTGCACGGCCAGCGCCTGCTCGTAGTGGTCGAGCGCCTCGTCGTAGCGCGAGCCGTTGCGCGCGACGCGTCCGAGGGCGCACAGGGCCAGCCCGCAGCCGTGCTGGTCGCCGGTCGCCGTGTAACCGGCCAGCGCCCGTTCCGCGTCGCGCTGCGCGTCGTGCGGCAGCCGCAGCGAGTCGTAGATCTCGGCCAGGCAGAGCAGCGTCTCGGCCTCGCTGTGCTCGTCGCCCAGCTCGTGGCAGAGCGCCAGCGCCTCCAGGCCCTCCGACAGCGCCGCGTTCGGCTCACCGAGCTGCTGCCGCACCCTGGCCAGGATGATCAGACTCTGCGCGGTGCCGCCGCGGTCGCCGATCGCCTCCCACAACCGCAGGGCCTCGCCCGCGTAGTGCAGCGCCGGCTCGTGCCGCTCCTGCGAGACGTGCAGCCGCGAGAGCGTGTGCAGGCAGCCCGCGATCCCGGCCCTGTCGCCGATCTCGCGGTAGAGCTCCAGCGCCTGCTCCGCGCAGGCCAGCGCCTCGTCGCCGTTGCCCGCGATGCCGTGCACCTCGGCCAGGTCGTTGAGCGCGCGGGCGCGCCCCTCGCGGTCGCCGAGCGCGGCGAAGTCGGCCAGCGCCTCCCCGATGAAGCGGGCGGCCAGCGTGGACGGGCCGATGTCGCGGTGGATGGACCCGAGATGGCCGCGCATCAGCGCGATGGCCCGCCGGTTGCCGATGCTCATCGCCGAGCGCAGCCCGGCCTGCTGGATCTCCAGGTTGTTCTCGTAGTACCGCAACGCCCTGAACGGCTCGAACACGGCCGCCGCGAGCTGCCACGCGATCCCGTGCGAGGACGTCTCCTCCGCCAGGCGCACCACGGAGACCAGCGAGCGGCGTTCCGCCCCGAACCACTCGCGCGGCGTCGCAGGGTCGGACGCGACCGACAGGTAGTGGTCGAGCAGGCGGACGCGAGCCTCCCGCACGCCCGCCTCCGCGTGCCTGCCCAGCTCCCTGGCCAGCCGCTTGACCAGGTCGTGCACCCGGTATCGCGGGCCGGGCAGCGGCTCGACGAGGTAGGCCCGGTGCAGGCCCTCCACGGCGACCACCGCCTCGCTCACCGGGACGCCCAGCGCGGCGGCCAGCACCTCCGGGGTGAAGTCGCGTCCCGGAAGCAGCCCGACGTGGCGGAACGCCCGCCGCTGACCCGGCGACAGCGCCTCGTAGGCGAGGTCGAGCGCGGAGCGGAACGCCTCCTCCGGGTCGCCGGAGAACGGCACGCTGCGCTCGGGCCCGCGCAGCTCCCGCACCCGCGACTGGACGCTGAGCCCCGGGCTCTCGGCGAGCTTGGCGGCCGAGATGCGCAGCGCGAACGGATGGTACGAGCAGACCCTGGCCAGCTCGGCCAGCGCGTCGCGGTCGGCGGAGCGCGGGGAGCCGGGGCCGAGCACGGCCACCAGCAGCGCGACCGCGTTGCCCGGGTCGAGCACGGGCAGGTCCATCAGGTCGGCGTGGCCGGTCGCCCGCAGCGGCGCCATCCTGGTCCTGCTGGTCACCAGCACGACGCAGTCCTTGTTGCCCGGCAGCAGCGCCCGCACCTGCGCCGGGTCGGCGGCGTTGTCGAGGATGAGCAGCAGTCTGCGTCCGGCGAGCCTGCTGCGGTAGAGCAGCATCAGCTCGGCCTCGTCGGCGGCGGGCATGTGCTCGCCGACGCCGAGCGAGCGCAGGATCTGCCCGAGCGCCTCGGTCGGGGTCATCGGCGGCAGGCTGGGCGACTGGCCGCGCAGGTCGATCACGATCTGCCCGTCGGGGAACCTGTTCGCGTGCACGTGCGCCCAGTGCGTGACCAGCGCGGTCTTGCCCACTCCCGGCAGGCCCTGGACGACCATCGTGTTCGTCCGCCGGGGACGCTCCAGCCACCTGGTGAGCAGGTCGAGGCTCTGCTGCCTGCCCGTGAAGTCCGGGACGTCGGCGGGGAGCTGGGCCGGGCGCGGCACCTCGCCGGTGGGCAGCGGGTCGGCCCGCGTCCCCGGCCTGGTCAGGAACGGTGTCACCGGTCCGTTCCAGGGCGCGGACAGGTGCTCCCAGCCGCCGGCGGCGCCGCGTAACGCGGCCGCGTCGGTGACGCGCAGCCGCCGGTAGCCGGGCCGCACCAGCCAGCCCCTCGACACCCACTGCGCCAGCTGCCGCTGCACCACGTCGGGTGCGCTGCCCACCAGGTCGGCCAGCGTCTCCATGGACAGCGGCGGCGCCGACTCCGCGGCCAGCCCGTACCGCTCGTCCAGGTGCAGCAGCCAGACGGCCAGGCGCGCCGCGACGGGCGCGCGAGCCAGCGCCTCGTGCCTGCGGGCGGCCACGTTCCGCGCGAACAGCTCCCGCACCAGCGCGGTGGCGACGGCCGGGTTCGAGGACGCGTGCTCGCGCAGCGCGTGCATGGAGATCGGCCAGGCCCGCACCTCGGTCAGCGCGTCGATCCTGACCCGCTCGCCGGCGTTCCAGAAGGCCAGCTCGCCCACGAGGTCGCCGCCCGCGCGCAGGTCGTGAATGGCCTCGCGCTCACCGGCCGGGGTGTACTCCCTGGCGTACCCGTAGTCGATCAGGTAGACGCGGTTCGCGGGCCGCGACGGGGAGCAGATCAGCTCGTTGCGCCGGTACACGCGGGGCCGGACGGTCTCGTCGACGAGCGACCTGAGGACATCAACCACGACACCACCGATTCCCCGGACGGCGGTGTCCGCGTTGTTGACAGAGACGTTGTGACAGAGACGTTGTGACACAGACGCGCTGCCCGGACGGGCGGCCTGTCACATCAGTGGACCCTCGCACGGCCTCACTGTCAACTCATCCGTCAACTCACACGTGCGCGGGATCCACCCGGTCGGGGACGAACCGGTAGCCGACGTTGCGCACGGTGCCGATCAGCGACTCGTACTCGGTGCCGAGCTTCGCGCGCAACCGCCTGACGTGGACGTCCACCGTTCTGGTGCCGCCGAAGTAGTCGTAGCCCCAGACCTCCTGCAGGAGCTGGGCCCGGGTGAACACCCGGCCGGGGTGCTGCGCCAGGTACTTGAGCAGCTCGAACTCCTTGAACGTCAGGTCGAGCACCCGGTTGCGCAGGCGGGCGGTGTAGGTGGCCTCGTCGATCGACAGGTCGCCGCTGCGGATCTCGTCGGGGACCTCCTCGGCGGACGTCTGGGACATGCGGCCCGTGGCCATCCGCAGGCGGGCCTCGACCTCGGCGGGACCCGCGCTGTCGAGCAGGACGTCGTCGACACCCCACTCGGCCGTCATCGCCGCCAGCCCGCCCTCGGTGACGATCACCAGCAGCGGGCAGTCGATTCCGGTCGTCCGGATCAGCCGGCACAGGCTCTTGGCGTGCGCCAGCTCCTTGCGCGCGTCGACCAGCACGGCGTCGGCGGGGGGCGTGTCGATCAGGGCGGACGCCTCCGCGGGCGAGACGCGGACCGAGTGGAGCAGCAACCCCAGCGCCGGCAGCACCTCGGCGGACGGCTCGAGGGCGTTGGTCAGCAGGAGCAGGTTGCTCATATCGGCCTCCTCAAACACGCAAGGACCCGGGGGCTACGTCGCCCAGGTCCCTGTAGGCGAGGATATCCCACGCGAAAGTCGAGTCCATTGCGCGTCCAACAGATGAACAGCGATTCAACGGAAACACCGGTGTAAAGGCGGACGCACAATGGAGCGGAGTCGATTGTGAGGTGGCCATGGCCACGGGAAAAGTGCGTTATTGGGCCGCGGCCAAGGAGGCGGCGGGGCTGGCGGAGGAGCCGTTCGAGGCGGCAACTCTTGGCGAGCTCATGACGAAAATCACACAGAATCGCGCCGAACTCGCCCGGGTGGTGGCCCGATCGTCTTTTCTGCTCGACGGCTCGCCGGTGGGCAGACGCGATCACGATGAGGTGGCGCTGAACGACGGTGTGACGGTCGAGGTGCTGCCGCCCTTCGCCGGGGGGTGATCGATGCCTTTGTGGGGGAATGAGCCGATAAGCTCTTGAACCCCGCGGAGACAGGGAGCCCGATGCGCAAGCTGATCATTTTCCTGATCGTGCTGATCGTCCTCCTGGTCGCCGTCGATCGGGTGGCGGTCGCGGGCGTGCAGCGCGACCTCGCCAACCGGATCGCGGCGGCGACCGACCTCAGCGGCCAGCCGACCGTGACCATCGAGGGGATCCCCTTTCTCACCCAGGCCATCTCGGGGCACTACCCGGAGGTGCGGTTCGATCTCGGGACCCTCACCTACGGGGGCGTGCCGGTCAGGAACCTGCAGGGTGCCGCCTACAACGTGACAGCGCCGCTGGCCGACGTCCTCCAGAACAGAGCCGACATCAGGGCGGAGCGGCTGACCGTCCGTGGGACCCTGACGAGTCAGACGATCGACAAGTTCGCCCCCAAGGGCGTCAAGATCAGCGGCAACGGCCGGCGGCTCGTCGCGTCGGGAGAGGTGGCTGTGGGGGCGACCAAGGTGAAGTTCAACGCGGAGATGCGTGTCGAGGTGGTCGGCAACGGCATCAGGCTCCAGGCGGAGAAGATCGAGGGCGTGCCCGACCAGCTCGCCGGGCTCGTCGGCTACACCATCCCGTTCAAGGGCAAGCTGCCCTTCGACGTGAAGGTGACCGGCGTGCGGAGCGTGGCCGGCGGGCTGGAGTTCACGGCCGAGGCGACCGACGTGCCACTACGTGGATGAACCCGTGGACAAGCCTGAACCGACCGGCCCCGTCGTACGTGAAGAGGGTGTGAGCCCAGCTGGCACCGCCGACGAGGAACTCGTGCGCACACTCTTCGACGAACATGCCGGGCCACTGTACGGATACGTGCTGCGACTGACAGGTGATTCGGGACGGGCGGAGGACGTCGTGCAGGAGACGCTGCTGCGAGCTTGGCGGCACCCTGAGGCGCTCGGTGACCGTCCGATCCGCGCGTGGCTCTTCACCGTCGCCCGTAACCTCGTCGTCGACCAGCACCGCGCCCGCAAGGCGCGCCCGCAGGAGACGGGCGACGAGGCGCTCGCCGTGCTGCCCGCCGACGACGAGCTGGAGCGGGCGGTCGAGTCGTGGGCCGTGGCGGAGGCGCTGGCCGCGTTGCGGCCGGAGCACCGCGAGGTGCTGCTGGAGGTCTACTACCGGGGGCGATCGGTGAAGGAGGCGTCGGCGACGCTGGGCATTCCGCCGGGCACGGTCAAGTCGCGCACCTACTACGCGCTGCGGGCGCTCAAGCTCGCGCTCGAGGAGCGAGGGCTGGCGCCATGACGTGCGAGGAGGTGCGGCTGGCGCTGGGCGCCCACGCACTGGGCGCGCTCGACCCCGACGAGGCGCTGGAGATCGACACCCATCTGGCCACCTGCGAGGCGTGCGGCGCTGAGCTGGAGGACCTGGCGGGCGTCGCCGGGTTCCTCGGCAAGGTGTCCGAGCGCGACGTCGAACTGGTGGCCAGTCCTCCCCGCCAGGTGCTCGACCGGCTGCTGAACGCCCGCGCCAAGCGGCACAGGAGAGGGCGCATCTTCCTGGCGGCCGCCGCCTCGGCCGCGGTGCTGGCCGTCGGCGGCACGGTCTGGACCGCCGTCGGCAACAGCGGCGGCAGCAGCCTGACGAGCAGCGCGGCGGCCCCCAAGGCCGCCACCCAGCAGGACCCCCAGCAGAACGAGGCCAAGCCGGACATGCTGGCCCAGGACAGCGGTCCCGAGAACAAGCTCAAGTTCGGCGAGCCGACCCCGCTGCCGAGCGCCCGGCCGTCGCCGCCGGGCCGCGAGTTCACCGGCGAGAACGCGGCCAGGAGGTACGGCGCCACGGTCACGGCCTTCCCCGGGGGTGACCTGTCCGTGCGGGTCTCCGGCGTGCCGATCGGCACCAGGTGCAAGCTCGTCGTCGTCGCCAAGGCCGGCGAGCGGGACGTCACCGAGGGCTGGACCGTCAGCCGCGCGACCTACCAGGACAACGCCGTCTTCCCCCGCCACACCCGGATCCCGATGGCCGACATCGCCAGGTTCGAGGTCGTCGGCCAGGATGGCAAGGCGCTGGTGAAGATCAACGTCAGCGGGCGGAAGTAATCCCGGCCGCCCGCGGTTACACCTGAGACGATGACCGGTGTCTGGATCGTGCTGGCCACGCTGGCGCTCGGAACGATGATCGGGGTGGTGAGACTGCGCCGCGACGGACGTGTGCGCGCGGCCGGCGACGGCCGGCTGGCCGAAGGCGATCTCGGGGCCCCACTGGGGGAGCGGGCCACGCTGGTGCAGTTCTCGACCGCGTTCTGCCAGCCGTGCCGGGCGACCAGGAGGGTCCTGGCCGACGTGAGCGCGCTGGTTCCCGGCGTGTCGCACGTCGAGATCGACGCCGAGTCCCGGCTGGATCTGGTGCGCCGGCTCGACATCATGCGGACGCCGACGGTGCTCGTCCTCGACGGGCTGGGAATCATCGTGAAAAGGGCCTCTGGCCAGCCAAGGAAGGCCGACGTGCTGGCCGCGCTCGGCGACGCCGTGTCTCACGACCCGTCTCATGACTCGGACGAGAAGTGACAGATGACGAGACGCCGAGTAGTGTCGTCGCCATGAACCCATCGACAGAGCTGCTGACGAAGCGGCGCGCGGTTGATTTCTGCCGCGTCGCCACCGCGCTCTGTCGCGCTGCCTGAGGACGGTCTCGCGCGGATTTTCGATCCGCCCCGATTGCGACCCCTTCAGGAGCATCCCGCGATGCGTGCAGACCCTAGAGCGCTGCGTTTCGGCGCGGCCATCACCAGCCTGGTCCTCGCCCTCGTCCTCGTGACGGAGAGCGAGTGGCTGCTGGCCGCTCAGGCGGTGGTCTTCGTGCTCGGTGCGGTTTACCGCTCGCCCTACGTGATGCTCTTCAAGGCGCTGGTCAAGAGCGCCCCGAAGGAGACCGAGGACGTGCGCCCGCCCCGCTTCGCACAGGGTGTCGGGCTGGTCTTCGCTGTCGCGGGCCTGATCGGATTTCTGGCCGGGATCACGCCGCTCGCCCTCGTGGCGACGGCCGCGGCTCTCCTCGCCGCATTCCTCAACGCAGCCTTCGGATTCTGCCTCGGCTGCGAGATGTACCTGCTGATTCGCCGTCTACCGCCCGCCGCCAACATGGAGGTTCCCCAATGAGCCGCTCCGCCGTCCTGGTGGATGCCGACTGGGTCGAGTCCAACCTCGACACCCCTGGCGTGGTCCTCGTCGAAGTCGACGAGGACACCAGCGCCTACGACAAGGGCCACATCCGTGGCGCCGTGAAGATCGACTGGCGGCAGGACCTCCAGGACCCGGTGCGCCGCGACTTCGTGGACAAGACCGGTTTCGAGGCCCTGCTGTCCGAGCGCGGCATCTCCAACGATGACACCGTCGTCCTGTACGGCGGTAACAACAACTGGTTCGCCTCCTACGCGTACTGGTACTTCAAGCTCTACGGCCATGGCAACGTCAAGCTGCTCGACGGCGGGCGCAAGAAGTGGGAGCTCGACTCCCGCGAGCTGGTCAAGGACGTTCCGCAGCGTGCCGCGACCCAGTACACCGCCCAGGAGCAGGACAGCGCCATCCGCGCCTTCCGCGACGACGTGGTCGCCGCCATCGGCAAGCTCAACCTGGTCGACGTGCGCTCGCCCGACGAGTTCACCGGCAAGCTGCTCGCCCCCGCCCACCTGCCGCAGGAGCAGGCGCAGCGCGCCGGCCACGTGCCCACCGCCCGTAACATCCCGTGGTCGAAGGCCGCCAACGACGACGGCACGTTCAAGTCCGACGACGACCTGAAGACCCTCTACGCGGGCGAGGGCGTCGACTTCGACAAGGACACCATCGCCTACTGCCGCATCGGCGAGCGCTCCGCGCACACCTGGTTCGTGCTGCACGAGCTGCTCGACCAGGCCAACGTGAAGAACTACGACGGTTCGTGGACCGAGTACGGCTCGCTTGTGGGCGTGCCGATCGAGCTGGGAGAGGCCCGCTGATGACGACTGCACAGGGTTGCGGAGCGCCGGAGCAGACGATCGCACTGCCGGCCGGTATCGACCTGGCCAACCAGGCCGTGATCCAGGGGGTGGTGACGGGCGCGGGCACCGCGTACGCGCGCCTGCTGGACCACTCCGGTGAGTTCACCGGCGAGGTCGTGGTGTCCGACGACGGCGTCTTCCGCTTCTTCGCCGCGCCGGGCGACTGGACCGTCCGCATCATCGCGGGCGGCGGGGTCACGCGGGACGTCCAGGTGGAGGCCCGCCTCGGCGAGGTCTCCCAGCTGGCCGTGGCCGTCTGACCGGATCCACGCGCGCTGATCGCGTAGAGGGGGCTCGCGTCTCAGGACGCGGGCCCTCTCCTGTTTTCGGCGTGACATTCTGGTCAGGTGCAACCGAATCGGGCATCGCGGTGTTCTAGCGGACGTGAGTGACTTCGTGTGCCTTGACCCGGTCAGGAAGGCGCTCCTCGACGATCTTGACGAGGGGTTCGCCGAACTGTTCAGCGCCCATCGCGGCCTGGTCTTCTCCACCGCCCTGCGGATGAGCGGGCGGTGGGCCGACGCCGAGGACCTCACGGCCGAGACGTTCCTGCGCGCCTACCGGGCGCTCGCCGGTTACGACCGCGAGCGGATCGCGGCGCTCCAGCCGCGGCCCTGGGTGCTGACGATCCTGATGAACATCTGGCGCAACTGCGCCCGGGCCAAATCCCGGAAACCGCCGCCCGACCTGCGCGAGGAGCCGGTCGAGAGCGTCGATCCCCACGAAGGGGTCGAGGAGGCGGCGGTGCGGCGGGAGACCGGGGAGGAGCTGTCGGAGCTGCTGGGCCTGCTGCCCGCCGAGCAGCGGGCCGCCGTGGTGCTGCGGCACGTCGTCGACCTGCCGGTCAGCGAGATCGCCACCGTGCTGCAAATCCCCCAGGGCACGGTGAAGTCGCACGTGTCACGAGGGCTGCGCCGGCTGCGGACACTGGGAGGTACCCGATGAACCAGGACCAGTTGCTCGCCGGGCTCGCGGCGCTGGCCACCGACGCGCCCGCGGGGCTGCTCGACCGGATCGCGGCGCGCTGGGTCAGGGTGCCCGGCCCGATCGGGGAGCTGACCGTGGCGTTCACCGACCAGGGCATCGCCTACCTGCGCCACGGCGACGGGTTCGCGGCCGCCTTCAGGCGGCGGTTCGGGCGCCCGCTGGTGGCCGCCGAGCGTCCGCCCGCCGGGTTGCTGCCCGCGCTGCGCAGCGGCAGGCTGTCCGGTCTGGCCCTGGACCTGCGCGGGGTGAGCGACTTCCAGCGGGACGTGCTGGCCGCCGTCCAGGGCATCCCGAGGGGCGAGGTGCGGCCGTACTCGTGGGTCGCCGCGCGGATCGGCAGGCCCACGGCGGTGCGGGCGGTGGGCGCGGCGCTGGCGGACAACCCGGTGCCGCTGCTGGCACCGTGCCATCGGGTGACGCGGTCCGACGGCGGCCTGGGCGGGTACGTGTTCGGCGCGGCGGCCAAGGAACGGCTGCTGGAGGAAGAAGGGGTGGACCTCGACCGGGTCCGCGGGCTGGCGCGCGAGCGGGTGTTCTACCTGGCGAGCGACACCACGGGCGTCGTCTGCTTCCCCACCTGCCACAACGCCCGCCGCATCACGGCCAGGCACCGGCACGGCTTCCGCACGATCGCCCAGGCGAGGGCGGCCGGATACCGCCCGTGCCGCACCTGCCAGCCCGCTCAGTCCGGTTCGTCGGCTCTGACCGGCGCGGCCGGGTAGCGCATGAGGAGGGTGGCGCGGACCTCGTCCGGGCCGATGGACTCGTAGGCGTGGGGGACGTCGGAGACCCACGAGATGTGCTCGCCCGGCCCGGCCGTCAGGGGTTTGTCCACCGGGCCCGCCGTCAGCGTGCCGGTGAAGACGGTGATGTGCTCCGTCACGCCCTCGTGGTGGGCGGGGGAGGACTGGGTGGTGCCGGGCGGCATGCGCATCCGGTAGAGCTCGTAGGTGACGTGCTCGTCCTCGAAGACCTCCAGGAGCGTGGCCTCGACGGCCGCGCCGTGCATGATCTGCGGCTCGGGCAGCGGGTCGAGGATGGCGCCGATCGGGACCCCGAGCTGGGCGGTGATCGCCCAGAGGGTCTCCAGAGTGGGGTTGCGCGTGCCGTTCTCCACCCCGGACAGGGTGGCCTTGCCGACGCCCGCCCGCCGGGCGAGCTCGGACAGCGAGAGCCCGGCGGCCCGGCGCAGCTGCCGGACGCGTTCTCCCACCACGCGGGGGTCGGTGTCGAGCGCGGGACGCGGTTCCATGCCGACATCGTCCCCCACGGGCGGGCGATCGTGGATGTGCCGACGGCGGCCGTCAGGCGGCCAGCTTGCGTTCCACGCGGGCGACCGAGTCCGCGTACTCGGGGTCGTGGTTCATGGCCGCCGCGAGCCGCAGGTGGGGCAGGGCCTCCTCGTGCCTGCTCGACCGCTCCAGCGTCCGTCCGAGGAGGAAGCGGACGTAGTGGTCGGTCGGGTCGCGGTCCAGCAGGGCCGTGAGCGCTTCGCGGGCGCGTCCGAGCTGGGCCGAGTGGTAGTAGGCGCGGGCGGCGAGGAGTTGCACGCCGTGGTCGCCGGCGTGCGTGTCGAGGAGCGGGTCGAGCATCTGGAGGGCGCCGAGCGGGTCCCGCTGGGCCAGCAGTCGCTCGGCGTAGCGGTACCGTTCGACCTCGGTGAGGTGCGTCATGGATGGTTGAACATACAACCATCTGTCTTTCATTCCGAGTTGCTGCTGCGCTGAATGGGACGGACCGATACGATTCTGCAGATGTCCGGATCGTCAGGTGTGATGGCACCGCCCCGACCTGGGCCAACGCCGGCTCAGAGGATGCCGTCGCCGTACTCGCTGCCCCTGCACGCACTACGTCTCGCCGCCAAATGCGCAATGCCGCTGATCCTGTGGTTCTCCGCCGGTGAGCTGCTGCGCTGGCTGATGCTCTACGCGGCCACGGAGCTCTCGCACGGCGACTACCGCCAGGCCAGGCTGATCGTGTCCGTCTCGCTGCTCACGCTGGTCGTCCTCGTCTCCATGACGGTCACCACCGGCATGTTCCTGTCGCTGCGGCGCGGCCTCTGGGAGGCCCGCGCGCGCACGGCCGACGGGGAGCCGGACGAGAAGTTCTGGTCGTCGATGAACCGGGTGGCCCCGGCGTTCGCGCTGATCTACCTGGCCTGGGAGCTGTACCTCAAGGACGCCCAGGACTACCAGTCGATGGACCTGTTCCACAATCTCGACAGCGACTTCTACGCCACGATCCTCAACAACATCGCCAACGGCACCAACAACGAGGCCACCTACGGCCGCGGCCTGACCGGGCTGGACTGGCGGGTCTCGCTGGCCGCCATGGCCGTCACGTTCGGGCTGCGCGCGCTGTTCGGACGCATGGTCGAGAACGGCTCGGGCAGGTTCGCCGGGCTGGCGGCCGCCTTCGCCGAGTTCTCCTTCATGTTCTGCGGCCTGAACGCCGTCTTCACCTTCACCGCGGCCCGCAGCGACTGGGCCCAGCACCGCGCGGTCGTGGAGGGGACGAACGACCTGTGGGCGCAGGCCAAGGAGACCGTGCCCGGCTGGGAGGCGTTCTGGAACGTCGTGCACGAGGTCTGGCCGTTCGTCCTGGAGGCGCTCGCCGTCCCGCTCACCTGGCTGGCCGTCGCGGTGCTCATCTACGGCGGCTCGGTGGACGACACCCGCAGGGCGCTGCGCGGCACCCGGCTCCTCCAGGGCGTGGACCGGCTGGAGGAGAGCCACGGCGTCACCCAGCGGGCGGCCGACCGGATCGTCGGCGGGTTCCAGGAGCGCTGGGTGCCGGCCGTGAACGCCTTCAGGGTCACCGTCAAGGGCGGGGCGACGCTGTTCGGGCTGATGTGCCTGATCTACGTGGGTCTGCACGTCGGAGCCGACTACCTGGACCGGGGCGTGCGCACGCTGATCGGCTCCAACGAGCCCTACTTCTGGCTGGTGATCTCGTGGCCGGTCGTCTTCGTGAAGAACCTGCTGCTGACCGTCCTGACCTACTGCCTGCTGGCCGCGACGTTCGACATCGCGGCCACCCGGGCGCGGCTGCGGGGCGAGAGCCTCACCGCCTGAAGATCAGCACGTCGTTGCGCTTCTTCGCCGAGTCCTCCAGGTTGACCTGCATGAGCTTGTCGGTGGGCGTGTCGTTGCGGTAGGTGATGTCGGGCTTGAGGTGCAGCTGGACCTCGTTCGCCACCGCCTTCGGCACCACGGCGGCGGCCGTGTAGGTGTACGCCTTGCCCACCTCGTTCTTCTCCGGCGGGATGTCGTCCTCGACGACCTCGACCTGCCAGGTGCGCTGCTGGGGATCCTGGACGGTCAGCGCCGGCTTGGCGGTGAGCACGGCGCCGGTGTCGTCGGCGGCCGTCCTGGTGACGGTGATCTTGAGCCACTGCCTGTCGGGCGTGTTGTGCTGGCTGCCCTGCGGCGTCTCCATCGGCTCGATCACCGACTTCCAGGTCACGTGCTCGAACGTCAGGCTCTGCCCTGGTTGTACCTCGTGCCGGGTTTCGGTCTGGCGTCCGCTCTTGAAGAAGATGTACCGGTCTACGGTGGGCGCGCCGATCCCGAGGACGAGCGCCGCCACCGCGCCGACGCTCAGCAGGAGTGTGCGCGAGCGCCGCGGCGGCTGCGCGGCCGTCTCCGCCGTGGGCGGCCCGGGAGGTGGCGGCGGGGGCGTGGAGGGCGGCAGTGGGCCCGCGCTCGGGAGCGCCTGAATCGGCTGCGTCGGGTCGGCGACGGGCTCGACCCGCGCCGGCGGCCACACCTGCTGGTCGGGGTGGGAGCCTGGACGCTGCCGCGGCCGGGGCTGCCGGTGGCGGGGCCTGGGCCGGGAAACAGGCGGCTGCCCCGCGCCGGGCTGAGGCTGGCCCTGTGCAGGGCCGGGCTGTCCGGTGTGAGGCTGACCCTGTGCCGGGCCGGGCTGAGGCTGTCCGGTGTGAGGCTGGCCCTGTGCAGGGCCGGGCTGAGACTGTCCGGGGTGGGGCTGACCGTGCGCCGGGCCCGGTTGGGGCTGGCCCTGGTGGGGCTGGCCCTGTGCGGGGCCGGGCTGGGGCTGGCCAGGGTGGGGGTGGCTGGGCTGGTCGGGGGGCGGCGAGAACCAGCCGCGGTTCGAGTCGTTGGAGTCCATGCGTTACTTCTTCTCGCCCATGTCGAAGACGTCCTGCGGCGCGGAATCGAGCTGCTTGGCGGCCGCGTCGTCGATGCCCAGGTCGATCTGCGCCTCCGGCGGCAGCGGCTCGGAGTACAGGCCGTTGATCGGCAGCTGGAACACCGCCTGCGCGCCGGGCAGCGCCGACGGCGGCACCTCGAAGACGAACCGGCCGGTGGTCCACCAGCCCGGCTGGACCCACGGGTTGGCCAGCGTCTGTGTCTTGTCGACCTTGTCGGTGGCCGTGTACCGCTTGCCGTCGGCGGCGAGCAGGATGGGCTGCGCCAGATGGACGGGTTCCTTCGGGACGGTGGCCTGCGCCTCGACGACGAGGAAGATCTGCTCGGTCGGGACGGTGCGGCCCAGCGTCTTGACCGTCTTGGCGGTCAGGATCTTCTGCACCCGGACGGAGAAGCGTCCCGCGTTGACGTCCTGGCCCTTGGCGCCGGTGTAGGTGAG
The DNA here is from genome assembly GCF_040300065.1 of Nonomuraea sp. NPDC000554. NCBI lineage: Bacteria > Bacillati > Actinomycetota > Actinomycetes > Streptosporangiales > Streptosporangiaceae > Nonomuraea > Nonomuraea sp. NPDC000554. Next base: position 50,884 of record NZ_JBEPDC010000045.1, on the reverse strand, counting down.
CGGCAGGTCCATGTCGTCCCCCGAGAGCGCGAACGTCTGCAGGCCCACCGCCCCCGCGGCCAGGACCAGGCCGACGACGGTGTTGAGCGCGATCGTCCCGGCACGCCTGCGCGGCGCCTGGCGGCGCGTGCGGCGGGGGGCCGCCCGCTGGGCGGTGGCCGTCATGACGCCCCCTCCGCTTTCACGGGCAGTGTGACGGTCGCGGCCACCTCTTTGGTCTCGGCCTTGTCGAGATAGCCCTCTTCGGTGGTCAGGGTCCAGAAGGTGTTGCCGGTGAGCGGGTTCTCCAGATTCTCGAACGTGCCGACGTCCAGCGTGACCTTCGAGGGCGGCTGGGCCGAGCCCGCCATCTCGTAGCGGGCGACGACCGTGGTGGGCACGTCCGGTTGGAGCTGCGACGACTGGACGTCCTTCGAGACGGCGTAGAGGTCGGGCCCGTACGGGGTCTTGATCTGCGGGGTCATTTTCAGCAGTGAGGAGCCGAAGCCGGAGCCGCCGTTCTGGGCGTCGGGCGGCGATCCCACTCTGACGGTCTCGTCGGTCTTGTTCGTCACCTTGAACACCACGTCGAGGTAGCGCTTGTCCTTCGAGTACGCGTTCTCCGCCTTGACGAGGGTCACCTTCGACTCGACGAACTCGGTCTCGAACTGTCCTTGGTCGAGGGTCTTGCCGACCGCCAGCTGGGGCGGCGCGGGGTCGGGCCGTTCTTCGAGACCGCCCAGCAGGGCGGTGATGCCGATGGCTGTGACCGCCACCAGGGCCACTGCGGGCACCACTACCGGGCGTTTGGGCTTGCTGTCGCCGGAGGGTTCCGTCATGTGTATGGATGGTAATAGGTCACGCTGACACCATCTGCCCCTATCCTCCCATCCGGCTGGTCGAATTGCCCAGAACCCTGCCGCAGGAGGGGTTGAAGCTCATACGCTGTCACGAAGCGGCTGAGGAGACGGCCGAACTACAAGGACATATCGCGGCCGGAGGGTCACGTGGCGGACGTGCATCCCGAGCATGCGCAGCTCCAGGCTGACCGCATCTACCTGGGCTGGCAGTACATCCTGCTGCATCCGGAGCCGGGGCCGCCGCCGAAACGTCCCTCGCCCGCCCAGGAATCGGCCCCCGCGACGGAGCCCGACCCCGAGCTGATCCGCCGCGAGCGGTTCCAGGAGGACCTGCTCAACCGGCCCGTGCGGATCTTCCGCATGTTCATGCTGGTGCTCACCGTGATCTTCCTGGCGCTCGCCTTCGCCGGGTACCTCGGCTGGTCCTTCGCGCTCATCGGGCTGGTCGCCGCCGGAGGCGTGGCCGGGATCTGCAGCTACGCGCTCGTCCAGGGTGACAGGGCGGTCAGGTACCGGGTGCACGAGCAGCAGGCCAGGGACGACAGGGAGCGCGAGGAACGTGACAAGGAGCTGTTCCGCGCGCAGGAGGAGCACGCGCAGCGCTACCGCGAGTGGCAGGAGGTCAAGGACCGCCACGACCGGCAGCTCACCTGGTACGCCGTCGCCGTCCCCGACGAGATCGACCGCATCGACGTCGCCGGGGGCACGCTGCCGGGCTGGTCGGCGCTGGTCACGCTGCTCGGCGCGACCCGCCTCTACAGCGGCGGCCACCTGACCGTGCTCGACCTGTCAGAGGGCGCGATCGCCAAGGACCTGATCGAGCTGGCCCGCAGGGGCGGCGACGACCCGCTGGTCTGGGTGCTGCCCGTCGACCTGCCCAAACTCGACCTCGGCGCCACCCTCAAGCCGGAGGCGTTCGCGGACGTCCTCGCGCACGTGGTGAGCGTCAGCGAGGAGCACCGCACCACGCGCGACCTGAGCTTCGACAACGCGATCCTGGAGCGGGTGCTGGAGGTGCTCGGCGAGAACGCCACGATCAGCCAGGTCACCGCCGCGCTGCGGGCGCTCGCCCAGGTCGGCGACCCGCGCGAGGACCTGCGCTACGGGCTGATCACCGCGACCCAGCTCGAACGCATCGGCACCCTGTTCGGCCGCGGGGTGAGCGACCGCGTGGTGATCGAGCGGGCCTGGGCGCTGGAGTCGCAGCTGCGCAAGCTGGAGACGCTCGGCACGGAGGCCGCAAGGCTGCCCCCGGCCAGGCTCCGGGTGGTGAGCATGGACCGGCAGGCGGGCGTGTTCGGCAACCGCGTGCTCGGCACGTACGTGGCCACCGCGCTCACCCACATCCTGCGCCAGTCGCCCGCCGCCGAGCGGCCCTGGTACCACACGATCATCGTGGCGGGCGCCGACAAGCTCCGCGGCGACGTGCTCGACCGGCTCATGGACGCCTGCGAGACGTCCAGGACCGGGCTGGTGCTGACGTACCGGTCGCTGACGCCGCCCGTGCGCGAGCGGCTGGGCAGAGGGCACGCGGCGGTGGCCTTCATGCGCCTGGGCAACGCCGAGGACGCCAGGGTCGCCAGCGAGCACGTTGGCACCGAGCACCGGCTGGAGCTGGCCCAGCTCACCGAGACGATCAGCGACTCGCTGCCTGGCCTCGACGGCGGCTACACGTCCACGATCTCCCAGCTGGAGGACGAGCGGGAGGACCGCGAGGAGAGCGGCACCGACCTCGCCGAGGACCTCGCGGAGTCGACGGAGTGGGGCAGGACCGCGGAGAAGATCTCCGATAAGGAGCGGGTGCTCCAGCGCTCGCGCGAGTTCCTGGTCGAGCCGCACCAGCTCCAGCAGCTGCCCACGACGTCCGTGATCGTGACCGACGCCACCGCCGACGGCAGGCGGGTCAGGCTGGCCGATGCGAACCCGGCCATCCTCACCTTTCCCAAGACCACACTCGGCGAGCTGGAGGAGGTCCGCGACGCCGTGCTCGCCGCGAACGACCACCAAGAGAAGGACGGCGACGAGCCGCCACCGAATCTGGGACCCCCGGCGCCACGCCTGGACTGGCGAAAGGGTAGGCAATGACATCGTCAATTGCCGTGTGGTGAGCTGGCGATAGGCGGACTTTACTAAGAACCGTCTGTGGGGGGATCAAATGCAGCCGAGTGTCTCGCTGAGCGGGCCCTGGTATCGAATCCAGTCCATCGCCGCACCCTCGCGAAGCTCGTCAGCGGAGTGGGACTTCGTCACCGTGCTCCCGGCCGTCCTGTCCGCCGCCCAGCGCGACCGGCCGTTCGTGATCGGCTGGCTGTCGCGCGGCTCCGGCGCGCCGCTGGAACTGATCACCAACGCCGGGCCGCTGTCGCCGCCGCGCCAGCCGCGCAGGGCGCCTGACCCGCTGGGCCCCCCGGCGGGCCCGCAACCGCTGCTGTTCCCCGGCGGGGCGCGCGGCGTGCAGCTCGACGAGGAGTACCTGGCCGACCTCGCCGACCTGGTGTGGACGTCCTGCCCGGGACGCCAGGCGCCGCCGCTCGTGGGCCGGCGCGAGCCCGACTCCGACGAGCTGAAGCGGCCGACGCTGTTCGAGTCCACGCTGATCACGCTGATGTCGCGGCCGTTCGCCTGGCTGGTGGTGGCCGAGCCGACCGACCTGCTCGACGCCGAGGTCGCCCACCTGCGCACCCAGCTCAACGTGCTCAGGCAGTACGGCGACGCCTCCGAGCGCTCCAGGTTCGACGCCGAGCGGGCGGAGCGCCGCATGCAGGAGCTCGACGCCTTCCGCGAGGCCGGCCTGTGGAACGTGCGCGTCCTGGCGGGCGGCGCCACCGCCGACGAGCTGCGGCAGATCGCCCCGGTCCTGGTCGGCTCGGTCGAGATCGGCCACCACCCCTACCGGCTGCGCAGCGCCCAGGGGGCCGTCTACACGCTGTCGGAGGCGCTGGCCATCACCTCGCAGGACCCGTCCGACGGCGCCGCCTCGCCGTTCGCCGCGACGGCCGGGGCGCTGGCCGCGCTGGCCGGGCTGCCCAGGCGCGAGGTGCCCGGCGTGCGGGTGCTCGAGGCGGGGTTCTTCGACGTCACGTCCGAGGCGGGCAACGGCGAGCTGGACCTGGGCGAGATCCTCGACGGCCAGGACCGCGGCGTCGGCTCGTTCAAGGTGCCGCTGGCCACGCTGAACAGGCACGCCTTCGTCACCGGCGCCACCGGCTCCGGCAAGTCGCAGACCGTCAGGCACCTCCTCGAACAGCTCAGCGACGCCCGGATCCCGTGGCTGGCCATCGAGCCGGCCAAGTCCGAGTACGCCGCGATGGCGGGGCGCATCGAGTCCATCGCGCCGGTCACCGTGATCAACCCGTCGGCCCCGGCCGGCGTGCCGTTCAGCATCAACCCGCTGGAACCCGAGCCCGGCTACCCCGTCCAGGCGCACATCGACATGGTCAGGGCGCTGTTCATGGCGGCCTTCGACGCCGAGGAGCCGTTCCCGCAGATCATGTCGCTGGCGCTGCAACGCGTCTACGAGGCCACCGGCTGGGACGTGGTCACCGGCGGCGCCGTGCCGGGCTCCAAGGTGCCGCCCAGCGTGCCGACCCTGGAACAGCTCCAGCAGCACGCGATGGACGTGATCCAGGAGATCGGCTACGGCCGCGAGGTCCAGGCCGACGTCGAGGGCTTCATCTCGCTGCGGCTGCGCTCGCTCAGGGTCGGCTCCGCCGGGCGCTTCTTCGAGGGCGGCCACCCCGCCGACATCGGCGGCCTGCTGGAACGCAACGTGGTCCTGGCCATCGAGGACGTCGCCAACGACGAGGACAAGGCGTTCCTCATGGGCACGCTGATCATCAGGATCGTCGAGCACCTGCGGATGCGCGCCAGGCAGGAGAAGTCCACGCGGCTCAGGCACGTCATCGTGATCGAGGAGGCGCACCGGCTGCTGCGCGACCGGGGCAGCGGCCGGGCCGCCACGCACGCCGTCGAACTGCTGGCCGGCATGCTCGCGGAGATCAGGGCGTACGGCGAGGGCATCGTGGTGGCCGAGCAGATCCCGACCAAGCTCATCTCGGACGTGGTGAAGAACACCGCGCTCAAGGTCGTCCACCGGCTGCCCGCCGAGGACGACAGGCAGCTCGTCGGCGCGGCCATGAACCTGAGCGAGGAGCAGTCCCGCCAGGTCGTCTCCCTGCAGCCCGGGTGCGCCGCGGTGTTCGCCGACGGGATGGACCGGCCGCTGCGGGTGCGGGTGCCACTGGGGGAGTCCCGCGAGAAACCGCTGACCAGCCCGGCGCCGCCGATCCGCGGCCGCAGGTCGGTGGCCTGCGGGTCGGCGTGCCGCACCGGGCAGGCGTGCACGCTGGTGGAACTGCGCGAGGCGGACGTCCTGGCCGACGCGCCCGAGTGGGCCTGGCTGCGGATCTGGTGCGACACGGTCGTGCTGGCCTTCGTGAGCAACCGGCCGCTGCCCGGCGTGCCGCGCGCCCTCGCCGCGGCCTGGGCCGACCTGCCCGCCCGCCGCCGCGAGTGCCTGCTCGCCACCCTGGTGGAACGCTCGGTGCAGCGGCGCGCCTGGTCGCTGCGCAGCTGGCTCGACCCGGCGCTGCTCACGGAGAAGGCCGCCGAGACCGCCACGCGGCTGCTCTCCGCGGTGGAGAACGGCGGCGACCGTCCGGGGGCGTCGTGGGTGATCCCGCAGGTGCGGTGGCTGCACGAGGTCGACAGGCTCTTCCCGTACGGGCAGCCCGCGCCGAACCTGCGCAGCCCCGCGCCGCCCATGGAGTACGCGCTGTTCCGCCAGCCGCAGGACGGCGGCACGCAGGCCGAGCTGGTGCAGGCCGAGCTGCTCGGCCACCGGGCCAAGGCGCTGCGGCTCCACCCGCTGTCCATGGAGGTCGACCACAACCGGGCGCTGGCCTGGCGGGTGATCCTGGGCGACGACGAGAACGAGGGGATGCAGCGCGACATCACCACGGTCTCGATCGGCGTCGAGGCGTCCGCGCGGATCCGGCATGTCGGGCAGACCATGGGGGCCGGGTGGCTGGAGGGTGTGCTGTCGTGGCCCCGCCGGTTCGTCCTGCCCTTCGACCACGGCGGCGCCCCGGAGATCGCCTTCGCGGAGCCCGGCTAGCCCGCTCCCCGGTCGCCGCTCGCCGGTCGCCCGGAGCCGCCTCAGTGGTCGCGGCGGCGTTCGATGCGTTTGCGGCGGGCGACGTCCCGCCTGTGCTGGGCCAGTTCCTCGCGGCGGTCCCGCGCGTCTGCCGCCGCCTGCTGTTTGCGGCCCTCCAGCTCCAGCCGCATCGCCTCCTGCGAGGCGGTGCTCCTGGACGTGACACGCGCGGCGGCACGGGCGGCCAGCTTGGCCGCGCGCTTGGGGTTGACGCGCCTGCCCGCCTGGGAGTCCGAGCGGACGGCGGGCGCGGCCGACGCCTGCTCCAGCAGCGCCAGGCCGTGCCGCATCAGGTACTCGTAGAGCTCGGGGTCGGTCGGCTCCGAGCCGAGCGTGAACCGGGTGGCGCGCAACTCGCCGCCGTCGTCGATCTCCAGTACGCCCACCCAGAACGACCCGTCCAGGTAGACGGAAAGCGTGACCATGGATGCCCTCCATCGGGTATGCCGAAACGCCGGCCTGACGAGGCCGCTTCCGGCACACCGGACATCCCTGGAAGGGCGGATACACGGAGCTTTCGCCCGGGCTACCAACCGGGCCGCGTTTTCGTGTGCTCCACCAGACTAAGGTCCAACCCCGACTAGGATCCAATGACATGACCCAGCTTCCACTGCGGGCTCAGCTCGCGAGCGCCCTGGGCCGCAGCGCTGCCACGCTGTCCAGGATGACCGGGCGCGGCGACGGTTCGGTGATCGGCGGGCGGGTCGGTCTGATGCTCGAACCCGACCTGCTGCGCAAGTTGGCCCACGATCGCAAGCTGGCCCTGGTCAGCGCGACCAACGGCAAGACCACGACGACCAGGTTGATCACGTCCGCGCTGCTGGAGCTGGGCGAGGTGGCCACGAACGCGTTCGGCGCGAACATGCCCGCCGGGCACGTCTCTGCGCTGTCCCAGCACAAGGACGCCCCCTACGGCGTCCTGGAGGTCGACGAGAAGTACCTCCCCGAGGTGCTCGGCACGACCGGCGCGGGCGTCGTGTGCCTGATGAACCTCAGCCGCGACCAGATGGACCGCGCGGCCGAGATCTGGCTGCTGGCGCAGAAGTGGCGCAGGGCGCTGTCGGGCAAGCCCACGCACGTCATCGCCAACTGCGACGACCCGCTGGTCACCTGGGGCGCCTCGACCGCCGCCAAGGTCACCTGGGTCGCCGGCGGGCAGCGCTGGAAGGAGGACTCCTGGTGCTGCCCCGAGTGCGGCGGCCCACTCGACCGCAAGGACGCCGACTGGGCCTGCCGCGAGTGCACCTTCCACCGGCCTGAGCCGCAGTGGGTGCTCGACGACGACAGCGTCGTCGATCCGCGCGGGCAGCGGTGGCTGCTCGACATCCAGCTTCCCGGCCTGGCCAACCGGTCCAACGCGGTGATGGCGCTGGCCGTGGCCGAGGCGTTCGGGTTGCCGGTCGAACGGGCGCTGCCCCGGCTGCGCGAGGTCACCTCGGTGGCGGGCCGCTACACCACGGTCGAGCGCGACGGCCGCCACGCGCGGCTGCTGCTGGCCAAGAACCCGGCGGGCTGGCTGGAGGCGTTCGACGTCTCCGAGCCGAACCTGCCGATCATCCTGTCGGTCAACGCGCAGGGCCCCGACGGGCGCGACACGTCCTGGCTGTGGGATGTCGACTACCGCATCCTGCGCGGCCGCCCGGTGTTCGTCACCGGCGAGCGCCGCCTCGACCTGGCCCTCCGGCTGGACGTCGCCGACGTGCCGTTCACGCTCTGCGCCACGTTCACCGAGGCCCTCGCCATGCAGCCGCCCGGCCGGGTGGACGTGATCGCCAACTACACCGCCTTCCAGCAGATCCGATCGGAGTTCGGCCGTGCAGTCTGACAGCGCCCTGCGGATCGTCTGGATCTACCCTGACCTGCTGAGCACCTACGGCGACCAGGGCAACGTGCTGGTGCTGGAGCAGCGGGCCCGGCGCAGGGGCGTCGAGGTCGAGACCGTCCACGTCCGCTCGGCCGACCCGGTGCCCGAGACGGGTGACATCTACCTCATCGGCGGCGGCGAGGACCGCCCGCAGATCCTCGCGGCCGAGCGGCTGCGCCGCGACAGCGGGCTGCACCGGGCCATCGCCCGTGGCGCGTCCATGCTGGCGGTGTGCGCGGGCTACCAGATCATGGGCAGCACGTTCGGCGGCGAGGAGGGCCAGCCGGTCGCCGGCGTGGGCCTGATCGACATCGCCAGCTCGCGCGGCCCGGCCCGCGCGGTCGGCGAGCTGGTCGCGGAGGTCGACGCGGCGCTCGGCCTGCCGACTCTGACGGGCTTCGAGAACCACATGGGCGTCACCCACCTGGGGCCGGGCGTCAAGCCGCTGTCGAAGACGGTCAGGGGCGTGGGGAACGGCGACGGGTTCGAGGGCTGCTACGCGGGCCACATCGTCGGCACGTACCTGCACGGCCCGGCGCTGGCCCGTAACCCGGCGCTCGCCGACCTGCTCCTCGGCTGGGCCGGGGTGGAACTGGCGCCCCTCGACGACTTCCGCTACGACCAGCTGCGGCAGGAGCGCCTGAACACCGTCCTGGCGGGTCAGTAACCCTCTTAATAGACCAGGGCCTGGGCGCCGTTGGCCACCGCTTCCTCGACGAACGCGGAGGCGCCGGCGATGCGCACGCCCTCGATGACGTCGTCGACCGTGATGTCGCGGCGGGCCGCGCACTGGGTGCAGACCGTGACCCGGCCCCCGGCCAGGACGGCGTCGAGCAGGTCCGTGAGCGGGGCGGCGTGGGGCAGGGTGAACTCCTTGGCCCTGCCGGGAAGGGCGAACCAGGAGGACTCGCCGGTCAGCCAGAGAGAGACCGCGACACCGCTCGCGAGGGCGGCGGCCGCGACGGTGAAAGCCTGGTTGCAGCGCTCGGGGGCGTCGGCCCCGGCGGTCACCTTGATAACCAGTGATCGTGCCATGCGGCCACCCTATTCGTCCCCGAGACATGCTGCTCGGGCGGGGGACGTTCGGGTGGGCGACGTTCGGGTGGGGACTAGGGTTGGGGAACATGGAGGAACCTGAGGTGCATCCCGATCTGGAGCCGATCGCCTTCCTGCTCGGCCGCTGGGAGGGTGCGGGCGTCGGCGGCTATCCGACGATCGAGAGCTTCAACTTCGGCCAGGAGATCGAGTTCGGCCACATCGGCAAGCCGTTCCTGACTTATGTGAGCCGCACCTGGCTGCTCGACCACGACGGCAACCGGGTCAAGCCGCTGGCCACCGAGACCGGCTACTGGCGTCCGCAGCCCGACCGGCAGCTCGAGGTGGTGCTCGCGCACCCCACCGGAATCGTCGAGATCTACGTCGGCGAGGTCGTCTTCCACAAGATCGAACTGCAGACCGACGTGGTGGCCCGCACTGCGTCCGCCAAGGAGTACACCGCGGGTCGGCGGCTCTACGGGCTGGTCAACGGCAACCTGATGTGGGCCTACGACATGGCCGCGGTGGGGCAGAGGCTCACGTCCCACATGTCCGCCGAGCTGAAGAAGGTGGCATGAGCGGGCCGTTCACGTCCGACGTCGTCGAGGCGATCAAGCGGCACATGAACGACGACCACAGCGACGACGCGCTGGTCATCGTGCGCGGGCTCGGCGGGCGTCCCGACGCCACGACCGCCGCCACCAGCGGCGTCGACGCGGAGGCGATCGAGTTCACGATCGACGGCGGCGAGCTGGTGCGGGTGCCGTGGGGCGAGACGCTGACGGAGCGTCCGCAGGTGCGCCTGGCGGTCGTGCGGCTCTACCGCGACGCGTGCGCGCGGCTCGGCATCCCGGCGCGGGACGAGCACTAAGGACGAGCACTGAGGACGAGCACCAAGGACGAGCACTGAGCACGCGGCGGTCGCCGGATCGTGGGGGAACAAAGAAGGGCCCCCAGACCTGCTCCGCCTGTTCGACCAGGCGGGCCGGATGGACCAAGGCCGGGATCGGATCCCGCCCTCCGGCTGTCGGGGGCCCCGGTGGTTGCCTCGTATTCGCCAGAACGGACGCGAGACACCAGTCCGCTGCTAGCGGACAACCACCTCGCTAGTCCAACTATGAATCACCATTGTTTGGACCACCTCCTTTCCGCGTACTCACGAAGCTATGCGGTCGCCCACGAAACGGGCAAGCGATTATCCGTCGGCCGTAGACTCGGAGCATGACGGAGACGCAGTGGCACGAGGAACTCCGCGCCAAGGGCTACCGGGTGACTCCTCAGCGGCAGCTCGTGCTCGAGGCGGTCAAGGAGCTGGAGCACGCCACGCCGGAAGCGATCTGCGCCAAGGTCCGCGAGACCGCCCGTGGGGTGAACATCTCGACCGTCTACCGGACCCTGGAGCTGCTCGAAGAGCTGGGCATGGTGACCCACACCCACCTGAGCCACGGGGCGCCGACGTACCATCTGGCGGCCGAGGCCGACCACGTCCACCTGGTGTGCCGCGACTGCGGTGAGGTGGGGGAGGTGCGGCCCGAGATGGCAGAGGGGCTGGTCAAGGGGCTCGACGAGGAGCTGGGCTTCGTCGCGGACGTGCGCCACCTGACCGTCTTCGGCCAATGCCGCAACTGCCGGTAGGCCGCGTCACCTGGCCGCCGGGTGGGTCGCATCCCCCCACCGTCTTCGGACGCCGTCGGAACTGCCGATAATCTGAAGGCATGCGTAGCCCTCTGCTCGATCTCCCCGGCGCCGTCCCTGCCGACGGTCCCGACGCCGACGTGGCGGCGCACTACGGCGACCTGTTCGCCGAGCAGCGCGCGCTGGCCAAGGGGGAGGCGGTCGTCGACCGCAGCAACCGTGAAGTGGTGCGGGTCTCCGGGGTCGACCGGCTGAAATGGCTGAACGATCTCACGTCGCAGAAGCTCGACACGCTCGCGCCGGGGCAGTGGGCCCAGACCCTCGTCCTCGACCTGCAGGGCCACGTGGAGCATCACCTGACGCTGGTCGACGACGGCGAGGCCGTGCTGGCCCACGTCGAGCCCGGCGCGTCGGCGAGCCTGATCGACTACCTCGACCGGATGCGGTTCATGCTCCGCGTCGAGGTGACCGACATGTCGGGCGAGCTGGCCGTGCTCTCCACCTCTGACGAGGACGTCCTGGTGCCGCGGGCCGAGCTGTCCGACCACCTGGGCAAGCCGCTGGCCGGGCTCTGGGCGTACGAGGCGCTGCGCATCGAGCGCCACCGGCCGCGGCTCGGCTTCGACACCGACCACAAGACGATCCCGCACGAAGTGGGCTGGATCGGCGCGGCCGTGCACCTCAGCAAGGGCTGCTACCGGGGGCAGGAGACGGTGGCCCGGGTGCACAATCTGGGGCATCCGCCGCGCCGCCTGGTCTTCCTGCACCTCGACGGCAGCGTCGACACGCTGCCCGTGCACGGAGCACCGGTGATCTTCGAGAGCCAGGAGGTCGGCACGGTGGGCTCGGCCGCCCGCCACCACGAGCTGGGCCCGATCGCGCTGGCCGTGATCAAGCGGACGGTGCCGGTTGACGCGCCGCTCCTGGCCGGCGGCGTGGCGGCGAGCCAGGAGGTCATCGTCCCGCCCGACGCGGGCCGCAACGTCTCCATCGACCCGTCACTGCGCCGCCGCATCAGGTAGCCCCGCCGTACGCCTGTCGCACCCGATGAGGCGCCGTCAGGCGCCCAGGGTGCGCAGGGTGGTGATCAGGGCGTGCTGGTCGGGGAGCTGGGCGAAGAACTCCGCGTCGGCGGCCTCCACCGTGGCGACGGCCCGCTGGGCGAGCTCCTGGCCCCGGCTGGTGAGCGCGAGCCGCCTGGCGCGCGTGTCGGTGGGGTCCACCTCGCGTACCAGCAGGCCCTTGTCCTCCAGTTTGCGCAGCACCTGTGAGGTCATCTTGACGTCGGTGTCGGCGTGCCTGGCGACGCTGAGCTGGTTGGGCTGCTCACCCTGGCTGTTCAGCCACCAGATGCTGGCCAGCAGCACGAACTGGACGTGCGTCAGGCCGAGCGGGGCCAGCGCCGCTGTGACGGCACGCTGCCAGCGCAGCGTGACCCGCCACATCAGGAAGCCGGGGCTGTCGCCAGGGGTGAGCGACATCAGCGCTCGGCCAGCTTCACCAGCGCCGCCATCGCCTCGGGCAGATCGGACGCGATCTCGGGCCCCGCGTGCTCGGCTCCCGGCCCGGTCACCTCGACCCGGTGGGTGACCCGGGTGCCGGCCCCGACGCGGTCGAGGCGGTGGACGAAGCGCACCGTCAGCCCGTCGACCACGGTCTCGTCGGCGAACAGCGCGTTCTCCTCCAGGGCGGTGATGCGCATGCGCACCGGCTCCTGGCCCTCGGGCGTCATCTCGATCTCGGTGCCCACGGCGAACGGGCCGAGGATCTCGATCCGCTCCATGCCCGTGTCCCAGGCGGTCCACCCGTTCACGTCGGCGTAGAGCGCCCAGACGGCCTCGGCCGGAGCGGTGGTCTCGACGCTGTGCTCGTACTTCCACATGGTGGTCTCCCATCGACCGACGACGAAATAGCCTACGCAGAGATTATCTCCGCGCAGACTATCTGTCCAGTCCTCACAGCTCGATGACGAGCGTGATCGGGCCGTCGTTGACGAGGGAGACCTGCATGTCGGCGCCGAAGCTGCCCGTCTCCACGTGCGCGCCCAGCGCTCGCAGCTCGCTGACCACCGCCTCGACCAGCGGTTCCGCGACCGGGCCCGGGGCGGCCGCCTGCCAGGTGGGGCGCCTGCCCTTGCGCGTGTCGCCGTACAGGGTGAACTGGCTGATCACCAGGAGCGGCGCGGAGACGTCCGAGCAGGACTTCTCGCCGTGCAGGACGCGCAGGCCCCACAGTTTGGCCGCGAGCTTCGCGGCCTCGGCCGGCGTGTCGGTGTGCGTGACCCCGACCAGCACCATCAGGCCCGGCTCGTCGATCGCCCCGACCGTCTTCCCGTCGACCACCACGGACGCGGAACTCACCCGCTGTACAACTGCTCGCATGGCATCCCATTCTGGCGTAGCGAGTCCCGTTCGTAGACTCGTCCCGAAAGGGGGCGCAATGGCGCTTGTTGTGGAAGTTGTCCGGTCTGGGTTCGTGGAGTCCACGCACCACGCCCGCATGTTCACCGTCGACGCCGAGGGCCGGCCGGTCGAGGCGCACGGCGCGGTGCACGTCCCGGCCTCGCCCAGGTCGTCGATGAAGCCCCTCCAGCTGCTCGGCATGCTGCGCAGCGGCCTGTCACTGGACGGCGAACTGCTCGCGCTGGCCTGCGCCTCGCACTCCGGCGAGTCCTTCCACGTCGAAGGCGTGCGCGAGATCCTGGCAGGCGCGGGTCTGGACGAGTCGGCCTTGCTCTGCCCCGAGGACTACCCCGAGGACAGGTCCGTCGCGACCCGCGGACGCGTCTACATGAACTGCTCGGGCAAGCACGCCGCCATGCTCGCCACCTGCGTGCTCAACGACTGGCCGACCGCGAGCTACCTCGAACCGAAGCACCCGCTGCAGCGGGCGATCCGCGCCACCGTGGAGGACCTGACGGGCGAGCGGGTGGCGGCCTCGGGCGTGGACGGGTGCGGCGCCCCGCTGTTCTTCGTCTCGATGGTCGGGGTGACGCACGCGTTCCGGTCGTTCCCCCGCGGCGACGCCCACCAGCGGCGCGTCTTCGACGCCATGCGCGCCCACCCCGAGTGGACGTCCGGCACCGACCGTCCGGAGGCGAAGCTGATGCGCGCCGTGCCCGGCCTGATGCTGAAGGCGGGGGCCGAGGCCTTCGAGGCGTTCACCTTCGAGGACGGCAGGGCGGGCACCGTCAAGATCGAGGACGGCTCGCCCCGGGCCCGTAGCCTGGCCACCGTGGCCGCCCTGCGCTCCCTCGGCGTGGACGCCCCCGACCCGACCCCGCCGCTCCTCGGCGGCGGCAGGCCGGTGGGCGAGCTGCGTATCCGCTGACCGGCTAGAGGGTCCGGAACTGGCGGGTCGCGGAGATCGCCCCCGAGGTCGTGGTGGTGAACGTGCGCATCGAGCCGGCGAACTTCGACAGGTCCCACTCCGCCGGGCCCTGGTACCAGTACAGGTTGTCGCTCTGCCTGCCGTTGCCCGTGACGGAGGCCACCACCCGCGACCAGTGCTCGACCCCGTCGAAGATCACCGCGTAGGGCAGGTAGCGGGAGAACAGCTCCACCCGGTGCTGCTCGGGCACCTCGCCCAGCTCGCCGGAGAACAGGTACTCGCGGAAGGCCAGGGTGTGGGCCAGCGCGGCCGAGCCCTTGGCCGTCTTGGCGGGCATGTACTGCCCGCCGACGGCGAGCGCGCCGCCCGCGATGACCAGCGCCAGGCCGAGCAGCCCGTACGTGGTGAACCAGGCCAGGCCGACCGTCGCCACCAGCCCGGCGCCGATCAGCGCCAGGCCGATCACCGTCCACCTGGTGCGCTCGGTGTCGGGACGCCGCGCGAACCACCCCTGCTCGACCACGTCGGTGTACAGGGCGTCGCGCACCTTGCCGAGCTGCCCGGCGAACGCGCCCGACAGCTGCGACAGCAGCACCGCGTCGCGGTCGTCGAAGATCGCCTCGTACAGCGCCCGCTCGTACGGCAACAGCGCGAGAACCGGCGCGGACGGCAGCTTGACCAGCATCCAGTCGGGCGCGTCGTAGGTCTGCCTGGGCTGCTCGTCGATGCGCAGGTAGCCGCGGACCGCCAGGTCCACGATCGTCGCGGTCACGTCCACCACGTCGGCCTGCTCGTCGACGAGCGTGCCGATCTGGCCGGGACGCACCCCGTCGGGAGGGGAGAAGTGCCCGTTCGCCGCGGCGCTGCCGTCGTGGTGCCGCTCGTGGTCCACGATCCGCGCGTCACGGCCGCGCGTCCAGTACAACAGGGCGACCCCGCCGAGCAGCAGCACCAGCAGGGCGGCCAGCGCGCCGCCCGTGACCGTGTTCAGCGTGAACGCGGTGGCCAGCGAGAAGCGCCTCTCCAGGATCGCCGTCGCGCCGGTGGACCCCTTCGGGTAGCCGACGACCACGGTCAGCGCCTCGCCGGGCTTCAGGCCGTCCTGCTCGAAGTCCGCCTGGGTGGCGCTGTGGTCCATCGAGCCGGACGTGCAGAAGATCGCCGACGTCGGTTCGCCGGCGAAGCACGACAGGTTCTGCACCTGGCCGGGGCCGCTCACCTTGACGGTGGCCTTGGTGACCGGGGTGCTCCAGCCGCTCACCGGGTACCAGCGCAGCTCCTCGATGTCGCCCGCCTGGCTGATGGCGCCCTTGACGTCGTACTCGACGGTGCCCGGCGCCTTCACCGTGAGCCGGTCGCCGTCGAGCGTGCCGCCCTTGACGTTCGAGATCTGGAACAGCCGGTCGTTGGCGTCGTCGTAGCGGACGCTGGTGGGGATGGTCCGCTCCAACTGGCCCGACGCGCCGCCGATCTTCTCGACCACGTGCAGGGTCCCGTTCTTGGCGAGCGTCATCGTCACCTCGTCGGTGATGCCCGCTGCCGCCGTGGCCGGGATGGCGGCGGCCATGGTCAGAGCGGCTGTGCCGAGGACGGCGAGCGTGCGCCTGGTACCGGTCATGGCCGCAAATCGTAGCGGTTCGGGCGCGGGGGGTCAGTCCAGCGTGATGCTGTGGGCCGCCCTCCGCACGCTCTCCTCCGACGCCCCCTCGCCCGGGTTCTCGGTGGCGAGCGCCTGGTTCGCCTGGACGAACGGCCGCATGCGCCGCTCGTAGCGGTCGAACGCCCCGGACGGGTCTCTGGCGAGCTCGTCGGCCAGCACGTACGCCCCCACCATGGCCAGACTGGTGCCCTGACCCGACAGCAGCGAGGCGCAGTACCCGGCGTCTCCGAGCAGCGCGACGCGGCCCTTCGCGTAGTGGTCCATCCGGATCTGGGCCGCCGCGTCGAAGTAGAAGTCGCGCGCCTCCCACATGGCCTTGAGCAGCCTCGGACCCTCCCAGCGCAGCCCCGAGCAGTGCCGCTCGACGAGCCGTTTCTGCTCGTCGAGGTCGCGGTGGTCGTAGCCGATCACGGGGGCGCCGAAGCCGATGTTCACCCGCAGCTCCGCGTTGCCCGGGACGGTGTAGAGGGCGAACCCGGCCTCGCCGTCGCGGTGCCACACCTGCCAGCGGTCCAGGCCGAGGAAGTTGTCGGTCGTGTAGATGGCGACGTACATGCCGAGGTGGTGGACGAACGGGGGCTCGTCGCCGAAGGTGAGTTTTCTCACGTTGGAGTGGAGGCCGTCGGCGCCCACGACGTAGTCGAAGCCGCGCCGCGCGCCGCTCTCGAACGTGACCTGCACACCGTGGTCGTCCTGGGCGAGTTCGGCGATCGAGTCGCCGTAGAGGTACTCGACCCCGCTGGTCGCGCCGAGAAGGATCGCGGTGAGGTCGTCGCGCATGATCTCGATGTCGTCGCTGTCGAGCCGTCCGCCGCTGATCGTCTTCTCGGTGCTGCGCATGATCTCGTTGCCGTCGGCGTCGACCATCGACATGCCGCGCATGTCCGTCTTCTTGCCGCGGACCTGTTCCAGGACGCCCGTCCGCTCGGCCACGGTGAGGGCGGCGCCGCGGATGTCGACGGCCTGGCCGCCCGTGCGGGTGGCGGGGGAGCGTTCCACCACGGTGACGTCGCAGCCGTGCCTGCGCAGCCAGTGGGCGAGCGTGGGGCCACCGATGCCGGCACCCGAGATGAGGACGTTCATGGGAGTTCCTCCCTGTCGCTGTTGACGTCGTACGCAGGCTGAATGTACGCCGTACATACAGCTGGCGCAAGCGGTGTTTTCACCGTTCTGTACTAGTACAGGGGGCGGCTTGTTGACACTCGTCCTGCTAGGCTCTGTACTAGTACAGATGGGAAGGAGGCCGAGTGGTCGGGAAGAGTGCTCCGCCGTACGCGCGGATCGTCGACGACATCAGGCGGCGCATCGCCGACGGCGAGTTCCGGGCCGGCGACCGCATCCCGTCGACCAGGCAGCTCGCCAGAGACTGGAATGTCGCCCTGGCCACCGCCGCCAAGGCCCTGACCGTGCTCGGCCAGGAGGGCGTCGTCAAGGCCGAGCCCCGCGTCGGCAACGTCGTCGCGGAGCCCCGCACGAACGCCACCGTGCCAGGCGCGCGGGCGCCCCACTCCGCGCCCCACCCCGCGACTCACGAAGGCGAGCTCACGCGCGGCCGCATCGTGCGGGCCGCCATCGGCATCGCGGACGCCGATGGGCTGGCCGCCGTCTCCATGCGCGGCATCGCGGGCAGGCTCGGCGTGGCCACCATGTCCCTCTACCGCCACATCGGCAGCAAGGACGACCTGGTGGAGCTGATGATCGCGGCGGTGCTCGCCGAGTTCCCGCTGCCGGACGACCCGCCGGACGGCTGGCGGGCCAGGCTGGAGGTCGGAGCCCGTACCCAGTGGGCCGCCTACCGCGCCCATCCGTGGATGGCCGGGGTCACCGCGCTGGCCAGGCCGCGGCCGTCACCCAGCCTGACCAGGCACACCGAATGGGCCCTGGCGGCGGTCGACGGCTACGGCCTCGACGGCGACACCATGCTGCACGTGCACATCCTGGTCTACAGCTACGTCCAGGGCCTCGCGTCCAGCCTCGAAGCGGAGGTCCAGGCCGAGGCCGCCACGGGGCTCACCGAGGACGAGTGGATGCGGACTCAGGACGCGCAGCTGTCGGCGATCGTCGGCTCAGGCTCCTACCCGACGTTCCACAAGGTGGTGAACGGCATGGCGGACGGGTTCGACTTCGACTTCGACCGCCTCTTCGAGTTCGGCCTCCGCCCGATGCTCGACGGCCTCCGCCCGATCGTGGAGGGACCCTCATGACCAGCGCACCCGAGCCGATGGACGAGGCTGTCGAGGCCGTCGAGGAAGGCGACGTCCAGACTCTGAAGCGGCTGCTGGCGGCCGACCCGTCGCTCGCCACCGCCAAGCCCGACGACGCGCGCACGCTCCTGCACGTGGCGACCGACTGGCCGGGCCACCGGCCCCACGTCGCCGAGACCATCGCCGTGCTGGTCGAGGCGGGCGCCGACGTCAACGCCCGGTTCGTCGGCTACCACGCGGAGACGGCCCTGCACTGGGCGGCGAGCAACGACGACGTGACGGCCATCGACGCCCTCCTCGACGCGGGCGCCGACATCGACGCCCGCGGCGCGGTGATCGCCGACGGCACGCCGCTCTGGGACGCGGTGGCCTTCGCCCAGTGGCGGGCGGCCCGCCGTCTGGTGGAACGCGGCGCGCACGTCGTGCCCAGGCACGCCGCGGCCCTCGGCCTGGCCGACAAGGTCACCGTCGCCGACCAGGACGAGCTGGACCTCTGCTTCTGGTACGCCTGCCACGGCGGTCAGCGCGGCATCGCCGAGGACCTGCTCGCGAGAGGTGCCAACCTCGACTGGCTACCGCCGTGGGAGAGCCGGACCCCGCTCGACGCCGCCATCCGCCACGGCTTCACCGACCTGGCCGCCTGGCTCCGCACCCAGGGCGCCCACTCGGCGACCCGCTTCTGACCCTCGCCCGCGCCGCCACCGGGCACCCGCCTGACCCCCCACCCGCCCGCGCACGCTGCTGTCGCGCGTCCGCCTGACCGTCCACCCGCCTGACCGCCCACCCGCCTGACCGCCTACCCGCCCGCGCTGTCGCGCGCCCGCCTACCCGCTCGCGCACGCTGCTGTCGCGCGTCCGCCTGACCGCCCACCCGCCCGGCTACTTACCCGCCTGCGCGGCCGCCTGACGTCCCTCTGCGAAAGACGCGCGGAAATTCGCGGCATTCTTCATGAACTCCTCCGCTCCTTTTGTAGTCATTAATTCCGACATCACAAAGGAGGAGAACCATGAAGAAGTTTCTGCTCGCCACCGCCCTCGCCGGCCTCGCGCTCGCCACGGTCGGCGCCACCGCCGCCTCGGCTTCGGTCGCGTCCGACAACCCCGAGGCCGTCATCGGGGACGGGCGCGGCGGCATAGCGGCCGAGGTCGCGCTGGGGGGCAACAACACCATCCTGATCTGCGACCGCAGCACCGACCACCGCTACGCGATGGCCCGGGTCAACTACAACGGCCACTCCTACCGATACATGAATTTCTACAAGGATCAGGACTGCGTAACACAGAAGACCAAGAACATGGCCCACGGTAAAATCGAATTCTGGGCCTGCGTGAGCAAGCCGTACAAGCTCACGTTCGACCACTGCGGGCCGAAGCAGACCGTGATTCGCCCCTAGTCGCAGATTTCCACGCGGACGCGGCGGAACCCGCGCCCCTTGCTCTCGATCTTCGCCACCCGCAGGCGGCCGATCTGCTTGGTCGACGCCACGTGGGTGCCGCCGTCGGCCTGGGTGTCGAGGCCGACGATGTCGACGATCCGCACGTCCTTGACCGACTCGGGCACCAGGTTCGTCGCGGTCCTGATGATGTCGGGGATCGCGAACGCGTCCTCGCGGGGGAGGACCCGCACGTCGATGCGCCTGTCGGCGGCGATCTCGGCGTTGCAGGCCGCCTCGATCGCCTCGCGGAACCCAGGGGGCACCTCGGGCATGTTGAAGTCCATCCGGGCGCTGCCGACGGTCTGTTTCTCGGGGGAGATGAGCGGCTCCATGTTGCCGCCCGTGACCAGGGAGCCGTAGTCGCGGAAGACCACGCCGCACAGCACGTGCAGCCCCGAGTGGGTGCGCATGAGGGCTGAGCGGCGCTCGTCGGCGACGGCGGCCTGGACGGTGGTGCCGGCCGGGGGAATCGGGTCGCCTTCGGCGGGGACGAGGACGAGGTCGTCACCCTTGCGGACGCCGACGATCCGGGTCTCGACACCCAGCCAGACGAGAACTCCGTGATCCGCGGGCTGGCCGCCCCCGCCCGGATAGAATGCCGACCTGCTCAAGACGATTCCGTCGGGTGTCGAGTCCAGCACGACGGCCTCGAAGTCGCGAAGGTTCTGATCCGAGAGTTCGAGCCGTTGCGTACGCCCGTGGAGGTCGATGGTCATGTCGGCAGCCTAGAGCTCCAGAGGTGGTCATGCGCGGCCCGATGCGTCACGCCCTGATCGCATCGGCCGCGCTGATCCTGGGGATTTGTCACGCGATATCGGGATGTGCGAGCGACGCCGGGGAGCGCACCCCGCCGCAGACACCGGCCGGTGGGCGGGCGCTCGACGCGCCGGTGATGATGGTCCTCGGCGACAGCTTCACCGTCGGGTCCGGGCCCGTGCCGCCGTGGCGCACGTACGCGTCGGAGGCCGCGCGGCTGCTCGGCTGGCAGCCCGTCCTGGCGGGCGCGGGCGGCACCGGCTACCTCAACGAGGGCCGCGCCGGGCGGACGTTCCAGCGCTCGTTCGAGGAGGAACTGGCCTGGCGGCCGGCTCCGGACGTCCTGGTGGTCTCGGGCGGGCACAACGACCGCCGGTGGAGCGCGCTCAGCGTGAGCCGGGCGGCGTGGCAGTTGCTGAGGGACGCCAGGGCCCGGTGGCCGTCGACCCGGGTGGTCGTGGTCGGCCCCATCTGGCTCGACGACGCCCCGGCCAAGGCGTACGCGATCCGCGACACCCTCGCCAGGGTGGCGGCGCGAGAGGGGGTCGCGTTCCTCGACCCGCTGCGCGAGCGCTGGGTCACGGGCAGCCGCGCGGAGGTGATGCTGCCCGACGGCGTGCACCCCACGTTCGCCGGCCATCTCCGCCTGGCGCGCTGGCTGGCGGCGGAGCTCCACAGCTAGCGGGCCCGTGGGCGGTCGCGGCGCGTCTACCAGGGCCCGTAGGGGCCGTTGTTGCCGCCCCGGCCGCCCATGCCCTTGACGGCGGGCTTCACGTCCACGATGTACACGGCGGCGGCGATGACCGCGAGGATCGAGAAGAAGCCCAGCCCGATGCCGATGAACGCCTGACCGCCGAACAGCATGAAGGCGTTGAAGTAGGACCAGGCGCCGGCGGCCGAGAACAGCGTGGCCAGCACGAGGATGATCAACCACAGGTTCTTCTGCAGCTTGCCCGCCGCCACGAACGCGTTCTGCGGCACGCGCAGAGCGTGGATCAGCGCGTAGACCGACATGCCGAAGATGCCTGCGGCGAGCAACAGGAACAGGAGGTTGAGGCCGCCGTTGATCAGATTCATGTCTTCCGCTCCGCCCGATGCCGCGATGAGGTGACTTCAGCCTAGTAGCCGCCCCCGGCAAGCGGGACCCGTGCGCGCAAAGGCCCGCCTCGACAGAGGCGGGCCCCGGCGTCGGTCAGGCCTTGGCCTTGCTGGCGCGGGTCTTCCTGACCGGAGTGGCGACGCGCGGCTCGGCGGCCGCCGACACCTCCTCCAGCTCCAGGGCGGCTCCGCCGCTCACCTTGCTGACGACCTTGCGGCCGCGGCTGGCGAAGTCCTCGTAGGCGACGGTGGCACGGTGGGCGAGGTGGTCGGCGTACTCGCGGGCCCTGTCGGGGAACTCCTTGGCGATGCCCTCGGCCTTGTCGGCGTAGCTGCGGGCCCTCACCGGCAGGTCCTTGGCGAGCTCGGAGCGGCGCGACTGGAGCTTCTGCAGCTGATCGGGCAGCCCGCGCAGCTTCTCGACGGCGTAGTCGCCGACACCCGCGACGGCGTAGAACGGCTTGGACTCGGTGAGCTTCTTGACCTCGGTGGCGAGCGTCATGGGTTAACCTTCCTTGGTTTCCTGGCTGGCGGTGCCGTTGCCGGAAGTCGCCGTGAAGGGCTCAAGCGCGGCGAGCAACTCTTCCGGCAGCGGCTGTCCGTCGTCCGGTTCGGAGTCGCGCTGGGGGCGGGCGTTCTGGGAGGTCTGCTCGCCCTCGGTGCGGTTCTCCTTGCGGAACGACTCGTAGATGTCGATCAGCACCTGGCGTTGCCGCCCGGTGAGATGCGTGTCGGCCCTGACCGCGGTGATCACGTCGCTGGGCGGCTCGCGGTCCTCGATGAGGCCCGCCTGCACGTAGAGCGCCTGCGCGGAGATGTGCAGGCCCTTCGCGATCTGGTTCAGGATCTCGGCGCTCGGCTTGCGCAACCCGCGCTCGATCTGGCTGAGGTACGGGTTGGAGACACCCGCGGCCGCCGCGAGCTGGCGGAGCGAGATCTTCGCCTGCTGCCGCTGCTCGCGGATGTACTCACCGATCGAGCCGACCTTGGGTAGTGCCATGCCCCATAGTCTGCCTCGCCATGCTTGCAATTGCAAACACGCTAGCTAACATTTGCAAGCGCTAGAGCTGGATGAACCACAGGAAGGGAGCGGACGTGACCAAAGTCACGGAAAGCGTGAGGATGCCGTAACGCAGCCCTGTCGACAGCTCGGGGCCCGGCTTGATGAGCCGGTCGACCCTGGCCATCACGTTCTGCGCCTGCACGCCGAGCATGCCGTGCGGCGTGGGCATGGCGCCCGCGGTGCCGAACCTGAGCAGCGCCGTGGCCAGCCTGCGCGGCGAGCAGTAGCGGCGCGCGCGGTCGTCGGCCGCCATCTCGACGAGCAGCTCCACCTGCGCCTGCGCCTCGCACACCACCTTGGACCAGGGCAGCGCCCTGCGCAGCGCGGCGAACGGCAGCAGGACCAGGTCGTGGCGCTCGCGGACGTGCGCGGCCTCGTGCGCCAGCACGGCGGTCATCTCGTCCTGCGACAGCAGCTTGAGCGCGCCCTCGCTGACCACCACCTGCGAGCGCAGCCCCGGCACGCAGTAGGCCGCCGCGCCCGGATGGTCGAGCACCCGCACGCCCGGCACGCCCGGGTCGTCGCGGGAGATCAGGGCGAGCAGCATGCGGTGCCGTCTGCGCGCGCGCAACGCCTGCACGCCCGCGGTGAGCAGCACCACGACGAGCACGGCCAGCGCGGTGAGCCCCGCGGTCATCGCCAGCACGTGCAGGGGGTCCCACGCGTCGCGCGGGGGACGCCCGTCGGCGAAGGCGATCAGGCCGGGCATGACGCCCACGCCGTACGGCTGGACGGCGTAGGCCAGCATGGCGCCGGTCGTGGCCAGGCCCCAGGCGACGCCGAGCGACTGCCACAGGATGATGGCGACCCGGGGCGCGCGAGACGTCCACCGGGCGGTCGTGAAACGCCAGGAGCCGACCGCGCACGCCGTGGCGAGCGCTGCCAGCGCCGCTGCCGTGATCACTCGTCCTCCAGCTCCGTGAGCGCTTTTCGCAGGACGTCCGCCTCGGAGCCGGACACGGCCTGCGCGAACCTGGTCAGGGCGGCCGACCGGTCGCCCGTCAAGTCGAGAGCCTCCAGCATAAGCTCCGCGATGTACGCGTCGCGGCTTTCCGCCGGTTCGTACCGCCAGGCGCGCCCGTCGCGGGTGCGCTGGAGGAAGCCCTTGCGGGTCAGGCGGTCGAGGACGGTCATGACCGTCGTGGGGGCGAGATCGCGGTCGGCTATGAGCCTGCCCACCTCGCGGGCGGTCAGGGGCCGGCTGTCCGCCCAGAGAATGTCCATGATGCTGCGTTCAAGCTCGCCGAGACCCTTCACACTCAGCAGCGTAGTACTACAACGCGTCGAGCAGACATCCGGGAGGCTGGTGAGATGGACATCACGTCGGTCCAGGGAGACATCACCGAGCAGCACGTCGACGCCGTGGTGAACGCCGCCAACTCGTCGCTGATGGGCGGAGGCGGGGTCGACGGCGCGATCCATCGCCGTGGCGGCCCGCGGATCCTGGAGGAGTGCCGGGCGCTGCGGGCCTCCCACTACGGCAGGGGCCTGCCGACCGGCCAGGCGGTCGCCACCACGGCCGGGCTCCTGCCCGCCCGCTGGGTGATCCACACGGTCGGCCCCGTCCACTCGGAGTCGGAGGACCGCTCGGGCCTGCTGGCGTCCTGCTACCGCGAGTCGCTGCGGGTCGCCGACTCGCTCGGCGCGGCCACCGTCGCCTTTCCCGCGATCTCCACGGGCATCTACCGATGGCCTCTCGACGACGCCGCGCGCATCGCCGTCCAGACCGTCCGGGAGGCGGACACGTCGGTCGCGGAGGTCAGGTTCGTGCTGTTCGACGCCAGGGCCTACGCCGCGTTCGAGAGGCACCTGTAGGTCGTTCAGGGGGCGATCGCGGACCAGGGGAGCGTGAGCTCGCCCAGCCGCCACCTGGCCCGGCCGCCGAGGGGCGCCTGGCGCGGCACCGGCCAGGACTCACCCAGCCTGGCCACCGCCGCCAGCCAGCGCTGGCGCAGGCCGTGCACCCCGTAGGGGGCGCTGACCGCCCAGGCATGATCGAAGTCGCGCAGGAACGCGTGAATGCGCTCACCCGGCACGTTCCGGTGGATGAGCGTCTTCGGCAGCCGGTCCGCCAGGTCGGAGGGCCGCTGGAAGGCGTCGAAGCGGGCCGAGAAGGTGAGCGTCTTCGGGCCCTCGCGGTCGAGGCCCACCCAGACGGCCCGGTGGCCGATCTCGGACGAGGTGCCCTCCACCAGCAGCCCGCCGGGTGCCAGCCTGGCGCGCAGCACGTCCCAGTACTGCCACGCCTCCGCCTCGCCGTACTGCCTGAGCACGTTGAACGCGCGCACGAGCGTCGGCGGGCGGGTGACCGGGAGCTCGAAGCCGCCGAGCGCGAAGCTCAGCCCCTCGCGCTCGTACGGCTTGGCGAGCGCCACCCGCGCGGGGTCGATCTCGATGCCCACCACCTCGACGCCGGGGCTGATCCGGCGCAGCCGGGTGAACAGCTCCAGCGTGGTCGTGTGGGACGCGCCGTAGCCGAGGTCCACCACCAGCGGGCGCTCGCGCAGCCGGTGGCCGTGCACGGCGGCGACCCAGCGGTCGGACCGCCTGAGCCGGTTGTGCCCGGTGGTGCCCCGGGTGATCGCGCCGACCGGTCTAGCCACTGACGCGGTGCACCTTGTGCTGGGCGGCCTGGGCGCGCGGGCGGATCACCATGCGGTCGATGTTCACGTGCGCGGGCCTGGTGACGCACCAGGCGATGGCGTCGGCCACGTCGTCGGAGGTCAGCGGCCCCGGCACACCCTCGTAGACGCGGGCGGCGGCCGCCTCGTCGCCGCGGAAGCGGGTCAGCGCGAAGCCCTCGCTCTGCACCATGCCCGGCGCGATCTCGACGACCCGCACCGGCCGGCCGACGAGCTCCAGCCTGAGCGTCTCGGCCATGGCGGTCTGCGCGTGCTTGGCCGCGACGTACCCGCCGCCTCCCTCGTACGACACCAGGCCGGCCGTCGAGGTCAGCAGCACCAGCACCCCGTCGCCCGAGTCGATCAGCTTCGGCAGCAGCGCCTGGGTCATCCGCAGGGTGCCGAGCACGTTGCTGTCGTACATCTGCTGCCAGTCGTCGAGCCGGCCGTCGGCGACCGTCTCCAGGCCGAGCGCGCCTCCCGCGTTGTTGACCAGCACGTCGCAGCGGTCGAGCGAGGCCGCCAGCGCGTCGACCGACTCCTGCGAGGTCACGTCGAGCGTGACGGGCCTGATCGAGGGCGTCTCGGCCGCGAGCTTGTCGAGGCGGTCGCGCCGGCGCGCGCCTGCCACCACGTCGTAGCCCTCCGCGGCCAGCCGCCGCGCCGTAGCCTCACCGATTCCGCTGCTCGCGCCGGTCACCACAGCCGTCTTCGTCATGAGTCACATCCTGCCAGGCGGCCTTTCGTACCCCCGCCGTGACGACATGTCGGGAATGTCGCAAAGATCTGCATAGTTGAAATTTGCTTGGAGGTGATGTCGGGTGAGGCGACGACGGGTCAACCGGGTCGCGACCATCAGCATGCACACATCCCCGCTGGATCAGCCGGGCACCGGCGACGCCGGCGGGATGAACGTGTACATCGTCGAGTCGGCCAGGCGGCTGGCCGAGCTGGGCGTGGAGGTGGAGATCTTCACCCGGCAGACCGCCCGAGACCTGCCGCCCGTCGCGGAACTCGCCCCCGGCGTCACGGTCAGGCACGTGACAGCGGGCCCGTACGAGGAGATGGACCGGGCGGACCTGCCCGCCCAGCTCTGCGCCTTCCTGTCGGGCGTGCTGCGCACCGAGGCCACGTACGACCCGGGACGCTACGACGTCATCCACTCGCACTACTGGCTGTCGGGCCAGGTCGGCTGGCTGGCCAAGGAGCGCTGGGGTGTCCCCCTGGTGCACACCATGCACACGATGGCCAAGGTCAAGAACCTGATGCTGGCCCGCGACGACAAGCCCGAACCCCGGGCCAGGGTGGTGGGCGAGCAGCAGGTCGTGGAGGTCGCCGACCGGCTCGTGGCCAACACCGAGGACGAGGCGAGCGAGCTCATGGAGCTGTACGCCGCCCCCGAGGAGCGCGTCGCGGTCGTGCACCCCGGCGTCAACCTCACCGTCTTCCAGCCCGACTCGCAGGGCGCCGCCCGCCACCGGCTCGGCCTGCCCCAGGACGCGCACCTGCTGCTGTTCGTGGGCAGGATCCAGCCGCTGAAGGCCCCTGACGTGCTGCTGCGGGCCGCGTCCCGGATGCTCATCGAGGACCCGTCGCTGCGCGACAGGCTGGTCATCGCGTGCGTGGGCGGTCCTTCGGGCAACGGGCTCGCCAAGCCGTCCGTCCTCACGGACCTGGCCGCCGAGCTGGGCATCCAGGACGTGGTCCGGCTGGTGCCGCCCGCCCCGCAGCACGAACTGGCCGACTGGTACCGCGCCGCCGACGTGACGGTCGTGCCGTCCTACAGCGAGTCGTTCGGGCTCGTGGCCCTGGAGTCACAGGCGTGCGGGACGCCCGTCGCGGCCGCCGCGGTGGGCGGCCTGCGCACCGCCGTGCGCGACGGCGTCTCCGGCGTCCTCGTGGACTCGCACGACGCGCACGACTGGGCGCGGGCGCTGCGCCCGTTCATCGTCTCGCCGCGCTGGCGCGACGGCCTGTCGGCGGGCGCCCGCGCGCACGCCGCCGCCTTCGGCTGGCAGAGCACCGCCTCCCACCTCATGGACGTCTACACGCAGGCCCTGGCCACGCAGCAGCCCAGCATGCCGATCGCCCTCACCTCCTAGGCTGGGGCCCATGCGGGAATCCACCAGACAGGTCGTCGACGCCGCGCTCAAGGCCGCGGACGTCTCCTACGACGAGCCGCGGCCGGGAGCGTTCCTGGTGCGGCTGCCCGGCGAGCACAAGCTCGCGACCATGACCTGGCTGATCGTCGGGGAGCAGGCGCTGCACGTCGAGGCGTTCTTCTGCCGCCAGCCGGACGAGAACCACGCCGAGTTCTACAAGTGGTTGCTCGGCAAGAACGGCTCCACGTACGGCGTGCACTTCTCCCTCGATCCCGCCGGCGACGTCTACCTCGTCGGCAAGCTGCCGCTCGGGGGAGTCGACGCGGACGAGATCGACCGCATACTCGGCTGCGTCCTGACCTACGCGGACGACTGGTTCGACCGGGCCCTGGAGCTGGGCTTCGCCTCGTCCATCAGGCGCGAGTGGGAGTGGCGGGCCAAGCGCGGCGAGTCGCTGGCGAACCTGCGGGCGTTCGCCAGGTTCGCCGACCCCGCCAACGACCGCGCGTCCTGAGTCACCCCACGGCGACGGGTTCCGCCTCCGGGTTCGGCGCCACCCGCGCCCTGATCACCAGGCCGAACGCCACCACGGCCAGCCCCAGCACGCCCGAGACGACGAACGGCGCGGCGGGCGTCCAGACGTCGTAGAGCCAGCCGCCGAGCGCGGAGACGGTCAGGACGCCCAGCGCCCCGCAGAGCGCCTGCACCCCGAACGCCGACCCGCGCACCCGGGCGGGGGCCTGCTGCGCGAGCAGCGGCCCCGCGGTGTTGATCCCGGCGATCTCCCCGATCCCGACCAGGGCGGCGACGACCAGCATGCCGGGGCCGAGCGGGTCGTCGATCAGCAGCGTCGACAGGTACGACACCGCGGCCAGCGCCTGGCAGCCGATGACCAGATTCTGCCGCTTCACACGGTCGCTCAGCCAGCCGAGCAGCGGCGAGGCGAGCAGCGCCATCGTGTGGGCGACGCCGACGACCATGCCCGCCCGCGCCAGCGCGGCTGCCGTGGACATCCCCGCCTCGCGCACGCCCTGGTCGGCGACCCAGAGCGACATGAACCCGGCGACCACCGCCAGATCGGCCCTGGCGACGAACGCGGCGGCGTAGGCCAGCGCCACGCCCGGGTCCCGCACCAGCCCGGCCCCTTCGCGTACCAGCCTGGTCAGCGGGACGTGCGGCACACTCACCGACGGCGACAGCGCGAACCGCATGACCAGCCCCACCGCCAGCAGCCCCGCCGCGACCACCAGGAACGACACCCTGGCGGCGCCCGCCTGCGACAGCCCCTGCCGCTCGAACAGTTGCGGCAGCCTGGCCAGCCCGAACACGGCCGCCATCCCGCCCAGCCCGCTGAAGACCCCCAGCACCCCGTAGGACCTGCCGCGCGAGCGCTCCGCGGCGTAGTCGATGGCGAGCGTGGCGAACATCCCGCCGAGCGCCGCCGCGCCGAGCGAGAACACCACCCGGAGCGCGACGAGCGCGACCGTGTCGCCCGCGAAGGGGAACAGCGCGGCCCCCACCGCCGCCAGCACGAATCCGGCGATCACGATCGGCCTGCGGCCGTAGCGGTCGGCGAGCGCGCCGAACCAGGCCAAGCTGACGATCATGGTCAGTTCGGCGGCGAAGCCGAGGACGCCCACGATCCGGCCCTGCGCCCCGGACGGCACGCCGAGCACGCCCGACAGGATGTACGGCTGCGCGGTCGGCAGGAACGAGATCACCATGGTCGCGGTGAGTCCGACGAACCAGCAGGCGAGCAGATTGGTCTTGGTGTGACCGGGAGCGAGCCCGACACCTAACACCCGGGATTCGGCCATGCCCGAGATCATTATCGGGAAATATCGTAAGATCAATGGCTGTGACGGAGTCTGGGAGTTTTGATCCAAATATCCCGAATGTCGCACGGATGTATGACTATTTTTTGGGCGGAAAGGACAATTTTCCCGCCGACCGTGCCGCAGGGGACCAGGTATTGAAGATCGTCCCGCATATCCCTGTCGGAGTGCGGGAGAACCGCGCCTTCCTCGGGCGGGCCGTACGCTTCCTCGCCGCCAACGGCATCAGGCAGTTCCTCGACATCGGCGCCGGACTGCCGACCCAGCAGAACGTCCACCAGGTGGCCGAGAGCGCGGCCCCGTCGGCCAGGACCGTGTACGTCGACAACGACCCGCAGGTCCTCGCCC
Organism: Nonomuraea sp. NPDC000554; assembly: GCF_040300065.1. Classification (NCBI taxonomy): domain Bacteria; kingdom Bacillati; phylum Actinomycetota; class Actinomycetes; order Streptosporangiales; family Streptosporangiaceae; genus Nonomuraea; species Nonomuraea sp. NPDC000554. The sequence goes on along the minus strand of NZ_JBEPDC010000045.1, from coordinate 21,903 downwards.
ACGCCCGCGCGCTGCTGTCCGACAGCCCCAACGTGCGCGTCCTTCAGGGGGACCTCCGCAACCCGCGGGAGATCATCGACCATCCCGAGCTGCGCGGGCACCTCGACCTCGGACGGCCCGTCGCGCTGCTGCTGCTGGCGATCGTGCACTTCGTCCGCGCGGACCCCAAGCCGATCGTCGAGGAGCTGATGGCGTCCCTCGCGCCCGGCAGCTACCTGGTGCTGTCGCACGTCTGCAGCGACATCCAGCCCGAGGCGGTGCCAGGCGTGGAGAAGATCTACCAGGGCGCCTCCGCCGGGTTCACGGCCCGGCCCTCGTCCGAGATCATCTCCCTGTTCGACGCCCTTGAGCTGGTCGAACCCGGCGTGGTGAACCTGCCGGAGTGGCGCACCGACCTGGTGGACTTCGCGCCCGCCTTCGAGGGGTCGCCGCCCTACTTCCTCTGCGGGGTCGCCCGTAAACCATAGGATTGGGCGCATGGCGACTTTGGTGCTGCTGCGGCATGGCGAGAGTGACTGGAACGCGAAAGGCCTGTTCACCGGGTGGGTGGACGTGAGCCTGTCGGCCAAGGGCGAGGACGAGGCCCGCCGGGGCGGCAGCCTCCTGGTGGACGCCGGGGTGCGTCCCGACGTCGTGCACACCAGCCTGCTGACGAGGGCCATCCAGACGGCCCAGTACGCGCTGGGGGAGGCAGGCCTGCTCTGGCTGCCCGTGAAGCGCTCCTGGCGGCTCAACGAGCGCCACTACGGCGCGCTGCAGGGCAAGAACAAGGCGCAGACCCGTGAGGAGTTCGGCGACGAGCAGTTCATGCTGTGGCGGCGCTCCTACGACGTGCCGCCGCCCCCGATCGCCGACGGTGACGAGTTCTCCCAGGTCGGCGACCCCCGCTACGCGATGCTCCCGCCCGAGCTGATGCCGCGCACCGAATGCCTCAAGGACGTCGTCGAGCGGATGCTCCCGTACTGGTACGACGAGATCGTCCCCGATCTGGCGGCCGGTCGCACGGTCCTCGTGGCCGCGCACGGCAACTCGCTGCGCGCCCTGGTCAAGCACCTCGACGGCATCGGCGACGACGAGATCGCCGGCCTCAACATCCCCACGGGCATCCCGCTGCGCTACGAGCTCGACGCCGACTTCCGCCCCCTGCGAGCGGGCGGCGAGTACCTCGACCCCGAGGCCGCCAAGTCGGCCATCGAGGCGGTGGCCAACCAGGGCCGCTGAAACGCGTCAGGCGGGGCCGGGCGGCCCCGCCTGAAGCTCGGTCCTCAGCTCGGGCGCGAGCCCGTGACCAGGTAGACGACGTCGGCCGCGACCCGTACCGCGTGGTCGGCGTACCGCTCGTAGTAGCGGCCGATCAGCGTGATGTCGATGGCCGGCTCCACCCCGTGCGGCCAGTCCTTCGACAGGATGTTCCTGAACAGCCGCCTGTGCAGCCGGTCCATGGCGTCGTCGTCCTGCTCCAGCTCCAGGGCCGACTCGACGTCGCGGGACGCGACACAGGCGCCCGCCTTGGTGACCAGGTTCTCCGCGATCTGCCCCATCTCGATGATGGTCGAGCGCGTCTCCGGCGGGATCGCCGAGTCGGGGTGGCGCAGGCGGGCCACCTTGGCCACGTGCACCGCCAGGTCGCCCATCCGCTCCAGGTCGGTGCCCATCCGGAGCGCCGTGATGACCATCCGCAGGTCCACCGCCACCGGCTGCTGCCTGGCCATCAACTCGAAGATGGACGTCTCGATGTCGCTGAAGACGGCGTTCACCTCCGCGTCACGGGAGATGACGCTCTCGGCGAGCTGGAGGTCGGCGTCGAGCAGGGCGGTCGTGGCCCGCGAGATGGCCGAACGGACAAGCCTGGTCATCTCCACCAGCTTGTCGGTGAGCGAGTCGAGTTCTTCATGGTACGCGTCGCGCATGCCGTCACCGTACGTGCCCGACGATGAACGAACTTCTACCGAGAGATGAACTTTCCGGGAAAGAGCCATTCATCCGCAGGTGGGCGGGCTGTCATCAGATTTTCGCGACCTACCATCGGAGGCATGAGTGAGATGGCCATGAGCTTCACGGCCCTGGCCGGGTTCGTGGTGGGAGCCCTGGCGGTCCTGTTCTACCGGAACCAGATCGAGACCCCGAACCGGGTCAAGACAGACGGCAACCCCGAGGCCGGAGCCCTTCCACAGGGCGTCGCCTCGGTCCTTGCCGTGCTGCCGTCGTCCGCCGTCGTCCTCGACGCGCACGACCGCGTGCTGCGCGCCAGCTCGGCCGCGCGCGCGTTCGGGTTGGTCAAGGGCGACAGGCTGATGGCCGCCGAGCTGCTCGCCCTGGCACGGCAGGTACGGCGGGACGGTGAGATCAGGGAGACGGAGATCGACGTGGCCGGGCACAAGTTCGGCCAGGAGACCACCAACTTCGCCGTCCGGGTCGCCCCGCTCGGCTCCCACGGCCAGGTGCTGGTGCTCGCCGAGGACCAGACGGAGAGCCGCAGGGTCGAGGCGGTGCGCCGCGACTTCGTGGCGAACGTCAGCCATGAGCTGAAGACCCCGGTCGGCGCCCTGAGCCTGCTCGCCGAGACCGTCCAGGACGCCGCCGACGACCCCGAGGCGGTCACCCGCTTCGCCGGGCGGATGCAGCACGAGGCCGCCCGGCTCACCTACCTCGTGCAGGACCTCATCACGCTGAGCAGGATCCAGGGCGCGGAACCCATCCCCACCCCGGGGCAGGTGCCGATCGACGAGTGCGTCCACGACGCCATAGACCACTGCAACACCAAGGCCATCGCCAAGGACATCACGCTCGTCTCCGGCGGCGCCGAGGGGCTGCGCATCTGGGGCGACGAGGAACTGCTCGTCACCGCGCTGCGCAACCTCATCGACAACGCCGTCGCCTACAGTCCCGAACACACCCGGGTCGTGGTCAGCGTCAGACCCGCCGGTGACTCCGTCGAGATCAGCGTCAGCGACCAGGGCATCGGCATCCCTGAAGAGTCGCTGGAGCGGATCTTCGAACGGTTCTTCCGGGTCGACGCCGCCAGGTCCCGCGCGACCGGCGGCACCGGCCTCGGCCTCGCCATCGTCAAGCACGTCGCAGCCGCGCACGCCGGCGAGGTCTCCGTCTGGAGCAAGGAAGGCTCCGGATCCACGTTCACCCTCCGCCTGCCCGCCTTCGGCGGCACGGCGGTGGCAGTACCACCCTCAATTCCCCTGGAGGCCGCACCATGACCCGAGTTCTCGTCGTCGAGGACGAGGAGTCGTTCTCCGACGCCCTGTCCTACATGCTGCGCAAGGAGGGCTTCGAGGTGTCGGTCGCGGCGACCGGGCCCGAGGCGCTCGACACCTTCGACCGCAACGGCGCCGACCTGGTGCTGCTCGACCTGATGCTGCCCGGACTGCCCGGCACCGAGGTGTGCCGCTCGCTGCGGCAGCGCTCCAAGGTGCCGGTCATCATGCTGACCGCCAAGGACAGCGAGATCGACAAGGTCGTGGGCCTGGAGCTGGGCGCCGACGACTACGTGACCAAGCCGTTCTCCTCACGCGAGCTGGTCGCCCGCATCCGCGCCGTGCTGCGCCGCCAGGGCGACGTCGTGGAGGAACTGGAGTCGGCGGTGCTCGCCGTCGGCCCGGTGCGCATGGACGTCGACAGGCACGTCGTGGCCGTGCGCGGCGAGCAGGTGCAGCTCCCGCTGAAGGAGTTCGAGTTGCTGGAGGTGCTGCTGCGCAACGCGGGACGCGTCCTGACCCGTGGCCAGCTCATCGACCGCGTCTGGGGCGCCGACTACGTGGGCGACACCAAGACCCTGGACGTGCACGTCAAGCGGCTGCGCGCGAAGATCGAGGCCGATCCGTCCAACCCGCGCTGCATCCTGACGGTGCGCGGGCTCGGCTACAAGTTCGACGCCGCTGACGAGTGACCTGACAAGCGAGAACCCCTGTTCCGGCCGGAACAGGGGTTCTCGCTTGTCAGGGGCGGTCCGCTGTCAGGGGCGGTCCGTGTCGCCGACGTGCCGTACGCGGCCTTCTGGGCGTCCGTGCGGCCGTGTCCGGCCGACTGGGCGGTCTGGGCCGTCATCGGCCCTCAGCGTCCTGTACGCGGCCTTCTGGGCGTTCCCGTGGCCGTCACGTACGCGGCCGCCCCGACGGTGGGACGGCCGTCAGCGTGTCGTGCGCGGGAGACCCGGCGGTGGCGCGGCGGTCTGGGCCGTCCGCTGCCTGGGCCGCTCAGTGGGCCGCTGCCGTCAGTGAGCCGCTTCCGTGGCCGCGGCCGAGGGCGAGGCCGACGGGGTCGGGGCCGCGGTGGCGTTCGGCGCCGCCGGGTAGTCCTTGAACTCGCGGCTGCGCGTGATCACAGGGACGTTCATGGACACGACACCGGCGTTGGCGAACTGGAGGTCCAGGCGGATCGTCTCGCCGCCCCTGAGGCCCTTCGAGATGCCTTCCAGCATGAGCTGCGGGGTCGGCTTGCCGGTGTTGACGAGCTGGTTGCTCGGCAGCTGGATCGGCGTGGCGACCTTCACGGCGCCCATGTCGCCGGCCGAGACCGCCTGGAGCGTGTCGGGGGCGCCCTTGGTGTTGAGGATGTTCAGGTAGATCGGGGCCGAGCCCCGCCAGGCGAGCTGGGCGCCGGAGTCGGGGCCGAGGATGAACGCCTGCGGGATCTCGATGCCCCGCGTGCCGTAAGCGCCGTTGTCGATGAGAGCGGCCGCCTCGTTGGGGGCGTATGGCTTGTTGGTGTTGGCGTCGAATCCGGCCGAACAGCCCGCGAGCACGGGGGCTGCCAGGAGTGCGGCTGCGGCGACAGTCCAGCGAATGCTGGTCACGAGCGGGTTCTCCTTGGTGTGGCGCATGGGGGTGGCGCATGCGGGGATGGGCAGCGCCTACCATATCCACCTCAATCGATGGTCATATCCACACCCCCGCAGGTCATTAGCTATGTCCGCATATGCGATTCATACTGTTGACGGCTTGTCAACCCCTAATATGTCGCTTTGACCTGCAGTTATGATGATTTCACTGTTCCGGGAGGCTGTGGACGCGTGGTACCCTGGAGTACAGCGGAAGGGGTACTTGTCACATGACTTTCCAGGTCGGCGACACTGTCGTCTACCCCCACCATGGGGCTGCTCGGATCGAAGCAATCACGACGCGATCCATCAAGGGTGAGGAAAAGACCTACCTGGTGCTCAAGGTCGACAAGGGCGACCTTACCGTCCAGGTGCCAGCTGAAAACGCAGAACTCGTCGGCGTGCGCGATGTTGTCGGCCAGGAAGGCCTTGAGCGGGTTTTCGACGTCCTTCGGATGCCGCACACGGAAGAGCCGACCAACTGGTCTCGTCGCTACAAGGCCAATCTCGAGAAGCTCGCCTCCGGCGATGTCAACAAGGTCGCCGAGGTGGTTCGCGATCTGTGGCGGAGAGACCGTGAGCGCGGCCTGTCCGCGGGCGAGAAGCGCATGCTCGCCAAGGCCCGCCAGATTCTGGTGAGCGAGCTCGCCCTGGCCGAGAAGACCAACGAGGACAAGGCCGAGGCCCTGCTCGACGAGGTTCTCAACTCCTGAACACGAATCTTCCGCGGGTGGGCGTCGGAGTCGACGTCCACCCGTTCGCATCTGGGCGCGAGCTCAACCTCGCCGGGCTGCACTGGCCGGGCGAGACGGGGCTCGCGGGCCACTCCGACGGCGACGCGGCCGCCCACGCGGCCTGCGACGCCCTGCTGACCGCCGCCGGGCTCGGTGATCTGGGCGGCCTCTTCGGCACCTCGGACCCCCGCTGGGCCGGAGCCTCGGGCGTCGCCCTGCTGGAGGAGACCGCGCGCCAGGTGCGCGCGGCGGGTTTCGAGATCGGCAACGTGGCAGTCCAGATCATCGGCAATCGGCCGAAGCTGGCCCCGCGCCGTGCGGAGGCCGAGAAGGCGCTCAGCGCCGCCCTGGGGGCCCCTGTGAGCCTCAGCGCCACCACCACCGACGGGCTTGGGCTGACCGGGCGCGGCGAGGGCGTGGCGGCCATCGCGACGGCGCTCGTCGTCAACCTTTCCTGAGAGCCTGGCGTCCTTCTTCGGGATGCGTTGAGGGTATCCCGGCGGGGTCGTGCGGTCCCGCCGCCTCATGGGGCGACGGCGGTCCGTTTCTGGCGCGGTACGGACCGCCGTCTTCCATTTGGATAGCTTTCAGATATGTCGGGTAAGTCCCCTTTGAGGCATTTGAACGTCTTCGGGGGGAGCTACACATGATCGGCGCGATTGTTTCCGCGATCGTCATCGGAGCCATCGTGGGCGCGCTCGCCCGGCTCATAGTCCCAGGCAAGCAGAACATGTCCATCGGCCTGACGTTGATAGTCGGCATCGTGGCCGCGCTCCTCGGGACGTTGATCGCCCAAGGGTTCGGCTGGGCCAACACCAAGGGCATCGACTGGATCGAACACATCCTCCAGCTCGCGCTGGCCGTGATCGGCGTCCTGATCGTGGCCCGCGTGCAGGGCGGCGGCCGAGCCGGTCGAACGGGTGGAGCCGGTGGAACGGGTGGAACCCCCGTCTGACCTGCTCGTTCGTAAAGAACAGGCATAATCGCCAAGGACGGGGTAGCGATCTCACCGTGAGAGTGAACGGCTCACCCTCATGGGGAGGTTTCTCGTCATGACAATCCAGTCCATCCTTGGCGCCATCGTGATCGGCGCAGTGATCGGCGCAATCGGTCGGCTCCTGCTCCCCGGCAGGCAGGCCATCGGGTGGATCCTCACCATCGTCGTCGGCATCGTGGCGGCCCTGCTGGGCACGCTCATCGCCCAGGTGCTCGGCGTCGCCACGACCCCCGGCATCGACTGGATAGAACTGGTGATGCAGGTCGTCCTGGCCGTCGTGGGGGTCGGTCTGGTCGCCGGGCTACGGCGCGGCAGCAGCGTCTAGACGGCGATGGAGAACGATCCCTGGTCGGGATCGCGTCGCAGGCCCGCCCGGGTGACCGGGCGGGCCTCCGCATGCCTAGTCCTCCGGGGGAACGGGGGTGCTGCGGAGCCGTCCCGAGGGGGCGTCGCCGAACGGACGGCGGTGCGGGGCCGTGTCGTCGTCCTTGGACGCCCGCGGCTCCTGCTCCTCGTCGGCGGGCTCTGGCGCGGGGTCGTCGATGACGACGGGATGCGGCTGGGTGTCGGCGTCCTTGTCGGTGACGCGGGGGTGGACGAGGACGTCGGTGGGCTTGACCCGGTCACCCCAGCGCACGGGGCGCGGCTTGGGCTGCTCCTCCGGCTCGGGCTCAGGCGCCTGCTCGGGCTCGAGGTCCTGCTCGGGTTCGAGGTCTTGTTCGGGCTCGAGGTCCTGTTCGGCTGCCTGGACGGGCTCGGCTGCCTCACGAGGCTCGGTTGCCTGGGAGGGTCCGGTTGCTTCGCGGGGTTCGGGTTCGCGGAAGGGCTCGGGCTCCTCGTCGGGTTCCGGCTCCGGGGCGGGTTCCGGACCGGGAGCGGCGGGGGCGGACCAGCGGGCGACGCGTTCGGAGATCGGCGGCGTCTCCGGGGCGGAGGTGGGGCCGGCGACCGGGGTCGCCTCCAGCGTGGGGTGGACGGTCGGCGGCAGAGACGACGCGGTGTCGAGCGGCGCCGCCTCGGCGGGATGGATGGGACGAGGCCGCGGGACCTCAGCCGTCTGGACGCGGTCGAAGGGGACGATGTCCTGCTCCGCCGGCGCTTCGACGTCCCCGACCGTGGCCGTCCTGCGCGCCTGGACCTGCTTGATGACCAGCAGCCACAGCCAGAGCGCCAGCGCCAGCATCACCCACGGCGCGACGGCCACGCCCACAGAGGCGGGCCGGACCGGGATGTCGACGCGCAGCGTCGTCGTGACGTTCACCACGGCGGCGGCCACGATGAGCAGGACCAGCACGACCGCCGCCTGCAGCCGCACCAGCAGCCGCGCGGAGCCGAGCAGCAGCACGGCGATCAGCGCGACCGCGAGCAGCGCGTCGAAGGCGGCCGGGTAGAGGTAGGCGAGGTCGGGCCTGGCCTCGCCGCGGATCGCCAGCGCGCGCAGGCCGTCGAAGGAGAGCGCGCACGCGGCCCCGGTGAGAGCGGCGACCGCGAGCCCGGCGAGGGCGATGCCCAGGCGGCGGAGCAGAGAGGGGGGAGTCACGTCCATGGCGGTCACGAGCCTACAGAAGAATGGGTCAGGAGACCGATCAAGGAGGAGAGATGGCCGAGCTTCCCGACAGCGCGCGCGTCCTTTTCGACGCGCCGAACTACGCGACCGTCACCAGCGTCAACCCCGACGGCATGCCGCAGTCGACGGTGGTGTGGGTGCGCACGGACGGCGACGACGTGCTGTTCTCCACGATCAAGGGGCGGCGCAAGCCGCGCAACTTCGCGCGCGACCCGAGGGCGAGCGTGCTGGTCATGGACCCCGCGAACCCGTTCCACTACGCCGAGGTGCGCGGCCGGGTGACCATGGAGGACGACCCGGCGGGCGACCTCATCCAGGAGCTGTCGCTGAAGTACACGGGTAAGCCGTGGGAGGAACCGCCGGGCAACGAGCGGCTGATCGTCCGGATCCGGCCGGAGAAGGTCACCTTGTACGGGTGATTATTCGACCTGTCATGGTGGCGGAGGCGTTAGCCTTGCCTTCGTGAGCCTGCACCTCTACGACACCAGTACGCGCGCCATCCGTGAATTCGTTCCGGTCGAAGCCGGCCGGGCGTCGATTTACCTGTGTGGGGCGACCGTACAGGCTCCTCCGCATATCGGGCACATTCGCTCGGGCGTCAATTTCGACGTGCTCAGGCGCTGGCTCACCCGTTCCGGATACGACGTGACGTTCTGCCGCAACGTCACCGACATCGACGACAAGATCATCAGGGTGTCCGCCGAAGAGGGCGTGCCCTGGTTCGTGGTCGCCGAGCGCAACCAGCGCGCCTTCACCTGGGCGTACGACACGCTGGGCTGCCTGCCGCCCACCGTCGAGCCCCGGGCCACCGGCCACGTCCCCGAGATGATCACGCTCATGGAGCGGCTGATCGCGGCCGGGCACGCGTACGCGTCCGGCGGCGACGTCTACTTCGACGTCCGCTCCTACGCCGACAGGTACGGCTCGCTCTCCAACCAGAAGGTGGAGAACATGCGGCCCGCCGCCGACACCGACGACGAGTCGTGCAAGCGCGACCCGCGCGACTTCGCGCTGTGGAAGGGCGAAAAGCCCGGCGAGCCGACCTGGCCCACTCCGTGGGGTCCCGGGCGTCCCGGCTGGCACCTCGAATGCTCGGCCATGGTCACCAAGTACCTCGGCCCGACCTTCGACATCCACGGAGGCGGCCTCGACCTGATCTTCCCGCACCACGAGAACGAGATCGCCCAGTCCCAGGCCGCCGGCGACGGCTTCGCCCGCTACTGGATGCACAACGGGATGCTCAAGATCGGCGCCGAGAAGATGAGCAAGTCGCTCGGCAACTCGTTGCTGATCCCGGAGATGGTGCAGAAGGTCCGTCCGGTGGAGCTGCGCTACTACCTGGCGGTGCCGCACTACCGGTCGTCCATCGAGTACTCGGAGGAGGCGCTGCAGGAGGCCGCGGCCGCCTACCAGCGCATCGAGGGCTTCGTCACCCGCGCGGCGGAGGTCATCCACGACGTCGACGCCGACGCGCCGCTGCCGCAGGCGTTCGTCGACGCGCTCAACGACGACCTCGGCACCCCGCAGGCCCTCGCCGTCGTCCACGAGGTGGTCCGCGAGGGCAACGTGGCGCTGGCGCACGGCGACAAGGAAGCGGTGGCGCGCCTGCTGGCGGAGACCCAGAACATGCTGGACGTCCTGGGCCTCGACCCCCGCTCCTCCCAGTGGCGTACGGCGGGCTCCGACCTGAAGCCGGTGGTCGACGCGCTGGTGGCGGTGGCCCTGGAGCAGCGCAAGGCGGCGCGCGACCGCAGAGACTACGCGGCGGCCGACGCGATCAGAGACCAGCTGACCGCCGCCGGCATCACCGTCGAGGACACCCCCCACGGCCCCCGCTGGGAGCTCAAGCGCTGACCTTCCGTGTCGGATGGCGGGAAGGAGCGCGTCGTCCTGGACGGCGTACCCCTTGTCCGGGTAGAGGTCGAGCTGCCCTCGTAGCCTTGGGGTTCGCCGTTGCGGCCGACGATCCGGACGCCGTTGATCTTCCGGTCGCCGAAGCCGTAGGCGTACGTGTCGCCCGGTCGGTGTCCACCTTGCCCGCGAGGACGGTCTCGGTGAGCGCCGGGCTGAGAAGCCTGTGGCCGGTCAGCGCTCGCGCGAACCTGAGCAGGTCGGCGACCGTGGAGTAAGCATGGGTTCCCGATGCGCAGTTCGTCACTCGTGTCGCGGAAGGTTGCCACCCACTGCTGGGCGCGGGGCAGCCGTTCCCCGTCCTGGCCGGCTTTCGCCTACACGGGCGCACCGCCGGCCCTGTAGACGCGGACGGCGGTGTCGGTCATGCCGACGGGCGTGAAGAGTATGCGGAGTAGGCCTGGCCGATGATCGCCCCGAGGGCGATGAATCCCGGGTTGCTGTAGTCGAACCGTGAGCCGGGCTCGAACTGAAGGGGCTCTTCGGCGACCTTCTTCATCAGGCCGTCGAGCGTGCGCGGCGGCTCGCGCCTGAGCGCGTCGCCCAGCCCGGACGTGTGGGTGGATGGTCACCCGGTCGGCGACCTCGGGGCGTGTCGTCAAAGGACAGCCTCCCCTGCTCGACGAGCTGGGGACGGCCACGGTGGTGAACATCTTGCCCAAGGAGGCGACGCAGAACCTGGTCCGCGCGGTGTTGGGGACGTGGCGCTCCCGATCCGCCAGGTCGTACCCCTGTTTCATCTGGAGCTGCCCGTCCTTCGCCACCAGTACGGTGCCGGAGAATTCCCCGGCGGCGGCCCGCTTTTTTCAGATATTCCCCAAACGCCCGCCAATTCGGTGCGTAATTCTCGGACGGCACGGAAACCGGCTTCGCGGATTCCAAGGCCTCGTCGGCGGCGTTGATCGCGGGAGCCGACGGCATCATGGTTCGGCGGCTGATGGGCATTTCCTCGACCCCATTCTGCTGACGCTGAAAAGGGCCGTACGTTATCGTTGCGCCATGCTCCAACTGTTCAGCCAATCAGTTGATCAGAGCTCGGGAGGCGGCCGGTGACGATACGCCTGCAGCTCCGTGACGCAGGCTCTGACCTGGCAGTCTTCGGCTGCTCGCCGGCCCACGAGACGCTACGCAGCCTGCACGTGCTGAACGCCGTCAAGCACCACCCGCTGCACATTTCCTGGGCGCTGCGCACGCGCGCCCGAATGTCCCCCGAACTCAAGGACGAAACAGAGAGATTCGCCTTCTGGTGCCTCGACAGGCCGCTGGTGTTCCAAGAAATCTGGCCGCAGGCCGACACCTGGTCCTGGGCGGACGAAGTGTCCGCATTACTCGCGGCCCCCATCGACCACTTCGCGGACCCGTTGATTCGTAGTGCCGTGCCAACCGGCACGGTCGGCCCCAGAATTCGCCTGGGAATGTTTCTCCGCAGCACGGATCTGCAGGAACAGGCGCTGTCACGAATCCAAACGCGGCACCCCGCGTCGCTGCCCGTCATGCGCGAACTGATCGCCGACCCCGAACGCTGCCGCGAGCGTTTCGCCGGGTTCCTGGTGTCCTACTGGCAGACCTGCATCACGCCCGACTGGCTGGCCATGGAGACCCGTCTGCGCAGCGACATCGCCCGCCGCGGGCGCGCCCTGTCACGGCGCGGCCTGCCCCGCATGCTGGAGGAACTCTCCCCCCACGTACGGCTCGACCAGAGCACCGGCGACGTGCTGATCCGGCCGCCGGGGCCGAGCGGCGACCCGCTCGACCTCACGCTCGCCGAGCAGGACCAGATCCTGCTCATACCGTCCCACTTCGTCTGGCCGGAACTCGTCGCGGCGACCCACAGGCACCGGCACGACGGCCGGTCGCGGCAGGCCGTCCTGATCATCTACGCCCTGGCCGAGATGCAGCAGGACGGCCAGGCCCCGATCCCTCCCGAACGCCTGCTCAAACTGCTGCGCTCCGCCGGCGACTCGACCCGGCTCCAGATCCTCCAACTGCTGGCCCAGCGTCCGCGCTCCACCCGGGAGATCGCCGGGCTGATCGGCCTCACCGAGGCGGCGATCTCCAAGCACCTGAAACTCCTCCAGGACGCCGGATGGGTCACGCCGGAACGGCAGAGCTACTACGTCTACTACCGCCTGGTGCGCGCGTCGCTCACCGACCTGTCACGCGGCCTCGAACAGATGCTGGCGTGATCGGGTAACCGTCGGATGCACCTGCCCGCTGTGGGCCGCCACGCCCTCGCGGCCCGCTGTGGGGCCGTCACGTCCTCGCGGTTCGCTGCGGAGCTGCTTGCCCTCGCGGCCCGTAGGGGGAGGCGTCGTGCCCTTGTGGCTCGCTGCGGGGCCGCCACGCCCTCGCCGCCCGCTGCGGGGACGTCCAGCACAACCGCTACCCGTGGTTGTAGCAGAAGAAGTATGGACGTGACTCCGTTCGCACGCAGACGGGCCGGCGTCGTGTCGGCTTCCCGGTCGCGACACACGCCGGACCCGTCGGGGCTCCTCCAGAGAGAAAGCTCCTTGAACAGGATCCGATAGCGATCAGGCTTCGTACATGCCTGCGATCGTCCACTTGATGCTGTGCGGACCGCTACCAAATGCTGTCCGATCCGGATATGTGTTTGGTCGATGCGAAACGACAGCGAGCGCGTGCTGTCGGAGTCCGGGGCTGGTCATCTCTTCGGCGCCGTTGGCCAGCAGTGCCACGTCGATGTTGCCGCGTGTGCTGGTGGAGTACGGCGCTGGACGTTTCGCCGTCTACAGCTCGGCGCCGTTGACCACCAACGCCACGTCGATGTTGCCGCGTGTGGCGTTGGAGTACGGGCAGACCTGGTGCGCGTTCCTCACCAGATCCGACGCCTGTGCAGTGTCGCCGATGGACGGCAACGTGATGTCCAGCTCGACACCCAGCTTGAACGTCCCGTTCCCGGACGGGATGAGTGACACCTTCGAGTCGACCACCGCGTCCCCGGCGTCGAGGCCCTTGCGCTGGCCGAGCATGCTCAACACTGTCGAGAAGCAGGCGGCGTACCCGATCGCGAAGAGTTGCTCCGGGTTGGTGCCGGAGCCGTCTCCGCCCATCTCCTTCGGCTGGCGGAGGTCCACTTCGAGGACGCCGTCACTGGTGCGTCCACGGCCCTGGGTGCGGCCACCGGTCACCTGTGCCTGCGCTGTGTAAAGCGGCTTCGTCACCACTATCTCCTTAACTCGGAACTTCCTGAAGTCGAATCATAGACTTCAAAAACAGGAAGTCAACGGGTTACGATCAGGAAACCTTGACGATGGCCCTGAACCCGACCATGCCCTTGGAGATGACATGGCTGAACTGAGCGTCGGCTACCTGCTCCCGACGCGCGACTGGACCCTCGACGACGGTGATCATCGCTCGCTGGTCGAGCAGGCCCGGCTGGCCGAGGTGCTGGGGTTCGACTCGGTCTGGGCGGGTGACAGCCCGGTGACCCGTCCCAGGGCCGACCCGTTGCTGGTCCTGGCCGCCGCGTCCGCCATCACGGAGCGCGTGACCCTCGGCACGGCGGTGCTGCTGCCCGCGCTGCGGCATCCCGTCCTGCTGGCCCATCAGCTCGCCTCGCTCGACCGGATCGCCGACGGACGGCTGGTCGTCGGCGTGGGCGCGGGCTTCCCGAACCCGAACACGCAGGCGCAGTTCGAGGCCGTCGGGATCGACTTCAAGCGGCGCGTCAGCCGCATGGAGGAGTCGATCGACGCGATGCGCCGGCTGTGGACGGAGGATTCCGTCACCCACGAGGGCAGGCACTTCACCTTCCACGACGTCGCCTTGGCGCCCAAGCCCGTCCAGCCGCAAGGTCCGCCGATCTGGCTCGCGGCGGGTGGCGAACAGGCCCTCAGACGGGTGGCCAGGCTGGCCGACGGCTGGCTGCCCTACCCGCCGTCCGCGCAGACCTACGCGGACGAATGGGAGCTGATCCAGAAAGAGGCACGACGCCCGATCACCCCGGCGCTCTACGCGACCGTCTGCCTCGACGACGACCCCGAACGCGCCCGCCACCGGCTCCGTACCAGCATCGAGCGTTACTACAACGCGCCGCTCGAGTTCATCGGGAGCATCCAGGCCATGTGCGCCGGTTCGGCCGGCGATGTCGCGGCGTGGCTGGGCCGGTACACGGCCGCAGGGGTCCGGCACGTGGTGATCCGGCTGGCAGTCGACGACCACCGCGCCGCCCTGCAGGAGTTCGCCGACCAGGTGTTGCCCCTGCTGCACGAGAAAGGCCGCTCATGACCACCTACGTCCTCGTGCCCGGGGCCTGGCACGGCCCCTGGGCCTGGGAGCGGGTCGTCCCGCTGCTCGAACGGTCCGGGGCGCGCGCCGTCACCCCCGACCTCACGTACGACCGCGACGCCGGACTGGACGACCACGTGGCTGAGGTGGTCGCGGCCCTGGACGCCGGCGACGGCGACGTGGTGCTCGTCGGGCACAGTTACGGCGGTTTGGTGGCACGCCAGGCGGCGGACGTCCGGCCTGTGGAGCACGTGGTGCTCGTGGATGGATGGGCGGGCCCCGACGGTTCCAGCATGTTCACACTGGCGCCTGACGCGTTCGGGAAGGCGATGCTGGCCGCTGCGGACGGCTGGCGCATCCCGCCTCCGGCCCCCGAACTCTTCGGCGTCGGGGCCCCGGAAGACGTCCGGTGGCTCAAAGAGCGCCTGCGCCCCCACCCGCTGCGTACGTTCACCGACCCGACCCGCCTCACCGGCGCCGTCGACCGGATCCCCGGCACCGGCATCCACTGCCGCCCGCAGACCTACCCGTTCGACAGGTTCGCCCAGGCCGTCGGCTACCGGACGATCTCCGTCGAAGGTCCGCACGACGTCATGCTCACCGCTCCAGAGCTCCTGGCAGGGCTGCTCCTCGACGTCCGGATGGTTCAGAATCAGGAAGCGCGAGGTTTAGAATGATGAAGTGGACCAGCGAACCTACAACCAGTACTGCGCCACCGCGCGCACCCTCGACCTCGTCGGCGAGCGCTGGACGCTGCTCATCGTCCGCGAACTCCTGACGGGGCCCAAGCGCTTCGGCGATCTGCAGAGTAGCCTTCGCGGGCTGGGTACGGGGCTGCTCGCGTCCCGGCTGAAGCATCTCGAGCGTGAGGGGCTGGTGCGCAAGGTCACGCTGCCGCCCCCAGCCCGTACGCCCGCCTACGACCTGACCGGTGCCGGCGCGGAACTCGCGCCCGCCGTGCTCGCCCTGGCCCGGTGGGGGATGAAGTGGGCCATGGGGGAGCGGCGCGAGGGCGAGGTCTTCCAGGCCGGCTGGGCGGTGCTGGGCCTGAAGGTGGCCTTCGTTCCCGAGGCGGCTGCCGGGATGCGTGCCATCTACGAGTTCCGCATCGGCGACGAGGTGTTCCACGCCCGCGTCCACGACGGGACGATCGAGATGGTCCTCGGCCCAGCGCAACAGCCCGACGGACGTATCGAGACGACGGAGGACGTCCTCGTCGACATGGCCGAAGGCCGGACGTCCCTGGTAGACGCGATCATGGACGGATCCGCCCGGGCTTCCGGCGACCGTTCCGCCCTCGACAGGCTGCACGGTTTGTTCCAGTTTCCGCGTCCCCAGGCTCGCCGGGCCTGAGGGGGCGGCGGCCCGAGTACCCTTGACACCATGGCAGCAGGGGGTAGGGCGTCAGGCAGGCCCGCGAAGAAGAAGGGCCCGTCCAAGGGCACCGGAGGGCAGGTCCGCCGAGGCCTCGAGGGCAGGGGAGCGACCCCGCCTGCCGAGATGCGCCACTGGTACAAGGACAAGGCCCGCGCCGAGCGGGTCGCCCGGGAGGAACGCGGCAGCGGCCGCCGTCCCGCCGCCGCCAGGCAGCGGCGCTCCGACGACGCGCCCGAATACATCGGCGGGCGCAACCCCGTGCTGGAGGCCCTGCTCGCAGGAGTGCCGGCCACCGCGCTGTACGTCGCCCAGCGCATCGACAACGACGACCGCGTGCGCGACTCCATCAAGATCGCCGCAGAACGTGGCATCGCGCTGCTCGAATCCACCCGCGACAAGCTCGACCGCCTCACCGAGGGGGGCGTCCACCAGGGTGTTGCCCTGCAGATCCCGGCCTACGAGTACGCGCACCCGTCGGAACTGGTCGAACTCGCCCACGACGCGGCCGAGGTGCCGCTGGTGGTGGCCCTCGACGGCGTGACAGACCCGCGCAACCTGGGCGCCATCGCCCGCTCGGCCACGGCATTCGGAGCGCACGGCCTGCTCGTCCCGGCCCGCCGCTCGGCCGGCGTCACGGGCGGCGCGTGGAAGACGTCCGCGGGCACGCTCGCCAACCTGCGCGTGGCCCGAGCGGCGAACCTCACGGCGGCGCTCAGGGAGTACCGCGAGGCAGGCATGTTCGTGATCGGCCTCGACGGCGAAGGCACCGTCGACATCGGCGACGTCGACCTGCTCACGGAACCGCTGGTGATCGTCGTCGGCTCCGAGGGCAAGGGCCTGTCGCGCCTCGTCCGCGAGCAGTGCGACGTCGTGACACGCATCCCGATGCAGGCGGCGGCGGAGTCGCTGAACGCGGGAGTGGCGGCAGGGGTGGCGTTGTACGAGGTCGCTCGTCACAGGCGTCGCTAGCGTCTACACTGATAGGCCGCGCCGACGTAGCTCAATCGGCAGAGCATCTGTCTTGTAAACAGAAGGTCAGGGGTTCGATTCCCCTCGTCGGCTCTGCAGGATGAAGCCCCTGAACTGGTGTTTCCGGTTCAGGGGCTTCATGTTTGTCAGGACAATGTCGCGATCTTGCTAACACCTTTGCTAACGGCCTACTGCGAGCGGCTCTGGTGCCGGGCGACGTTCCGTCTCGTCCAGCGGATGTACCAGTCGAGGAAGGGAACTGGCCGGGTCCAACCGCTGTACGGGAAGCCGCCGCGGTCGGCTTCGTTCCAGGGGGCGGAGGGCCACCAGTGCATCTCCTTGGCCCATCCCATCTCCGTCATCCACACCGTGCCGGCGAACTCGCCGTTCAGCGCGAGCATGCTGATCCACGAGCAGCCGTGGCCGCAAAGGAACATGGTTCCTGGCATCGGCTTGTCGAACCTCAAGATGGGTTCGATGCCTTCTGCGGCGAGAGACGGTAGACGTTGGACATCGGTTTGAGTGATGGGAAAGGGCTGCCGCGGCGAGACCTCCATGTCCGGCTCTTCCAGGAAGTACTGCTGCTCTCGCCGGGCCTCATCGACGATCCAGACCAGGTCGAGTACCGGGCCGGGACGGACACCGAGGCCGAATTCAAGGAGAAATGATCGGAACTCCTCGGGGAGAGGCGCACCGATCACCTCTTCAAGGGCTTCTACCTCGGGGGCCGGAAGGGGTGTGATCGAGGAAGCAGCGATTCGGGTCAGCTCTTCGCCAAACTCGACCAAGCTGATTTCTGATCGCATGGCATCCCCCGGCGTTCGTTACGCCGAGCAGGATAGCGTCCTATAACGCAAATAAGGACTCGCCGCCTGGTTGACGGGAGTCCTGAGATGCCAGAGGTCAAGCGCTTCTCTCGATCGTTCTTGCGAAGATATCCGCAGCTGTAGCCACTTGATCCTGGATCACATGGGCGTAGACGCGAAGGGTGATTGCCGGGTCTGCATGGCCGAGGCGGGCCGCTACGACGTGGACGGGTACGCCAGCCAGGAGAAGTGTGGTGGCGTGGATGTGACGGAGGTCGTGTAGGCGGGCATGTGGAAGTTGGGCTCCCGGGTTCTGGCTGTCGTGGGCCTCGATGAGCTTGGGCATCAGGGAACTGGGCGTATCGGGGAATAGCGGGTCTCCCCAGCCGGTCGTGAAGACGTAAGCCAACAGCCTCGTCCCCTCCGTGAACGTCGTGGTCCCCAACGACGTCGGCCGACTCCCAGCGTAAATCTCGGGAAACGCGCTGGGTGGCTCGGCGCGAGCTCGACAACTACGGCATGCACGGTTCCACGACACTTTGGACGAGCTGGGCCATGACCTGCACCGGTAGCGCCGGGTTGGCGGCCGCAGCGGATGCGATCTGAAGGTCGGCATCCTTGAGGAGCGCGAGCATCCGGGTGACGGGCAGGCGCGGATCCCGGGCCATGGCGATCCGGACGCTGCGTGCTTCGTCGTGGCTCAGCCGCTCGATGACGTCCGCGGAAGTCTGCGAATCGAGTACGACCAGGCGTCGCTCATGTGGGTGCGGGGAGTCGGCGAAGCGCGCCAGGCCTACTGTCGGGAAGTGCGGTCTGCCGGTCAGCTCGGCTTCGGAGTATCCGGCGTCGTCCAGGACCACCCGCAGTAGCAGGTCGGCCGGCGCGTCCTGATGATGTTCGGCCAGCAGCAGCCGAACCGCGTGGTCGTCGTCGCGGGCGAGCCGCTCCACCAGGTCAAGGGGGAGGTCCGGGTTGCAGGCGACGCTGCGACGCAGCACCACGTGGGCCGATTCCCCGAAGTGCTCCATGGCGGAGGCGTCGGCGAAACGGTCGCGGATCCACGGCAGCGGGACGTGCACGCGATACACGTCGGGGTCGTAGTCGATGGCGGCCCGCTGGGCTTCGGTGAGTTCCGGGCGGAGCGAGACCACCAAGCGCACACCCGGATCACGATCGGTGGACAGTTCCTCCACCAAGTCGCGGTCCAGGTAGGGATTCCCGGCAACCTTATGGCGATGCGTAGCATCATCGCTGCGCGCGTAGCTTTCAGCCAGCGGACGCGGCAGCGGCGCCTCGCCCAAGACCTGCGTCACATCGTCGCTTGCGAGGATCTCTTCGAGCAGTCCTGGATGCTCCCTGTAGCCCTTCAGTCCGGCCGCCCACCGCACCGACGGATCCGCGTCGTGCGAGAGGGCCACCCTGATATGTGCAGGCAGTCGGCCCCAGCCGGAGCACCCCGCTCTGCGTACGTCGGGTTCCGGATCCACCGCCAAGACGATCAGCGCCGGAGCGGGAGTGTGCCAGTTCTGGGCCAGTTCACAGCGAACTTCGATGCTTGGGTCGTGCGCCAGAAGGTCATAGGCGTCCTCGGTTAACGGCGTGCTCCGAGGCTGGAAGCGCCCCCATTGCGGACCTGCGGCCAGAGCCCAGCGCACATGGAGTGCAGGATCCCTCGCAAGCCTGGACCGAGTTCCCGCCGGGACGTGAGGGTTTTCGGCGAAGCACCCTCTGACCTTGGCGTCATGGTGGCCGATGAAGGTCTCCACCACCTGCTCCGGCAAATCTGCCCGCCACGCCAGATATGGCAGCGCGTCAGCCGCCACCTCCGGCTGGAGCATACGCAGCATTAACCTCGCTGGCAGCGCAGGGTTGACGGCCAGACCCGACAACGTCTTCACGTTCCTCTTCCACCTCGTCCGCCTGTCTCCGCGGTGAGCATGAACGATACCCAGACGCCTCCCCCGGAGTCCCGAGCAGCCGAGACGCCGGCTCTTCCAAGTCCATCCTGGGCCGCGCCATTACGACGGAAAGGGCCCTGTCAAGCATCAACCGTGACGGCAGCCGCGGCCACTACACGACAAAACCCGCAGCTCAGAGGCATGATAGATCAGCGTCGATGATCGCTGGATGAGAACTTTCTCTACGTCTTTAAAGGCGGCCCGCTGCGCGGCCCGCCGGGCGCGCCGGTCGGCAAGCGTGCCCGGCTGCGGCTCTTCGGCCGGTCCGGGCACGCACCGCCCTGCGCGCCCGATGGCCTGCAGAAGCGGCAAGTGAGACGGTGACAGTCGCTCCCTGCGGTCCTTGTCATGCCAACTGGGCGCTGGCCACCTGCTACCTGTCCCGCTGGACACCGTCACGAAGATCGCTCGCTACGGCACGTCGAGAGCATCCTTGCGCTTGGATGGCTTCCAAGTAAGTTCCCGTTTTCGTGGCTGAGCTAAGGGTGGGCCATCACACCGATACAGGTTGCGATCGCGCTGTGGCTGGTCACTGCACGGGGTTGAGGGCGATCGAAGGTCCGCGGCTTCGCCCCGGCCCGCCGAGCGACCAGGGTGCGCGTCTGCATACTGCTGGCGCCAGGGACCAAGCCCCATGGGATGTGCGGCTGTGCGACGGCTTGCGCGCTGGTTGTCTGTCATCCCGTTCGTCACGAACGCCACCGACCATCCCGATGCTCGTAGCTGGGTGAGGCCATGGAGGACTTGCAGGACATCCCCGGCGCAGCTCGCAGAGTGTGTTAGTCCTCGACGCCGACGATGTGCCACACGCCGTCGAGTTCCCGTTGAACCACGACGGCCCGGCGGATGCCAACTGCCTCGACCCGCCAGAAGCACACCGGCCGTATGGCGTTCGGGTGTGGCCCGCGATCATACGGCGCTACGTGGCGCGACGATGTTCGACGTGAGGCCGTATCGGGTACCTACGGGCGCGACGGAAGCAGCCTAGCCCGTCTATCGACGGGCCTCACACACCGCACCATCTCACACGAACAAAGGAGACAAAACATGTCAAAATGGACGAGCGTGTCTAAGCTCTCGGTGATACTCGAGAGCGGCTACCAGAATTGCAACATCTACACGAACGGACGGAATAGGATCGGCGTAACAATCAATATCGAACCAACCGACGAAAACGGAAATCCCATCGAGGTTGACCCCCAGCATTTAACCGCCAATTTGTGGCTCATCGACTACGTTGACGAGTCGAAACTCAACTGGAACGGCTTCTCGGGCTGGGCATATACGGACACCGCGAACGATTTCACTGCAATCCCCGGCGAGTCCGGCGAGGCCACAATCGAAGAAGGCGGGACCCAGCAGGTCACGTTCTACGTATACTGCTCGCCCGGGGTGAACCGGAAGTCGATCGGCGTCCAAGTCAGGACCGACTCTGACGATACCGTCAACAGCTCCCAAAACGGAACATACTCCAGCAAAGTCATGCTCAATCCGCGGACGGCCATAACTTACATGCGCGGGGACATCGACTGGGATTACTCGCGTACAACAACCCAATTGGGCGGCGACGCAAAGAATGTGACGACAGAGGCCTGGAACTACTATCTGTCCTTGAAGGCCGTAGATAATCACTTTGTCGCTTTCTCGGTGAGTCATTGCTTCAGCGAGGATGGTTACGACGGGTTATTCGCGTGGAACATCACTCCCGAGAGCGGATATAAGGATTTCTATGGCGGCTATGTCTGGTATCGCGAGCCGCACGACTCCGCGTATCATTCCGGGCAAGACGGGCATTTGGGGGAGATCGTCAACTTCCCCGTAGGGAATGGATGGTGCGATTACGCGAAGATCTACGACAGGCAATATCCCGAGCGGTACCTGTGCTTCACTTGGGTACACTCCACCACCGGCGGCGACGGATGGCACATCCCGAACGGGCCGCTAGATTATTGGAAGAAGTGGTTTAGGCCGAGGATTGTTGCGTACGACATGTACGGCAACACGGGCACGTTCTGGGTGGACGGGTCGGACATCACTAGTGCGCTCAAGATCTACGACCGCGAACTGTAGAACCGGGCCCGCGGTCGTCACCCGGCGGTTCGGGCACTACGGTAAGCGGCACAGGTGTGCCTTCCCGACCGACGTTGGCGCATCAGTCTTATCTCGAAACCACATCGGATAATCCGGGAAGGTACACCCCTTCCCAGCAGATCCACAGGTTTCGATCATTGCTCCAGCGTGGCTGACGACAATGCTGACGACAACGTGCTGCACCACCAGCACGCAGCGGCCAACGCATACCACCGCTCTCCCCGAGGGGAGCAGCCTCCGCCAGAGCGGTTGGTCCGCCTGAAAGCGGACGATCGCTGGCACCGCAGCCTCTGTCTCCGTGCTTCCAACCGATTACTAATATAAAACTGACGATCATCGTTGACACCTGGGTCTCCGGCCACTACGGAGATCATCTATGTCGAACCCGAGCCCCCCGCTCGACCGTGAAGCCAA
>NZ_JBEPDC010000044.1:0-79763 GCF_040300065.1 Nonomuraea sp. NPDC000554 | reverse complement strand
CGAGCAGGCCCCCAGCCCCGAGGAGACGCTGCGGCTCATCGAGGCATCGAACCGCGGCGCCGCGTCCCGCCGAGCCCGGATCGAACCGCGGCGCCGCGTCCCGCCGAGCCGCCGCGCCCCGGCGGGCGGGGGGTTTGAGGCGTGTTTGAGGCGTGTTTGAGGCCTGGTCGTCACGCGCCGAGGAAGTCGTCGACGGCCCGCTTGAACGCCTCGCGTGCCGAGACGTGGATCAGGTGGCCCACCTCGATCGTGACGAGCCGCGCGCCCGGGATCAGCGCCGCCGTCTCGTCCGCCCTGAACGGGCTCTGCGGCCCGCCTGACAGCACCAGCGTCGGCGCCGTGATCGTCGCCAGGCCCGCCAGCCACGCGGGGTCGGGCTGGAGGAACTGCCGCTCCGTGTCGTGCATCATCCGCCAGTCGAAGGCGGTCGAGCCGTCCTCCTCGATCGGCGGGCGCCCCTCCAGCGGGCGCGGCGGGACGGGGTCCTCCAGGACGAGCCGTTCGACCAGGCCCGGATGGCCCATGGCCACCAGGTACGCGACCATCGCGCCCAGCGAGTGCCCGACCAGGACGGCCCGCTCGACGCCGAGCCGGCCGAGCAGGGCGGCGACGTCCTCGGCCATGGCGGGAACGGGGTACTCGCCGGGCCGGTCGCTCGCGCCGTGGCCGCGCAGGTCGGGCGCCAGGACGTGGTAGCGGGCGGCGAAATGCTGGGTGATGCCGTTCCAGTCGTTGTGGTCGGCGGTGCGTCCGTGCAGCAGGACCAGCGTGGGAGCGCCGGGATCACCCTCCTCGCGATAAGCGATCTTTATCCCGTTTGCTCCTGCTTCGCGCATCACAGAGGCGACCCTACCTTCAGCGACACGCCCGACGTTGGCAGACATTGCCCATGAAACGCGGTCGCAGCCGTGAATACCGTGCTTGTGGACGGCGGCCTGGCAGCATTTCGAGAGGCAGCACACAGGGAAAGGGACGCGACATGCCGGATCCGGTGGAAGTGCGGAAGATCCCCATCGAGAGCGTGACCGACGCCTCCGGCCTGGAGCGGCTCATCGACGACGGCGTGATCGAGGCGCGCCGGGTGCTCGCGGTGATCGGCAAGACCGAGGGCAACGGCGGCGTCAACGACTACACCCGCATCCTGGCCGACCGGGCGTTCCGCGAGGTGCTGGCGTCCAGGGGGCATCCCGCTCCGGGTACCGTCCCGCTGGTCTGGTCGGGCGGCACCGACGGGGTGCTCAGCCCGCACGCCACCGTCTTCGCCACCGTCGACCCGTCGCTGGCGCCCGCCACCGACGAGCCGCGCGTGTCGGTCGGGGTCGCGATGAGCGACGTCATCCTGCCCGAGGACATCGGCCGCCCGGCCATGGTGGAGAAGGTGGCGGCCGGGGTGGGTGAGGCCATGAAGGCCGCCGGGATCGACGACCCGCGCGACGTCCACTACGTCCAGACCAAGACGCCGCTGCTCACGCTGGCCACCATCACCGACGCCAGGAGCAGGGGGAAGGACACCGCGATCGAGGAGACGGGCCCGTCGATGGACCTGTCGAACTCCACCACCGCGCTCGGCGTCGCCGTCGCGCTCGGCGAGATCGCCATGCCGCGCGCCGAGCAGATCCACAAGGACCTCTCCCTGTACTCGTCGGTGGCCTCCTGCTCGTCGGGGGTGGAGCTGGACCGCGCGCAGATCGTGCTGGTGGGCAACGTCCGCGGCATCGGCGGGCGCTACCGCATCGGGCACAGCGTCATGCGGGACGCGCTGGACGCCGACGGCATCTGGGAGGCCATCCGCGACTCCGGCCTGCCGCTGCCCGACCGGCCGCACCCGTCGGACCTGGGCGACCGCCTGGTGAACGTCTTCATGAAGTGCGAGGCCGACCCGTCAGGGCGGGTCAGAGGCAGGCGCACCATCATGCTGGACGACTCCGACGTGCACTGGCACCGCCAGATCAAGGCGACCGTGGGCGGCGTGGCGGCGGCGGTCACGGGCGACCCGGCGGTCTTCGTCTCGGTGGCGGCCGTCCACCAGGGCCCGTCGGGGGGCGGCCCGGTCGCGGCGATCGCCGACCTCGCGGAGCGGAACGGCTAGCCGCCCACGGGCGCGGGTAGTCTCGGGCGTTGTGCCGAGCATTCCACAGCCACTCGATCCGCACGACGACGGCAGCGCCGCGCCCGCCGTCGCCGCCGCTCTCGCCTCCTACCAGGACGGCACGGCAGACGCCACCGACGTGCTGACCGCGCTGAGCGGCGCCCGGCTGCTGGTGCCCGTGGTCGCGCTGCTGACCGAGTCGGAGGTGGGGGAGCACGGGCTGCGCCAGGAGAAGGAGAGCGAGATGGCGCTGCCCAAGCTCGTCGGCAAGGACGGCAGGCAGGCGGTGCTCGCCTTCACCGGCACCGACGCGCTGGTCAGGTGGCGTCCTGACGCCCGGCCGATCCAGGCGAGCACGCTCCAGGTCTGCCAGGCAGCGGTGAACGAGCAGGCCGCCGCCGTCGTCGTGGACGTCGCGGGGCCGGTGCCGTTCGTGATCGAGGGGGACGTCCTGGCGGCGCTGGCGGCCGTCGAATCCGGCACGCTCGACCAGCTCGCCGACGTGACCGTGGCCCGCGTCGAACCCGCCCGCAAACGCCGCTGGTTCTCGCGACGCTGACGGCGCGCCCGGCGGGACGGGCCCGGCGCGACGGCGCGCCCAGCGGGACCGCGCTTCTGCAGGCGCGCCCGGCGGGACGGCGCTTCTGCAGGCGCGCCCGGCGCGACGCTGACGGCGAAACGCGCCCCCGTTCCTCGGCGGCCGGACTAAGGTCGGCGCGTGGTGGTTGCACTGGTGGCGCTGCTCGGCCTGGTCGCCGGACGTTACGTCAGGGCCCTGGCCGGAGCCTTCGGCCAGGAGGACCCTCCAGACACCCGCGCGGAGGCCCGCCAGGCCGTGAAGACGGTCCTGCGCACGCCGCCGTTCCCCGCCTGGCCGCCCGTGATCGAGCTGCTCACGGCCGCGGTCGCCGCGCTGGTGGCGTGGCGGGCGGGGCTGCCGTACCTGTATTTCGCCGTCGCGGGAACAGCGCTGGCGATCATCGACTGGCGCACCACCAGGCTGCCCGACGTGATCACCCTGCCGTCCTACCCGCTCCTGGCGCTCACCCTGATCCCGACGGGCGAGCTGCCCAGGGCGCTGCTCGGCGGGCTGGCGCTGGCCGCGCTCTACGGGGTGCTCTGGTTCGTCAGGCCCGCCGCGATGGGGTTCGGCGACGTCAAGCTCGCCGGGCTGATCGGCCTGGCGACGGCCGCGGCGGGCTGGCAGGCGTGGGTGCTGGCCGCCCTCGGCGGGCAGCTCCTGGGCGCGCTCTACGCCGTCGGCCTGCTGGTGACCGGGCGCGGCACGCGGGAGACGCAGTTCCCTTTCGGGCCTTTCATGCTGCTTGGCGCGCTGGCCGGGCTCTGTCTCGGCTGGTGAACGTCGGCCATCCCACTAGGCCGCACGTGGAAGACTTGTACGCATGTTGCGCTGGTTGACCGCCGGAGAGTCCCACGGCCCCGAACTCGTCGCCATTCTGGAAGGCCTGCCCGCCGGAGTCGAGGTGACCACGGCTGCCATCGACGAGGCGCTGCGCCGCCGCCGCCTCGGTTACGGCCGCGGCGCCCGGATGAAGTTCGAGCAGGACGAGGTGACGGTCGTCGGCGGCGTCCGCCACGGCCGCACCATGGGCAGCCCGGTGGCGATCCGCATCGGCAACACCGAATGGCCCAAGTGGGAGAAGGTCATGGCGGCCGACCCGGTCGACCCGGCCGAGCTGGAGGGGCTGGCGCGGAACGCGCCGCGGTCGCGTCCCCGTCCTGGGCACGCCGACCTCGCCGGCATGCAGAAGTACGGCTTCGACGACGCCCGCCAGGTGCTCGACCGGGCGAGCGCCCGCGAGACGGCGGCCCGCGTCGCGCTCGGCGAGGTCGCCAGGCGCTTCCTCAAGCAGGCGCTCGGCGTCGACATCGTCAGCCACGTGGTGTCCATCGGCGGGGCGCAGACTCCCACGGAGAACCTGCCGGGCGCCGACGACCTGGCCCGCATCGACGCCGACCCGGTCAGGTGCGCCGACCCCGAGGGCAGCGCCGCCATGGTCGCCGAGATCGACAAGGCACACAAGGACGGCGACACGCTCGGCGGCGTCGTCGAGGTGCTCGCCTACGGCCTGCCGCCCGGCCTCGGCAGCTACACGCACTGGGACCGCCGCCTCGACTCCCGGCTCGCCGCGGCGCTCATGGGCATCCAGGCGATCAAGGGCGTCGCGGTCGGCGACGGCTTCGAGACCGCGCGCCGGCCCGGCTCGCGGGCGCACGACGAGATCGAGTACGTCACCGACGAGGGCGTCAGGCGCATCACCAACCGCGCGGGCGGCGTCGAGGGCGGCATGACCAACGGCGAGATCCTCCGGGTCAGCGCCGCCATGAAGCCGATCTCGACCGTGCCCAGGGCCCTGGCCACGATCGACGTCAAGACCGGCGAGGCGGCCACGGCCCACCACGAGCGCTCCGACGTCTGCGCGGTCCCGGCCGCGGGCGTCGTGGCGGAGGCGATGGTCGCGCTGACGCTGGCCGACGCCGCGCTCGAGAAGTTCGGTGGCGACTCCGTCGAGGAAGTCGTCCGCAACCTGTCCG
This sequence comes from Nonomuraea sp. NPDC000554, assembly GCF_040300065.1. Taxonomy (NCBI): domain Bacteria; kingdom Bacillati; phylum Actinomycetota; class Actinomycetes; order Streptosporangiales; family Streptosporangiaceae; genus Nonomuraea; species Nonomuraea sp. NPDC000554. The sequence continues at coordinate 75,118 of NZ_JBEPDC010000044.1, read as the reverse complement.
GCTACGTCTCATCCATGGTGATCAAATGATCAAGGCCGTGCTCATCGGCCCGCCCGGGTCCGGCAAGACCACGCTCGGCAACCTGCTGGCCGAGCGGCTCGGCGTCGCCTTCCGCGACACCGACGCCGACGTGGAGGCCGTCGCGGGCAAGCCCGTCAGCGACATCTTCGTCGAGGACGGCGAGGCCCGCTTCCGCGAGCTGGAACAGCAGGCCGTGCGGCAGGCGCTGGCCGAGCACGACGGCGTCCTGTCGCTCGGCGGCGGGGCCGTGCTCAACCCTGAGACGCAGGCGCTGCTCGACGGCCAGCCCGTCGTCTACCTGCAGGTCGGCCTGGCCGACGCGGTGCAGCGGGTGGGCCTCGCCGCGGCCAGGCCGCTGCTCGTGCTCAACCCGCGCAGCCAGCTGAAGAAGCTGATGGAGGAGCGCCGCCCGATCTACGAGCGGCTGGCCGTGCTGACCGTCGTCACCGACAAGCGCGAGCCGGCGGAGCTCGCCGAGGAGATCATCGAGGGGCTGCAGTCATGACCGTGACGAGGATCACCGTGGGCGGCGCCAGCCCGTACGACGTGGTGGTCGGCGCCGGCGTGCTCGGCGAACTGGCCGGGCTGCTGAAGCCCGGTGTGCGCACGGTCGCGGTCGTCCACCCGGCGAGCCTGCCCGAGATCGCCCGTCCGGTCTGCGAGGCGCTGTCCACCGCCGGGTACGACGTGGTGGCGCTGCCCGTGCCCGACGGCGAGCAGGCCAAGAGCGTCGAGGTGGCGGCCCAGCTCTGGTCCGCGTTCGGCCGCTACGGCGTCACCCGTTCCGACGCCGTCGTCGGCGTGGGCGGCGGCGCCACCACCGATCTGGCGGGGTTCGTCGCGGGCACCTGGCTGCGCGGCGTGCAGGTCGCGCTCGTCCCGACGACGCTGCTGGCCATGGTCGACGCCGCGGTCGGCGGCAAGAACGGCATCGACACGCCCGAGGGCAAGAACCTCGTCGGCACGTTCCTGCCGCCCGCCGGGGTGCTCTGCGACCTCGCCACGCTGCCCAGCGTCCCGAAGTCCGACTACGTGGCCGGGCTCGCCGAGATCATCAAGGGCGGCTTCATCGCCGACCCGACCATCCTCACCCTCATCGAGGACGACCCCGAGGCCGCCACCAGGCCGGAGGGCGCTCACACCCGCGAGCTGATCGAGCGCAAGATCCGGATCAAGGCCGACGTCGTGGGCGCCGACCTGCGCGAGACCGGGCTGCGCGAGATCCTCAACTACGGGCACACGCTCGGGCACGCCATCGAGCGGGCCGAGCAGTACCGCATGCGCCACGGCGAGGCGATCGCCATCGGCATGGTCTACGCCGCCGAGCTGTCGCGCCTCGACGGCCGCGTCGGGCCCGACCTCGTCGAGCGCACCAGGTCCATCCTCACCTCGGTGGGGCTGCCCACCGCCTACCGCGCCGACGCCTGGCCGCAGCTGCGCGAGCACATGCGGCTCGACAAGAAGAACCGCGGAGCCAAGCAGCGGTTCGTGGTGCTCGACGGTCTGGCCAAGCCGGCCCGTCTGGAAGACCCGTCGGAAGAGCTGCTCGAGGCCGCCTACAAGGAGATCTCCCGATGATCCTGGTGCTCAACGGGCCCAACCTGAAGCGGCTCGGCACCCGCGAGCCCAGCATCTACGGCGCCGAGACCTTCGCCGACCTCACCGCGCTGTGCCAGGCCACCGGCCGCGAGCTGGGCGAGCACGTCGAGGTGCGGCAGACCGACGACGAGGCCGAGATGATCGGCTGGCTGCACGAGGCCGCCGACGGGCGCATCCCGGTCGTGCTCAACCCGGCCGCGTTCACCCACTACTCCTACGCGCTGCGCGACGCCATCGCCCAGCGCACGGCGCCCCTGGTCGAGGTGCACATCTCCAACCCGGCCGCGCGCGAGGAGTTCCGGCACAACTCGGTCGTCGCCGGGGTGGCGACGGGCACCATCGCGGGCTTCGGGCTGCGCTCCTATGTTCTGGCGTTGCGGGCCATCGCGGAGATGAACACGGAGATGAACGGCGGGTCATGAGGCGTTACGGCTCCTTCGTCGCGCTGGGCGACAGCTTCACCGGGAACCTCCGGAGGATGCCCCGGCCTTCAGGCCGGGGAGGAATCCGGTTTCCCGCGTAGCGGGGCAGGGACAGCCAATTCGCCGCCAGGCGAACCGGCGTCCCCCTCGGTGGTGTTGAGGGCGACCTCCAGCAGGTGCAGGATCTGGGATGGTCCCGCGACCTGCCCGCCGAACCAAGCAGCGTGCGCATCTACCGCGACCCCCTCGGCCACTGGTACGCCTCTTTTGTCGTGCCTGCACGCATTGAGGCGCTGCCCGCGACCGGCCGGGCGATCGGGATCGACTGGGGTGTGAAGGAGACCGCGACCACCACCAGCGACGACCACGACCTCCCGCACGCTGAGCATGGGAAGAAGGCGGCCGACCGGCTGGCCTGCTACCAGCGCAGGATGGCCCGCCGCAGGCCGAAGCCGGGGCAGGCGGCGTCGAAGGGTTACCGCAAGGCGAAGCGGCAGGCGGCGAGGCTGCACAAGAAGATCGCCCGGCAGCGGCAGGACACCGCCCGCAAATGGGCCATGAAGGTCGTGCGCGACCACGACGTCCTGGCGGTGGAAGACTTCCGGCCGAAGTTCCTCGCCAAATCCACCATGGCCCGCAAAGCCGCCGACGCGGCGATCGGGGCGACCAAGGCGGCGTTGATCGAGATGGGCCGTAAGCACGGCCGGGATGTGCGTCTGGTGCATCCCGCGCACACAACCATGGACTGCGCAGGCAGCCTGAGCCAGGAATCCCCTCCCTTCAGGGAGGGGAGCAGTCAAGGAAGGCCTGAACGACGCCTGCGCGGCCGGTTCGCGATCTTCTACCTGCACGTCCGCTCGATCGCCGACCTGTACGGGTGCCGGCTGGTCGACCAGTGGTCCATGCAGGGGCTGCGCGACTGGCGGGCGTGGAGCGAGGACCGGCTGCACATGAACGAGGACGGCCACCGCCTGGTCGCCGCCCGCGTCCTGGACGTGCTGGGGGTGCCGTTCGACGACTGGCACCAGGTCTGGCCCGACTGCACCGTCGACCCGCGGGCCAAGCGCCGCGAGGACGCGCAGTGGATCCGTGAGCACCTGGTGCCCTGGGTGGCCCGTCGCCTGCGTGGCACGTCCTCGGGCGACGGCCTGCTTCCCAAGCGTCCCGACCTGTCTCCCTGGGGTGTCTGAGCGTCAGCCCTCCGTGGCGAGGCGCTTGAGCGCGGCCCGGGGGATCGCCGGGTCGGTCGTGCGCCAGAACGGGGGCAGGGAGCCGAGCAGGAAGCCGCTGTAGCGGGCGGTGGCCAGGCGCGGGTCGAGGACGGCGATGACGCCCTTGTCGTGCTGGGCGCGCAGGAGCCGGCCGGTGCCCTGGGCCAGGAGGAGAGCCGCGTGGGTGGCGGCCACCGTCATGAAGCCGTTGCCGCCCTTGGCCGCCACGTGGCGCTGCCTGGCGGAGGTCAGGGGGTCGTCGGGGCGGGGGAACGGGACACGGTCGATGATGACCAGCCGCAGCGACGGGCCCGGAACGTCCACGCCCTGCCAGAGCGACAGGGTGCCGAACAGGCAGGTCGATTCGTCCTCGGCGAACTGCTTGACCAGGAGCATCGTCGAGTCGTCGCCCTGGCAGAGCAGTGGCACGGTGAGCCGGTCGCGCAGGGCTTCGGTGGCGGCCTTGGCCGCTCTCATGGAGGAGAACAGGCCGAGGGTCCGGCCGCCCGCCGCCTCGATGAGCTCGACGATCTCGTCCAGGTACTGCTGCGGCAGGCCGTCGCGGCCGGGCTGCGGCAGGTGCTTGGCGACGTAGAGGATGCCCGCGCGGGGATGGTCGAACGGGGAGCCGACGTCGATGCCCTGCCAGCCCTTCTCGCCGAGGCCCCACTGCCTGGCCATGCCGTCGAAGGTGCCGCCCAGCGCGAGCGTGGCCGAGGTGAGCACCACGGTGCGCTCGCCGAAGAGCTTGTCGCGGAGCATGCCGCCGACGTTCAGCGGGGCGACGCGCAGCGCGGGCGGGCGGCGGTCGGTGCCGGCCTCCAGCCACACCACCTCGGCCCTGTCGGGCTCGGAGGCGTGCCCGTACGCCTCCAGCATGCGCACCGCCGCGTCGTGGACCTCGTCGAGCGCCGTGAAGGCCGCCTTGCGCTGGCCGGCCTTGTCGGGGTCGTCCTTGTCGGCGCCGCGCGGGCCGAGCGCGGTGACGCAGCGTGCCGCGGTGTCGCGGATGAGGGCCAGGGTGAGGCCGAGCACCTGGGGCAGCTCGTCGATGCGGCCGTCGGGGGCGGCGGCGAGCAGCGCCTTCAGGTCTTCCCCTGCCTCCATGAGCTGGTCGGCGATGGGCTGCTCGATCAGGCGGCCCACGCGGCGCACGGCCAGCGCGACCGAGCTCTCCGACAGCTCGCCGGTGGCGACGGACGTGACCCGGTCGACCAGCTCGTGCGCCTCGTCGACGACCACCATGTCGTGCTCGGGCAGCACGGGGATGTCGCCCATCGCGTCGATCGCGAGCAGCGCGTGGTTGGTGACCACCACGTCGGACTCTCCGGCGCGGGCCCTGGCCAGCTCGGCGAAGCACTCGGCCCCGCTCGGGCAGCGGGAGGCTCCGAGGCACTCCTGGGCGCTCACCGAGAACTGCCGCCAGGCCTGCTCGCTGACCCCGGGCACCAGCTCGTCGCGGTCGCCCGTCTCGGTCTCCTCGGCCCACTCCTGGATGCGCTGCACCATCCGGCCGGTGGCGCTGACCTCGCGCGGGTCGAAGAGCTGGTCCTGCTCGTCCTCCTCGGGCCAGCCCGCGGTCGCCTTGTAGCGGCACAGGTAGTTGCGCCGGCCCTTGAGTATCGCGAACGACGGCTCGTGCGGCAGCTCCTTGGACAGCGCCTCGGCCAGCCTGGGCAGGTCGCGGTCGACGAGCTGGCGCTGCAGCGCGATGGTGGCGGTGGAGACCACGACCGTGGTGTCGCTGGCCATCGCGTGCCTGATCGACGGCACCAGGTAGGCCAGGGACTTGCCGGTGCCGGTGCCGGCCTGGACCGCCAGGTGCTCCTCTTCGTCGATGGCCCGCTGGACGGCCTTGACCATGGTGATCTGGCCCTGCCGTTCGCTCCCGCCGACGGCGTTCACCGCGACGCTGAGCAGGTCCTCGACTGGTGGGAGATGGGAGTCCGGCACAGCCGTCAACGGTACCGGCAATCGGGAGTCCGCCGCGCCGAGACGCCGTGTGATCGTCCGGACGCATCCCGGCGTTCCAGAACTCCTCCGGCGGCTGCCGTGGCACACTTGCGACCGGAACTCCGGCAGGTCAAGGAAGATCTTCCTGGGAGTTTCGTGGTGAGGAAGCGAAAGCCGGTTCAGTTGAGTCTGCCGGGGTCGAGTGGACGATTAAGGCTGGTTAAAGCAGTATGGGCCTCATGTCGGAAGTTGTCCCGTTGCCGTCGTTCGGCGAAGTGTTCTTCGATGCCCGAGGTCAGGAACGGTGTCTCCGGGTCACCTGGCACGAAGGCACCCTGGTCCTGAGCCTGTGGCGAGGGGAGATGTGCACCGCGAGCTTCCGCATGCCGATGGACGACGTCGGCCGGTTGCTCGACACCCTCGACGACGGCTACGCCGAGGCCACCGGCGAGCAGCCCGCCGTGCCCGCGCACGACCCCGGCACCGAGGTCATCCCGGGCACCGGCCAGTATCACCGGCCGCAGCAGCAGCCCCTCCAGCCGGTCCACCAGCAGCCGCAACACCAGCCCGATGACCGGCCCACCGCCGCGCTCTCACCCAGCGACGTGCTGGTGGCCAGGGGCAACCCGGCCCGCCAGGACAAGCTGGTGGCCTCGTACGGCGAGTCGACCGTGCCGCGCGACGGCCAGGCCCCGCAGTACGGCGACCCGGCGGCAGGCGAGACCCAGGCTCCGACGTACGGTGACCCGGCGGCGGCGCGCGAGGCCCAGCCCCAGGCGTACGCCGAGCGGCCCCCGTTCACCGGCCCCCAGTACGTCGAGCCGTACCCCGGCGACCCCTACTCGGGCCCGCAGTACACCGAGCCCGCCGCCCAGGAGCCGTTCACCGGCCCCCAGTACGTCATCTCCCCGCAGTACACCGAGCCGGTGACCGGCGCCGAGCCCGTCTACCAGCTGCCCGCCGACCGCCGCCAGCCGACGCCGCCGCACGCGACCGACCCGTCCGGCTTCCGCTCCCCGGCCGCCGACCCCTACCCGCCGGCCGACACCTACCCGCAGCCCACGGCCGACTACTACGGCCAGCGGCCCGACCCGTACGGCGACCAGGGCTACCAGCACAGGCCCGCCCAGGGCGGCGCGGCCGGAACCCCGGCGCACAGCGGCGGAGGCGGCGGGCAGGGCGCGGCCGGGCTCGGCACCCCGATGCACGGCATCCCGGGCGCGGGCAGGCGCCAGGCAGCCGACCGCTACCCGAGCCAGGACCGCTACCCCGCCCAGGACCAACCCCACGACCGTTACCCCGGCCAGGACCACTACTCCGCCCACCAGCCCCCGCCCAACCCGGTGGACCCGCTGCTCGCCCTCGGCACCAACCAGCCGCAGCCGTACCAGCAGCAGCCGCCGTCCGAGCCGCACATCTCCCGGCCGTACGTGCACGACCCGATGTTCACCACCGGCGAGCGGCTCCGCCCCGAGCAGGAGTACGACGACAGGAGCGACCGCCGGGAGTGGTGATCGCCCCGGGTTCGCCCCCAGCGAACCCGGGAAGCCGGACGCCCCGGCCGGCGTTGCCGCCGAGCAGCATCCCGGCCGGCGTTCCGGCTGCTGGACGGCCTCGCCCAGGGTCTCCCGTCGCTGCCAGGATGTCATCAGGAGCGGGCCGTCGCGCGCCCGCGCTGAGGCGAAGGAGCGCCGGTGAACACGACCTTGGGCCTGCAGCTGCTGCTGGTGACGGCCGGAGCGATCGCGGTCGCCGCCGTGGCCAGGCGGAAGGGCTGGCCCGCGCCGCTGCTGCTGGTGGCCGCCGGGTTGCTGGCCTCGCCCCTGGTGCCGTTCGTGCAGCTCGACTCGAAGCTGGTGCTGTTCGTTTTCCTGCCGCCGCTGCTCTACTCGGCCGCGCTCGACAGCTCCTACCTGCGGCTGCGCGACGTCAAGCGGGCCGTGGCGCTGCTGTCGATCGGGCTGGTGCTGTTCACCGCGGCGGTCGTCGGCGGGGTGGTGCACCTGCTGCTGCCGGAGCTGCCGCTGGCCGCGGCGTTCGCGCTGGGCGCCATCATCGCGCCGCCCGACGCGGTGGCCGCGGTCGCTGTCGGCAGGCGGCTCGGGCTGCCGCGCAGGCCGCTGACGATCCTGATCGGCGAGAGCCTGTTCAACGACGCCACCGCGCTGACCGCGTACCGGGTGGCGATCAGCGCGGCGACGGGCGAGGCGATCGATCTGATGCACGCGGCCGGCGAGTTCGTCTACTCGGCGGTCGGCGGCGTGGTCATCGGGCTGGTGCTGGCGGTCGCGCTGGCCTGGGTGTTCCAGCGCACCCGCGACTCGCTGGTGGAGAACACACTGATGCTGCTGATCCCGTTCGGGGCGTACCTGGCGGCGGAGTCGGTGCACGCGTCGGGCGTGATCTCGGTGGTGATCGTCGGGCTCTACCTGGGGCACCGGATGCACCTGCGCGGGTTCGGCACCCGGCTGGTGTCCGACGCGGTGTGGAAGGTGACCGACTTCTTCCTGGAGACGATCGTCTTCGCGCTGATCGGGCTGCAGCTCGTGCCCGTCATGCAGGGGATCACCGGCTACGGCCCCTGGGAGGTCGCCGGCTACGCGCTGATCGTCTTCCTGGTGACGGTGCTGTCGAGGTTCGTGTGGATCTTCCCTGTCACGTACCTGCTACGGATGCTCGACAGGAAGGGCCCGCCGCCCTCGCCGCAGCAGGTGGCGGTGCTGAGCTGGGCGGGCATGCGCGGGGTGGTGTCGCTGGCGGCGGCGTTCGCGATCCCCAACACCGTGCCGGGCAAGCCGATGCTGCTGTTCCTGACCTTCACCACGGTGATCGGCACCCTGCTCGTGCAGGGCACCACGTTCCCCACACTGATCAGGCGGCTGCACGTATCGAGCGAGCAGGAGCGTTACCAGGACAACCTGGCGGAGGCGTCCGCGCAGCAGGCCGCGCTCGCGGCGGGGCTGGAGGTGCTCGACCGGCTCGTGGAGCTGGAGGGCGAGCCGGACGAGATCCAGAAGCAGGTCATCGACCAGCTCAGGGAGAAGTCCTGGCGCCGCTCGCTGACCGCCTGGGAGCGCCTGGGCGGCGGCACCGGGCACGGCGGCGCCGAGACGCCCAGTGCCCTCTACCGCCGCCTGCGCCGCGACATGCTGCAGGCCGAGCGCGAGGTGTTCGTCCGGCTGCGCGACGAGCGCCGGCTGGACGATGAGGTGCTCCGCGAGGTGATGGCGCAGCTCGACTTCGAGGAGGCCATCCTGGAGCGCTAGCCCATCAGGTTGTCCGTATAGCACCACCGCCAGTTCTCGCCCGGCTCGAACGACTGGACCACCGGATGCGCCGTGGCGTGGAAGTGCTTGGTGGCGTGTTTGTTGGGCGAGGAGTCGCAACAACCGATATGTCCGCATTCCAGGCAGCGGCGAAGGTGCACCCAGCGGCTCCCGCTGGCGAGGCACTCCTCACAGCCCTCCGGCGTGCGGGCCTGAGGGTCGTCTGCTTGGAGAAGATGCTCACAAGTTGCCATGTACGAAATCCTAGAACCACAACCTCGCTCTGACCCGAGCCGCGCGCCCGCCCCGCGGCGCGGGCCGTTGGGTAGGGTCGCAGGCATGGGTCCTCTGACGCGCCGATTCGCCCCTCTCATCGCCTTTGCCGCTTTCACTCTCGCCGCCGGATGCGGAGAGGTCAACAACACGATCGACAAGGCCCAGGCCTGCCTGGAGGCCCCGAAGATCGTCACCCAGCTGGGTACGGAGATCACCAAGCTCAAGGACGACCCCAAGGCCATGGACAAGGCCATCGACGACGCCGCCACCAAGCTGAACGACGTCGCCGACAAGGCCGCCAACACCACGCTCAAGCAGGCCTCCGAAGACCTCGCCCGGACGTTGAGCGAGATCGACGTCAACAACGCCATCGACTCCGCCCAGAAGGTCGGCACCGAGACCGCCGCCTACCTGGAGAAGGTGGCCAAGGCCTGTGGGAGCTGAATCCCGGCTTCTCTAGGGGAAAAGTGGACGAATTACCGTTTTTCCTATGGAACCCGACCCTCGATTCACCCTCGCCAACGAGCGCACCTTCCTCACCTGGCTGAGCACGGCGCTGGCGCTCAGCGCGGGCGGGGTGGCCATCGCCGCGGTGCCTGAAGACGTGTTCGTCCCGTGGATCCGCACCGCGCTGGCTGTCGTGCTGGTCACGCTCTCCGCGCTGGCCGCGGGCATGGCCTACCCGCGCTGGCGCAACATCCAGCGGGCGCTGCGCGAGCAGGCGCCGCTCCCGCCGCCCGCGCTCGCCGCGGTGTTCGGCTACGGCGTCGCGGCGGTCGCGATCATCGCCCTGGTGCTCATCGTCATCCGCGCGGCCTGAGATGTCCGACGAGATCTGGGACCCGGGCCTGCAGAGCGAGCGCACCAGGCTCGCCTGGGTCCGCACCGCCGTGGCCCTGTCGACGGGCGGCCTCGGCGCCGCCGGGCTGTCGCTGCGCCACGGCCTGCCGCTGCCCGCCGTCGTCGGCTTCGCGCTGGCCGCGCTCTGCGGCGGCGTCCTGCTGGCCAGGACCGGCGTCCGGTTCCGCCGCGTCCAGCAGGCCCTGCACGGCGGCCGGCCCCTCGACCACGGCCTGGACGTGATCTTCGCCTGGCTGGGCACGCTCGCCGTCGTCGCCGGGGCTGTCACGTTCGTCATCGCCGTTGGGTGACCCCGGGTTGCGAGGGAGCGAAGGGGAGGCGGACACTCGAGGTAGGGAGGTGGCCTCATGGAAGAAGAGCGCAGGAAACTGCCCTTCGAGTGCCGCAGCTGCTGGCACGTCTGGGAGGAGGAGTACCTCGTCCGCCGCGGCGACGACCGCCACGAGAGCGAGATCTGGATACGAGAGGGCGTGCAGGTGCCCCCGCCGTCGCAGGGCACGATCTGCCCGCGGTGCGGCTGTCAGCAGGCGACCACGTTCCCCGACGGCTACCTCAGCCGCCATCCCGAGCTGATCCCGCCTGCCGAGCCCCCCGTGCCCGACGCGACCCCGCTGCTGAGCCCGGTCCGTCGGCCGCTGTATTAACTGCAGCCTTAACCCCCCAACATTACAGTTGGTGAGTCTTTCGTAGCCCTGAGTGTCATTAGTCCCGACTTGTAGGTGTCAATAGGCGGGAGGACACTCATGTCGGATGGCGGTCCCTGACCGGGGGTAGGTGGTCCTCGTGCGTGACGGGTTCGAAACCCGCAAGACATGGCCTTTCGAGTGCCTGCGTTGCCTGCACGTCTGGGAGGAGCAGTACGTCGTCAGAAACCTCATGGACGACTACGGCAACGAGGTCGAGATCTGGCTACAGTCCGGTGTTCCGGTGCAGCCGCCCTGGTCGGGAGTGTCCTGCCCCGGCTGCGGCGCGTACCACGTCACCTCGTTCCCGTCCGGATACCTCTCGCGGCATCCGGAGCTCGTGGCCGCGCCGGAACCGGAGCCCGTCGCGTGGCCACATCCCGCGCCCGCGCCGCCGGCCGTGGAGAGGCGGGCGCCCGCGCCGCGGACGCCCCTCCCCATGCGGGTCCTGGTCGCGATCGGCGTGCCGATCGTGGTCTTCGTCGCCTACGAGTTGTACGAGGGCCTGAAGACCGTCGCGCACCCGCACTAGCTCAGGCTCTCCAGCCAGGCCCGGTGCAGCCCGGCGAAGCGGCCCGACGCGGCGATGAGCTGGTCGGGCGGGCCGTCCTCGACGATCTCGCCGCGCTCCATGACGAGCACCCGGTCGGCGATCTCCACCGTCGACAGGCGGTGCGCGATGATCAGCGCGGTGCGGTCGGCCAGGATGGTGCGCAGCGCCCGCTGCACCAGGCGCTCGCTGGGCACGTCCAGGCTGGACGTCGCCTCGTCCAGGATCAGCACGGCCGGGTCGGCCAGGAACGCCCTGGCGAACGCGACGAGCTGCCGCTGCCCGGCCGACATGCGGCCGCCGCGCTTGCCCACCTCGGTGTCGTAGCCGTCGGGCAGCGCCGCGATGAAGTCGTGCGCGCCGATCGCCTTGGCGGCCTCCCGCACCTGCTTGTCGGTGGCGTCGGGACGGCCGAACCTGATGTTGTCGGCGACCGTGCCGCTGAACAGGAAGTTCTCCTGCGTCACCATGACCACGGCCGCGCGCAGCGTGGTCTCGTCCAGCTCGGTCAGGTCCACGCCGTCGAGCAGGACCCGGCCCGCCGTCGGGTCGTAGAAGCGGGAGATCAGCTTGGCCAGCGTCGTCTTGCCCGCGCCCGTCGCGCCCACCAGCGCCACGCTCTGGCCCGCCGGGACGGTCAGGTCGAGGCCGGGCAGGATCGGCCGCTCCTCGACGTAGGCGAACCTGACGCCCTCGAAGCGCAGCCTGCCGCGCGGCGCCTCCAGCGCGCGCGGCGCGCGCGGCTCCGGCACCGACGGCTCCTCCTCCAGCACTCCTGACAGCTTCTCCAGCGCGGCGCCCGCCGACTGGAGCGTGTTGTAGAACTGGCTGATCTCCTGCATCGGCTCGTAGAACTGGCGCAGGTAGAGCAGGAACGCGGCCAGCACGCCGACCGTGACCTCGCCGTGCAGGGCCAGGTAGCCGCCGTAGAGCAGCACGCCCGCGACGGTCACGTTGCCGATCAGCTTGATACCCGGCATGAACACCGCGATCAGCTTCATGCTGCTCGCGTTGGCGCCCCGGTAGTCGTCGTTGAGCTGCTCGAAGATCTCCTGGTTGCGCGGCTCCCTGCGGAACGCCTGGACTGCGCGGATGCCGGTCATCGACTCCACGAAGTGCACGATGACCAGCGCCACCGTCTCCCGGGTGCGCCGGTAGACGATCGCCGACTGGCGCCGGAACCACCGGGTGAACAGCAGCAGCAACGGCAGCGGGATCAGCGCCACCAGGCCGAGGTGCACGTCCAGCACCAGCAGCAGCGCGGCCGTGCCGAACAGCGTGAGCACCGCGGTGACCAGCCCGTCGAAGCCCGACTGGAGCAGCTCGGCGATGGCCTCGATGTCGGAGGTCAGCCGGGAGATGACCCGGCCCGAGGTGTACTTCTCGTGGAAGCTCAGCGACAGCCGCTGGAAGTGGTCGAACACCCTGCGGCGCAGCTCCAGCAGGATGTCCTGGCCGATCCGGCCGGACAACTGCAGGAACGCCTGCCGGGTGAGCGCCTGCGTGGCCGCCGCCGCGATGATCACCCCGACCACGGTCAGCAGCGTGCCCGGCCCGGTGCCCTTCAGCATCGGCGGGATGCCCGCGTCGATGCCCACCTTCACCAGGTAGGGGATCGCCAGGCCCGCCAGGTTCGACACGATGATGATCGCGGTGAGCAGCGCGATGGCTTTGCGGTGCGGGGTGAGCAGGCTGCCGAGCAGCCTGCGGGAACGTTCCCGCAGCAGTAAAGACACCTTTTCGGACAGCTCGTCCTGGTCTTCCGAGGAGACGCCCCGCCAGTCGGTGGTGCTGGTGGTCGTCGTGGTCATGCCAGTGCCCCTTCCGACGGGTCGAGGTCGGCGTCCTGCGCCAGCAGCTCGCGGTACTCGGGCACCTCGGCCAGCAGCTCGTTGTGCCTGCCGACGTGCGTGATCGTGCCGCCGCGCAGCAGCGCCACCTTGTCGGCCAGCAGCACGGTGGACGCGCGGTGCGCCACCACGATGCCGGTCGCCTCGCGCAGCACGTGCCGCAGCGCCTCTTCCACCAGCGCCTCGGTCTCGACGTCCAGCGCCGACAGGGTGTCGTCGAGCACCAGGATCCGCGGCCTGCTGAGCACGGCCCGCGCCAGCGCCAGCCGCTGGCGCTGCCCGCCCGACAGGGACATGCCCTGCTCGCCGATGCGGGTGTCGAGGCCCCACGGCAGGTCGTAGACGAACATCGCTTGCGCGGTCTGGATGGCCGCGGCCAATTCCTCCTCGGTGGCGTCGCGACGGCCCAGCGTGAGGTTCTCGCGCACGCTCATCGAGAACAGCGTCGGCTCCTCGAACGCCGTCGCCACCACCTCGCGCAGCGAGGCCAGCGTCAGGTCGTGCACGTCGTACCCGTCGATCGTGACCCGGCCCGCGGTCGGGTCGACCAGCCGGGGCACCATCGCGGTCAGCGTCGTCTTGCCCGACCCGGTGGCGCCGACGATGGCGACCGTCTCGCCGGGACGCACGTCCAGCCACAGGTCCTGCAGCACCGGCTGGTCGGCGCCGGGGAAGCGGAACTCCACCCCCTCGAACCGGAGGTGTCCGCGCGGGTTCTCGATGGTCTTCGTGCCGCCCTGAATGGCCGGGACGGTGTCCATCACCTCCATGACCCGGTCGGCCGAGGTCATCGCCTCCTGCGCCATGGCCAGGATGTAGCCGAGGCTCGCGATCGGCCAGACGAGCTGGAGCATCATCGTGGTGAACGCCACCAGCGTGCCGAGGGTCAGCGACCCCGAGCCGACGGCCAGCGCGCCGAGCAGCAGGACCAGGGCGAGGGTGAAGTTCGGGATCACCTCCAGGAAGGTGAAGAACCGCGCCGACAGCCGCACCTTGTCCATGGAGGTCCGGTAGACCTTGAGCGCGGCGTCGTCGTAGCGGTCGTAGACGTGGTGACGGCGGCCGAACGCCTTGATCGTCCTGATCCCGATCGCCGACTCCTCGACGAACGTGGCGAGGTCGCCCTGCTCGTCCTGGACCTGGCGGGAGATCTTGATGTAGCGCTTCTCGAAACGCAGCGAGACCAGCACGATCGGCACGGCCGACGCGGCGACCAGCAGCCCGAGCGGCCAGTACATGTTCAGCAGCAGCACGGTCACCGTGACGAGCTGGATGACGTTCATGACCAGGAAGAGCATGCCGAAGCCGAGGAAGCGGCGGATCGTCGACAGGTCGGTGGTGGCACGAGAGAGCAGCTGGCCCGACTGCCACTCGTTGTGGAAGCCCATGGGCAGGCGCTGCAGCTTCTCGTACAGGTCGTCGCGGATCTCGGTCTCGAGCCCGAGCACGGGCCCGATCTGCGACCACCGGCGGAAGAAGATCAGCAGCGCCTCGAGGACGCCGACGCCCAGGGCGATCAGCCCGAGGGGGAGCAGCGCGCCGGAGTCGCCGTGGACCACGGGCCCGTCGACGACCTCCTTCCCGACGAGGGGGAGCGCGATGCTGGCGCCGATACCGATCGTCGCGGCCAGCCAGATGAGGACCAGCTTGGTCACGTGGGGGCGGAGGTAGGGCCTCATCCGCCACAGGGAGTTGGAGGAGAGCAGGGGACGTCTAGGTGAACGCGTATCGGGAGGCATCCCAACCAGGTTAGTAGGGGCTTCAACTGATTTCCTGGGCAGACACACCACTCGCACCCGGGAGGCATGAGCCCGCGCGGCCTACGGTGTGGGGATGACGCACGCCATTCAGCAGCTTTCCACCGCGGTCACGTACGAGAGCCCGTACCTGCGTATGCGGGAGGATCGGATACGCCGCCAGGACGGTTCCGAAGGCATCTACTCGTACGTGGAGAAACCGGACTTCGCGCTGGTCATCCCCCTCGAGAACGACGGATTCCACCTGGTGGAGCAGTACCGGTACCCCGTGCGCGCCCGGTCGTGGGAGTTCCCCCAGGGCACCCTGCCCGGCCTCGCCGCCGGTGAGCCCGAACGGATGGCCCGCGAGGAACTGCGCCAGGAGACGGGCCTGACCGCCGGGGTGCTGCGCCACCTCGGACGGCTGAACTGTGCCAAAGGGATGTCCTCGCAGGGCTTCGACGTCTTCCTGGCCGCCGACCTCACCCCGGGGGAGGCCGAGCTGGAGGTGGAGGAGCAGGACCTGGTGCACCGGTGGTTCCCGCGCCGGGAGGTCGAGGAGATGATGCGGCACGGGACGATCACCGACGCCGCCTCGCTCGCCGCCTACACGCTGATCCTGCTGGACGGAGCCACCACGGGCTAACCGGCCCCCTGCTGACCGGCCTCCCCGGCGAGCTCGGCCAACCAGCCGGCGCGGTCGACCCTGAAGGACCGCTGACCCTCCAGCATCTTCAGCAGCCGGTCGGCGGGCAGCATGTGCCGGTCGGCGGCGAGCTGCGCGAACACCACGTCGAGATAGCCCTCGCTGGGACTCATGGCCAGGGCGCGCTCGTACAGGCGCAGCCGTTGGTCCGGATCCCGGACGGGCGAGAACAGGAGGGTGAGCAGCGCGCCCACCTCCCCGTAGTAGCCGGGATCCGCGCCCAGCTCCGTCGCGTAGGGGAGCAGGCCCACGAAGAGGCGGCCGAGCGAGCTGTCGTCGCGGAAGGAGATCTCCCGTAGGAGCGGGCCGAGCGAGCTGTCGGCGGGAACGGCCACGTCGTAGTCGGCGGCCTCGGCCTGCGACTCCGGCCAGGTGAGGAAGGCGAGCCCGGCGACGTTGAAGTCCTCGCCCCGGTCCAGGCTCACCTCCATCCGCCGGACGCCGTCCTCCAGGAAGTGACGTACCCGGACGGTGGTGGTCAGGCTCTCCCATCCGGCCCTGCCCAGCTGGGAGTGCCAGAGGCGGGCGATCCTGCGCCAGCTCTCGTTCGCCGTGCCCGCGTCGGCCGGGGTGAACAGGTCCGTGCCCGGCAGCGGCCCGTCGGCCGTGAGCAGGCACAGCAGCAGCAGGTTCGCGCTGTAGGCGGCGTACCGGGCGGGCACCCCGTGCGGCACCGGCTCGTACCCGTCGTACGGCGAACCGGGGCGGGGCCGCTGGGAGGCGGCGAACAGCTCGCGCAGGCGCCGGTTCAGCAGCGCGCGCCCGTCGCCCGGGACGCGCTGGGCGACGAGGGAGCGCAGGAAGCGCACGACCGGCCCGCGCACGGTGAGGACGGCGAAGGACAGCAGCGCGTGCAGGAACGAGTCCTCGGGAGCCGTCGGGCGGCTGCGGGACGCGGCGAAGGCCAGCTCCTGCGCGAGGTCCGCCAGCTCCCGGGCGAGCAGCCTGGCCACCAGGTACTCGCCGAACGTCGCGTGCAGGAACTCGTACGTCCGCAGCCGCTGCTGGTCGCGGAGCGCCTGCGTCCTGTGCACGAAGAAGAAGCCGCCGATCACCTCCTCGGCGCGCGTCAGCCTGCGACGGAAGCCGTAGGGCTCGCCGGTCTGGGAGCGCGGGCCGAACAGCGCGCGCAGGTCGGCCTCCAGGTCGTCCTCCGCGACCCATTGGCGGCCCCGGTTGATCATCGCGAACGCGGTCGCCGAGAGCAGCAGCAGTTCGTCCTCGACGGCCCGCGACAGGTCGGCGTCGGAGAGCGGGTCGCCGGCCTTGCGCACCTCGCGTCCGGCGAAACCGGCGAGCAGCCGCTCGTACAGCCCGGTCTCGTCGAGCCGCCCCCTGCCCAGGCGCAGCGCGTTGGAGTCGGCGTCGTACAGGGCCAGCATCAGCAGCAGCAGCGGCTGCCCGGCCAGCTCCGGCACGCCCAGGACGTCCTCCACCGCCAGCGGCAGCAGCCCCCTGCCCGCGAAGTACGCCCGGTTGCCCTCGTTCCAGGTCGCGGTCCACTGGCGCACCTGGCTCTCGTCGAACGGCTCCAGGCGCAGCACCGGCGACTCGCGCGGTACCCGCGCCCGGTCCGCCACCGCGCTGCGGCTGGTGACGATCACCGCCAGCGCCCGGCCGCGATCGGCCTGGCGGCGCTGGAACTGGGCGACCCGTTCCAGGTAGTCCACCTGGCTGACGCCGGTCGCCTGGAGCAGTTCGTCGAACCCGTCGAGCATGACGACGGGCAGGGCGCCCCCGGCGGCGTGCACCAGGTCCGGCCAGGACATCGTCTCGTCCAGGGAGTCCCTGATGGCGTGCTCGATCTGGGCGAGGACGTCGCTGTCGGCCGGGACGCCGCGCAGTTCCACCCTGACGGGCAGGAACTCGCCGGCGGGCAGCCGGGCGGCCAGCATCCTGGTCAGCACCGACTTGCCCGCGCCCGGCTGGCCGAGCACGAGCAGCGGCGCGTCCACCGCCTGCGGCAGCGTGAGGTGCCCCGACAGGAACGCGGTCAGGTCGTCGCGGCGGGGCAGCGCCTCCCACGAGCGCTCGTCCGCCGGCCGCCGGTCCCGGTCGCCGGGCAGGACGCGGAAGCTCGGCGTGACGTACCCGTCGCGCAGGAGGGGGATGGTCATGCCCTCGGGGACGTCGGCGGCGGAGACGATCGGCCGGTCCAGCGCCGCCTGGTTCGCCAGCACCAGCGCCCGCAGCCTGTCGGACGGCCGGCGGCCCGAGCCGATCTCGGCGAGCAGGTCGGCCATCCCGCGCCGGATCTCGGCCCTGGTGGCCTGGTGCTCGATGAGGTCCGACCAGCAGGCGACCTCGGGGAAGTCGGCGACGAGCTGCCGGAACAGCTCCTCGTAGCGCCGGCAGGCCCTGGCGGGCAGCACGGTGTGCAGCGTGTCGCGCACCTGCTGCCGCCGCCTGTCATCCCATTCGTCCCAGCAGCTCAGCCCGGAGACCAGGGTCGCCAGGTGGGAGGAGAAGCCCTGGTAGCGCGCCGACAGGGAGACGAGCAGCTCCTCGCGGGGCAGCTGCGGGGCGGGCACCGGCAGCTCGGCCGCGAGCAGCCAGTCGACCTGGCTCGCCGCGCCCTCCGGCCGGACCAGCCGGTCCTGGTCGGCCCGGCTCAGCTTCGGGACGACGTCCAGGCTGGCCAGCGCCTCGAAGTAGGCGTTGATCACCACGACGGCGTGCGCCGCGACCAGCCGTTCCGTCCGGTCGTAGCGGGACAGGCCCTTCACCTTGTCGCGCAGCGCCCGGATCAGGCCGTCGCCCAGCTTGACCGCCTCGCCGCGGGCGTCGAACAGGTCGATCGCGCCCAGCCCGAACAGCGCCACCGACGACGCCTTGTCGAGGACCCCGGTGAGGGCGCTCTCGCCTCCCAGCAGGACGACGGCGTCGCGGTAGCTCAGCATCCGGCGCAAGGGGGCTCCCGGGAAGATCGGCACCTTTCTCTCGGGATCGTAGCCGTGCGCGGCCGATGATCAGGAAGCGCCGAGAGCGATGGTGTCGGCCACCTCGGCGTGCCGTTCCGCCTCCTCCTCGGTGAAGCGGGCCTCGTCGAGCTTGTCGGCGATCTCCTCGTCCTGCTTCATGAGGGCCTCCAGCGACTGGCCCGCCATCTCCAGGACCCCCATGTCCGCGTACGCCTGCTGCAGGCGCGGGCTCCACAGGCCGATGTCCTTCACGCACGGGACGATCCGGCTGAACAGCAGTGAGCGGAACAGCCTGAGGTACTCCGAGTTGTCGGTCGCCCGCATCGCCTCGTCCACCTCGGACTTCGACAGGCCTATGTTCTCCCACGTCTCCCTGCCGCGCAGCCTGTCACGCATGAGGTAGCAGCCCTCGATGACGAAGTCCTCGCGCTCGCGCAGCTCCGCCTCCGACAGGTCCCGGTAGTAGTCGCGCAGCGCCATCCGGCCGAAGGCGACGTGCCTGGCCTCGTCCTGCATGACGTACGCGAGGATCTGCTTGGGCAGGGGCTTGGTGGTGATGTCGCGCATCACGCCGAAGGCCGCCAGCGCCAGGCCCTCGATGAGCACCTGCATCCCGAGGTAGGGCATGTCCCAGCGGGAGTCGCTCAGCGTGGACTCCAGCAGCGCCTTCAGGTGCTCGTTGATGGGGTAGGCCAGGCCGACCTTCTCCTGGAGGAAGCGGGCGTAGGTCTCGGCGTGGCGGGCCTCGTCCATGGTCTGGGTGGCCGCGTAGAACTTGGAGTCCAGGTCGGGGACCGACTCGACGATCTTGGCGGAGCAGATCATCGCGCCCTGCTCGCCGTGCAGGAACTGGGAGAACTGCCAGGCCGCGCCGTGCAGCCTGACGTCCTGGCGGGTCTTGTCGTCCATCCGCTCCCAGAGCGGCGTGCCGTGGATGGCGATCGTGTTGTCAGGGACGCCGAGGACGTTGTAGGGATCGACTTCCAGGTCCCAGTCGATGCGCTTGGTCGCGTCCCACTGCTTGTCCTTGCCCTTCTGGTAGAGGGCCAGCATGCGATCCCTGCCGTCGTCGTACTCCCAGGTGAACCGGCTCGTGCCGGCCATGTCCACGTTCCAGGTCGAGAGGCCGGCGGGGATGGTGTACAGCTCGTGCGTCGACATGGTGCCTCCGGGGGGATTACGTACACCGTACGTCCACTTCGAGCTTGCACGTACGGTGTACGCCAGTCAATAGAATGAGCTATGCCCACCGAGCCGTTGTCTCGCGCGCGTATCGTCGCCGCGGCGATCGACCTCATCGAGCGCGAGGGCGCCGACGCGGTCTCCATGCGGCGCATCGCGGCCGAGCTCGGGGTCGGCGCGATGTCCCTGTACAACCACGTGCCCAACAAGGACGCCCTGCTCAGCGGCGTCGCCGAGGCCGTGCTGAGCGAGATCGAGTTCACCGACGACCCTGACGCCGACTGGACCGACAGGGTGCGGGCGCAGGCCCGCGCGTTCCGGCAGATCGCGCACGGCTACCCGCGCTGCACGATGCTGGTGGTCAGCCGCCAGCTCCAGTCGAACGCGGGGCTGCTGCCGGTCGAGCGGGCGCTGGCCACGCTGCGCAGCGCCGGCTTCGACGGGGTCGACGCGGTCAGGGTGCTGCGGATGTTCATCGCCTTCATCGTCGGGTCGCTGCTGCGCGAGGTCGGCGTGACGCCGGCGTTCGCGCCGGCGCGCCACCCGATGGTCAGCCCCGAGGAGGTCGATCCCGCGCTGTTCCCCGAGGTGAGCGCGCTCGCCCCGCTGCTGGGCGGCTGCGATCACGAGGCGGACTTCGAGTTCGGCGTCGAACTGCTCATCCAGGCCATCGCCGCCCTCCCGCAACGGAAGGAGGGCACCCGGTAGCCCCGGGCGCCCTCCTGTCAACAGCCGTTCCTTCCCCTGAACGGCTGCTAGTACCAGTTGTGCGATCTGAAGTGGCCCCATGCGCCGCATGGCCGGCCGTACCTGCCCTTGATGTAGGTCAGGCCCCAGCGGATCTGGGTCTCCGGGTTCGACCGCCAGTCACGGCCCGCTCCCCGCATCTTTCCTCCGGGGAGCGCCTGCGGGATTCCGTAGGCGCCTGACGAGCTGTTGTACGCGCGGTGGTTCCAGTTGCTCTCCCTGGTCCACAGGTTGTCCAGGCAGCGGAACTCCTCGTACGACCAGGCCCGCTGGACCACCTGGTCCAGCGCGAACCCCTTGTTCCTGTCCGCCGGCCGTGGCACGGGCCTCGGCTTGACCGAGGTCTTCCAGGTGCCGAGCTGTACCGGAACCTGCCAGTAGCTCTGGTGGATCCCGGGTTTGGCCTCGGCCCAGGCGACGGTCGCGCTCCCGTCGACAACCGTGAAGGCCGTCACGGCGACGAGGGCGCTGCGCAGAACGCGTTTGCTGTCCAATTCGATCCTTGCTGTCAGGTCGCGTGCGGACGGGCGCCGCTGCTTGTCAGCGCCCTGCCGGTCCTCGTCCGTGGCTCGGACGAGGAGGGTCCGCGCGGCCACACCGGGATCTTGCTCCGCCCGATCGTGCTGGACGGCCCGGAGGGCTCCACGACGTGTCCTCTAGCCGGTTTCTATTACGCTCCGTCACGTTCGATCACACACTGTGATGGGCGAAGGGCAGGTGTTTGTGTGATCATTGCGGAAGAATGGGGTCCTCGCAGGGCCCGCGTTGCACGGCCCGGCGGCCCGATGGCCCGGCCTTTGGGGGAAACGGGCGTGAGCCTGAGGCGGGGCCCGGTCAGTACCAGTGGTGCGACCGGAAGTGCGCCCAGGCGCCGCACGGTGTGCCGTATCTGCCCTTGATGTAGGCCAGGCCCCAGGCGATCTGCGTCCTGGGGTTGGTGCGCCAGTCGCGGCCGGAGGAGGACATCTTGTGGCCTGGCAGCGCCTGCGGGATGCCGTAGGCGCCCGAGCCGCTGCCGGCCCGGTGGTTCCAGCCGCTCTCTCGAGCCCAGAGTCTTTCCAGGCAGCTGAACTGCGCCTGGCTCCAACCGCGCTTGGCGACCATGGGCTTGGCGATCGCCTTGTTCCTGCTGCCGGCCTGGGAGCTCTGCGCCTGTGCGGCCGTCGCGCCGCCTGCCGCCACGAGCGTGGCGCTCAGGATCAGGACGCTGGTACGGCGGAGCATGGGCATGCGGGTTCCCTTTCGACGGGTTCCGGGGACCGCGCCACCCTGCCGTACTCGCCCAGATTGTCGCGAATTGACCATGAAAACGTAGATCGTTAGTAAAGATCACGATTTATGGATGTTCAGGGGATTTGCCGGGAAAATGTGGACTGCGTCTCACTTTCCGGGCGGGGGTGTTCTGTAGGGTCGGCTCATGAGCCTTCGTGACATCCCGCTCCGCACGCTCGCGGACGCCCCCACGACCCTCGCCGAACTGGCCGGCGACAAGGCCGTGCTCATCGTCAACGTGGCCTCCAGGTGCGGCCTGACCCCGCAGTACACCGGCCTCGTCAAGCTCCAGGAGGAGTACGGGCCGCGCGGCTTCACCGTGGTGGGCATGCCGTGCAACCAGTTCATGGGCCAGGAGCCGGGCACCGCCGAGGAGATCCAGGAGTTCTGCTCGACGACGTACGGCGTCGACTTCCCGCTCCTGGAGAAGTCCGACGTCAACGGCCCCGACAGGCACCCCCTCTACGAGGAGCTGACGCGGACGACGGACGCCGACGGCCAGGCGGGCGACGTCCAGTGGAACTTCGAGAAGTTCCTGGTGGCGAGGGACGGCACGGTCGCCGCCCGCTTCCGCCCCGCCACCACCCCCGAGGACCCGGCCGTCACCTCGGCCATCGAGAAGCTCCTGTAGGCGCTTCGGGGCCCCTGGCGGGGCAGTAGCGGCTCAGTGGCGGGGGCCGCAGCTGCCGCGGACGATCAGTTCCGTCGGGAGGACGACG
Organism: Nonomuraea sp. NPDC000554; assembly: GCF_040300065.1. NCBI lineage: Bacteria > Bacillati > Actinomycetota > Actinomycetes > Streptosporangiales > Streptosporangiaceae > Nonomuraea > Nonomuraea sp. NPDC000554. Next base: position 53,143 of record NZ_JBEPDC010000044.1, on the reverse strand, counting down.
CTGCGGGGGCGCCTGCTGCCCGCGCGCAGCACCAGCTCCGCCGCGCGGTAGCCGATGTCGCGGCCGGGCTGGGCGATCACGGTCAGCGGCGGGGAGCACAGCTCGGCCCACGGCACGTCGTCGTACATCACCAGCGACACGTCCCGCGGGACCCGGAGGTCGAGCTCCCTCGCCGCCAGCACCGCCGCCTCGCCCAGCACGTTGCCGCCCGCGACCACCGCCGTCAGGTCGGGGCGGCTCTGGAACAGGCCGGACGCGGCCGCGTAGGCCGAGTCGCGGCTGCCCGTGGAGAACACGACGAGCTCCTCGTCCACGGGCGCGCCGACAGCCTCACGGAACGCCGCCACCCGCCGGTCGTGCCCGGGTCCTCCCAGGTACGCGATCCGCCGGTGCCCGAGGCCCCTCAGGTACCGCACCGCCGTGCGGATGCCTGTCCTGTCATCGGCCAGCACGGACGGCACGTCGAGCATCCGGGACGCGCCGGCTTCCTGCGGCCTGGACGCCACAGCGCCCGGCACTTCCCGTGGCCGGGAGAGGAGGGAACCGCCCGGGGCGTCCTGCGCGCCGATGCCGGGGGAGAGGCCGTCGAGCAGCATGAGGTCGGCGATGGCCGCGTTCTCCACCGAGTGATCCGCCACCGCGAACGCCGGACCATCGGCCGCGCCCCCGCCCATCGCGCTCGGGAGGCGGTCGGCGAAGACCACCGTCATGCCCGCCTTGACCGCCGGCCGCCAGGTGTCGGCGTCGCCCGCCGGGACCGCGATCACCCGGTCGACGCTCTGCTCCAGCAGCATGCCGATCAGCTCGGCCTCCTGCTCGGGGTCGTCGCCGGTCGAGCCGAGCACCACCGGCTCGCCCGCCGATCGCGCGCACGCCAGCACCCCCTCGGCGAGCTGCCCGTAGAAGGTGTCGGTGAGGTCGGGGACGAGCAGGCCGATGCCGCCGGTGCGGCGCTGGCGCAGGTTGCGTCCGAGCGCGCTGGGCCGGTAGTCGAGCTGGGCGGCGACGGCCAGCACCCGCTCCCGTGTCCGGGGGCTGGCCGAGCCCCCGGACAGCACCCTGGACACGGTGGCGACGCCGACTCCGGCCGCCTCCGCCACGTCCTTGATGGTCGCTCGCCGAGATTCCATGGAAACGATTCCATCATGCTTTCCGCGACACTGGAACCCCGATGACCCGACAGATGCTGCTCACACGGGAAGTCTTGACACTAATCTCCGTTTCGGGTGAGATGCTTGAAAACGTATCCACGTAAGTGGAAACCCCCGCACAACATCCGGGCCACCCCCTGGAGCGCGAAGGACTGTCATGGCATCCATCGTTCTAAGCAACGTCGACAAGATCTACGCCGGTGGCGTAAAGGCCGTGAACGGGCTCAACCTTGAGATCAAGGATGGCGAGTTCATGGTGCTGGTCGGCCCGTCCGGTTGCGGTAAGTCGACCGCGCTCCGGATGATCGCCGGCCTGGAGGACATCAGCGGCGGCGAGATCTCGATCGGCGACAAGGTGGTCAACCACCTGCCGCCGAAGGACCGCGACATCGCGATGGTCTTCCAGAACTACGCGCTCTACCCGCACATGACGGTCGAGGAGAACCTCGCCTTCGGCCTCAAGCTCCGCAAGATGCCCAAGCCGGAGATCCAGAAGCGCGTCCAGGAAGCCGCCAAGATGCTGGGCCTGGAGACCTACCTCAAGCGCAAGCCGGCCGCCCTCTCCGGTGGTCAGCGCCAGCGTGTCGCCATGGGCCGCGCGATCGTCCGCGAGCCGCAGGCGTTCCTCATGGACGAGCCGCTGTCGAACCTCGACGCCAAGCTGCGCGTCTCGATGCGCGCCTCCCTCAACACGCTGCACGAGCGCCTCGGCGTCACCACCGTCTACGTCACGCACGACCAGGTCGAGGCCATGACGCTGGGCGACCGCGTCTGCGTCCTGCGCGACGGCCTCCTGCAGCAGGTCGACACGCCGCAGAACCTGTTCGACAAGCCGGTCAACCTGTTCGTCGCCGGATTCATGGGCTCGCCGTCCATGAACTTCGTCACCGCCGAGCTGGTCCGCGACGGCGACGGCGCCGCCGTCACCTTCGCCGGGATCAGGCTGCCGATCGCCGAGACGACCTTCTCCGACAGGCCCGGCCTCGACCAGTACATCGGCAAGAAGGTCATCCTCGGCATCCGCCCGTCCGACTTCGAGGACGCCTCTTCCGCGGGCAACCACGCCAACGGCTGGGCCACGCTGCCCGTCAAGGCGGAGGTCACCGAGGAGCTGGGCTCCGAGATCAACGTGCTGTTCCTGATCGACGCCCCGCCGGTCGAGCACAAGGACACCGTCGCCGCCGCCGACCAGGGCGACGACGACGAGGCCGCGCTGCCGCTCGTGGGTGACAAGTCGCTGTGGACGGCGCGCGTCAACGCCCGCAGCCACGTCCGTCCGGGCCAGAACATCGACCTGGTGGTCGACACGCACAACGTGCACTTCTTCGACACGGAGTCCGGCCTGGCCATCGGGCACGAGGCGAACGTCGGGCGCTGAGCGTTCGAATCCCGGCCGTGAGCCCGCTCACGGCCGTCCGGGCCCCCACCGCGACCCCCTCCCGCGGTGGGGGCCCGCTCTTTCGCGCTCGTGGACGCCCCCGCTTCGGAGCGGCTTCAGCGGCCGATGCGTGCGGAGATCCGGCCCGCCAGGCCGCGCGGCACCAGCCTGCCCAGCGCGACGATCGCCTTGTAACGGGCGTCGGGGATCGACACCCGCTTGCCCAGCGCCAGGTCGCGCAGCGCCTCGTTCACCACGTTGTCGGCCTTCAGCCAGAGGAATCCGGGGATACCCGACACGTCCATCGTGGCGCGCTGGTGGAACTCGGTCCGCACGAAACCGGGGCAGAGCGCCATCACCTTGACGCGCGGGTTCCTCACCTCAGCCGCGGCGGACTCGCTGAAGTTGACCACCCACGCCTTCGAGGCGCTGTAGGTGCCGCGGGTGAAGAACGCGGCGACGGACGCCACGTTGATGACCGCGCCTCTGTCGCGCTCCTTCATCCCGGGCAGCGCGGCCAGGGTCAGCCGCAGCACGGCCTCGCAGTGCACCTTCAGCATGCGGACCTCGTCCTCGACCGGCACCTCGAGGAAGGCGCCGGGATGGCCGAAGCCCGCGTTGTTGACGAGCAGGTCCACGCCGTCGCGCAGACGCGACTCGACACGTGACAGCCCCTCGTCGGTGGCCAGGTCGGCGGCCAGCACCTCGACGTTCACGCCGTACCTGAGCTTGAGCTGGCCGGCGACGTCGGTGAGCCTGGCCTCGTCACGGGCCACCAGTACCAGGGTGAAGCCGTCACCGGCCAGGCGCCGGGCGAAGGCGGCGCCGATGCCGGCGGTCGCGCCCGTGATCATTGCGGTAGGCATGACCAGAACCCTAGCCGCTCACGACATCGAGGCGTTCCGTCAGCCCTTGATCGCCTCGGCGAGCTGGTTGATGAACTCCTGCTCGGCCCCGGAGACTCCCCTGGAGCTGTTGGAGACCTCGACGGCGATATCGATCAACCACTGCCCGTAGGCGTGAACATCGTCCTCGGTGCCCTTGCCGCGCAGCAGGGCGATGGCCGCTGGGGCGTTGGCGAGCGCGTCCGCGACCGCCTCGTCCCGGGCTGAGCCGACCGCCTCGCCCTTCGGGGTGCGTGCCGCGAGCGCCTTGATGAGCTCGTTGGTGCGCTGCTCGGCTTCCACGAGTGCCTTGCCGCCGGCGTACAGCTCCCTGGCCATCCCGATGACGCCGTCGTCCTCGGCCAGTACCGCCGCCCACGCCACCTGCCGGGGCAGGTGCAGCAGTTGGTTCAGCTCGTCCTCGGAGAATGCCGACTGGTCAGTCATGTCCCTGCTTTCCGCGTGTGAAGCTCCAAGCCTGGACGATGATCGCATGGGGAGTTCGCTGTGGAGGCCCAAGGCGTCACGCAGGCACCGACTCTTAGTGGAACAAATCATTCCGTTCTGATAGAGTCGTCGACGTCAACGGCACAAACCGTAAAGGATGAGCACTGATGGCAGACCTGTTTTCCGCTGCTCCCGAGGGATACAACACCGTCACGCCTTGGATCGTCACGAAGGACACCGCCAGGCTGATCGACTTCATCAAGGAGGCGTTCGACGCCGAGGAACTTGGTCGCGTGCATGTGGACGGCGGTGCGATCGGCCACGCTGAGGCCCGGATCGGCGACGCCATCGTGATGATGTTCGACTCGCCCTTCCCCGTTGAGACCCCGGGCCTGCTGCGACTCTTCGTGGCCGACGCCGACGCGGTCGTCGAGCGTGCTGTCCAGGCCGGCGCCGCCCTCGTCACCCGGCCGACCGAACTCTTGTGGGGCGACAAGGTCGGCCGGGTACGCGACCCGCTGGGCAACGTCTGGTGGATCCAGGAACGCGTCGCCGAACTCACCCCCGAACAGATGGGGGAGCGAGCCGCAGACCCGAAGTTCGCCGAGGCCATGACGTACCTCCAGTCGACGCTCGGCCCTGCCCTGCCCGCGCCCGAATAGCCGGATCAGCCGGCCCGTGGCTGAAGCGGGCCGCGCTTCCTGTTAGGCGACCTCGCCCCGCAGCTTGTGGCCGGTCTTCAGATGCGCGAGGCGGCCGAACCTCGGCCGTGCGGCCGACCTCCTCGCGCGAGGGACTTCTGGCCGATTTGTTGACGTTTGCGAGAAAACGATTCCTCGCATGTAGGGGTGCTCGGCCCGACGGAGGCTGCGCCGGCCTGGTCTGGTGGGACTCGGGCGAGCGTCGGCCGTCCGCAGAGGCGGGCGTTTCAGGGGGCGTTTCCGGCGAGACGGTCGGTCGCGCCCCCGCCGCCGTGGCGCCCCATCCGGGTCCGCGCAACCCTCTTCGGCGATGGATTCCCAGCTCACATCCCCCGTTGCCATCTTGTGATCCAAGCCTCCATTGACAGTCTCCGGGGCCGAATCTAGCTTTACGAGAAATCGATTTCCAGCAAACGATTTCTCGTGAAGGGCATTCGTAGTGGCGCGCATCGGACTGCTGAGCATCTCGGACGGGCGGGACTTCGTCGCCCGCGACCTCGTCGACCACATCAACACCGCGACGAACGGCCTGGCGGAGGCGTTGCGCAAGGAGGGGCACGAGGTCATCGTCGCGCCCGAGATCGTCTGGACGAACGAGCTGGCCACCTCGCAGGCCCGCTGGCTGGCCGACCGGCGTCCGGACCTGACCATCTTCAACTACACCGTCTGGGCCTTCCCGCACTTCACCATGCTGGCGGCCGAGGCGACACAGGGCCCGCTGCTGCTCATGGCGAACATCGACCCGGCCCAGCCGGGCATGGTCGGCATGCTGGCCGCCGGCGGCGGGCTGGACCAGATCGGCCGGGTGCACTCCCGCGCCTGGGGCGACATCACCGACGAGGCCGTGCTGAAGCCCCTCCTGGCGCAGGTGCGGGCCGCGCAGGCCGTCCAGGGGCTGCGCGGCTCGACGTTCGGCAGGATCGGCGGGCGGCCGATGGGCATGTACACCGCCGTCTCCAACACCGACCAGTGGATGCGCACCTTCGGCGTGGACGTCGAGGAGATCGACCAGTGGGAGATCGTGCGCCGCAGCGGGGACGTCGAGGCGTCCCGGGTGAAGCAGGGCAGGGAGTGGCTGGAGCGGCACGGCAACGTGCACTACGACGGGAAGTCGCTCACTCCTGAGCTGCTGGAACGGCAGATCCGCACGTACTACGCGATGCGCGAGCTGATCGACGAGTGGAACCTCGATTTCTCCGGCATCAAGGGCCAGCCCGAGCTGACCACCCACTTCTGCACGATGGACGTCGCCGAGGCGTTCCTCAACGACCCGTACGACTGGGAGGGGCCGAAGGAGACGCACGTCTGCGCGACCGAGGCCGACATGGACGGCGCCCTGACCATGCAGATCCTCAAATTGATCAGCGGCGACCCGGTGCTGTTCGCCGACGTCCGCCACTACCACGCCGACCGCGACGTGTGGGACCTGTGCAACTCCGGCCAGCACGCCACCTGGTACGCGGCCCGTTCCGACGACCCGCTGGAGAACCTGGCGAAGACCCACTTCTACCCGGAGGTGTTCTTCTTCCCGGCGGGCGGCGCGAGCGTCCATCACCTGGCCGCGCCCGGCGCCGCCACCTTCGCCAGGCTCACCCGAAGGGACGGCCGCTACCGCATGCACGTGATGCGCGGCGACTTCGAGCTGTACGACGACGAGACGAACGAGCGGATGGCCCGCCAGTCCACCTTCGAGTGGCCGCACGCGTTCACCCGCCTGCACGTCCCGGCGACGGAGTTCCTGGGACGGTTCGGCTCCAACCACATCCACGCGGTGCCCGGCGACCACGTGGAGGAGCTGGCCGCCGTGTGCGCCCAGCTCGGCGTCGACTTCGAGGGGTTCGGGGATGCTGCCTAGCCTGCTCGCCGGCGTCCTGCTGGCAGGATCGCTCGTCACTTCGGCGCAGGCCGTCACTGTGGACCCCGCCGTGGGCCCCAACATAGGCACGGACAAGGGCCCGGTCGGCTGGGACGTCTACCGCCACCTGGAGCGCCTGCCCGAACTGCCGGTCGGCGTCCAGACCAAGCAGTTCTCCAGCTTCGACAGGGCCGGCGACAACGAGGACGGCTTCGCCGGCACGTACTCGTGCCTGCGCACCGACGCCCAGGGCTGCGTGATCGCGGAGCACTCGGGCGCGGGCGAGGTGAACGCCATCTGGTTCACCAGGGACGAGGGCGACGTCACCCGCACCGGCAAGATCACGATCGAGCTGGACGGCGAGAAGGTCGTGGACGCGAGCCTGCAGGACCTGGTCGACGGGAAGCTCGGCGCCCCGTTCGTCAAGCCGCTGGTCGGCAACGCGGACCAGAGCTCGGGCGGCGTGTACGTCGAGGTCCCGATGCCGTTCACCCGCTCGATGCGGATCACCACGGAGCACAATCCGCTCTTCTACCACGTCACCTACCGCACCTTCGCGGACGCGGCCGGCGTCTCCACGTTCGACCCGGCCGACAAGGCGCTCGACGTGATCGAGAGGTTCTCGTCCGGGACGGATCCCAAGCCCGCGCTTCCCGGAGCGCGCACGCAGGACACGGCGCTGCGCGTGAACCCGGGCCAGACGGTGCGGCTGGCCGGCACGCGCGGCTCCGGCGTCATCTCCGCCCTGAAGGTCCAGCTGCCCCAGGCGGAGCACGTGCCGGCGAGGAACGAGACGGACGAGGGCCGAGCGTTCGGCGCGAACGGCTACAGCCAGTTCACCGTCAAGGTCGACCCGGCCAACGAGGGCGTCCGGCTGACCAGGCGGATCGACCCGGCCATCGGCAACCAGGTGGCCAAGGTCCTGGTGGACGGCCAGGAGGCCGGGCAGTGGGCGCCGAGCAGGAAGCTGCCCTCCGGGCTGTGGGCGGAGGAGGTCGTGGACCTTCCCGCCGCCCTCACCAAGGGCAAGGACCGGCTCACGATCAGAAACGCGTTCGTCTCCTCCGACCTGGACTACAACGAGTTCACCTACTGGGCCGACAGCGCCGGCAGGCGGACCGACACGGTCGACGTCGGCGACCCCGCGGACGAGGCCGCGCACGCGTACACGATCGGCGGTCAGACCTGGCAGGGCGTGCGCACCTTCGGCTACCCGCTCGACGACGCCGCGCAGGCGAAGATCGCGCAGGCGCGGGAGCTGCTGCAGGGCCTGCGGCTGCGGATCAGCTTCGACGGCAGGCGCACCGTGGACTCGCCGCTGGGCGAGTTCTTCGGCTCGGGCCACGCCGTGACGCCGGTCAGGTCGCTGATGTCGGCCGTCGACGAGAAGACCAGCACGATGTCGTCCTGGTGGCCCATGCCGTACCAGGGCGGGGCGACGGTCGAGCTGTACAACGGCTCGAAGCGCGCGGTGGACGCGGGCAAGGCGTCGGTCACGTCGGCCGACCGCTCGGGCAAGATGCCAGGATATTTCCAGACGCAGTCTCGGGAGGGCGCGACCACGCCCGACCAGAGCTGGCCGTTCCTCCAGGCCACAGGGCAGGGCAAGTTCGTCGGCGTCAGCCACACCATGCGCGGCCCGACGCACCGCAACTACCTGGAGGGTGACGAGCGCGTCCACGTGGACGGCTCCCGCACCCCGCAGATCCACGGCACCGGCACCGAGGACTTCTACCAGGCCGGCTGGTACTTCAACAGGGAGACGTTCAACACCCCCTTCCACGGCAACCCCGCCCATCTCACCCCGTACACCGGCTGCCCGGACGACAGCGACTGCACCGGCGCGTACCGGCTGATGATCGGCGACGCGGTCGCGTTCGGGAGTGGCATCGACTTCGGGATCGAGCACGGCTGGGTCAACAACATCGACGCCGTCTACTCCTCGACCGCCTTCTGGTACGGCAGGCCGCAGGCCGCCACCCGCCAGACCGACGCGCTCACGGTCGGCGACCAGGCCAGCGAGCAGGCCCACCAGTACACCGGCGGCGGCGCGCCCGTCACGCTCGACTCGGTCTTCGAGGGCGACTGGAAGGCCCCGCAGGCGCTCAAGGCCGCCACGCGTACCGCGACCGGCCCGGTCTCCTTCACCCTGAAGATCGACCGCGAGAACCGGGGCGTCGAGCTGCGCCGCACCAGCGACCAGAGCCGGCCCTGGCAGCAGGCCGAGGTGACGGTCAACGGACGGCGGCTGCCCGACTGGGTCCAGCCGCTGGGCAACCAGAGCCGCCGCTGGCTGGACGACGTCTACCAGATCCCGGCGAGCGTCACCCGGGGCCAGGCGCGGATCACCGTCACGCTCACGCCGAAGACCCCCTGGTCGGCGGCGTCGTACGCGGCGTGGAGCCTGCGGTGAACACCATCCTGGCCATGCGCGGCATCGGCAAGTCCTTCCCCGGCGTGCGGGCGCTCGACGGCGTGTCGCTGACCGTCGGGGAAGGGGAGGTCGTGGCCCTGCTCGGGGAGAACGGCGCGGGCAAGTCCACGCTGATGAACGTGCTCGCCGGGGTGTTCAAGGAGTACGAGGGCGAGATCGAGGTCGGGGGAGAGGTCGTCCAGATCCACTCGCCCAAGGACGCCCAGCGGCACGGCATCGCGATGATCCACCAGGAGCTCAACCTGGTGCCCGAGCTGTCGATCGCCGACAACATCTTCCTCGGCAGGGAGCCGCGCACCAGGCGGGGCACCCTGGACCGCCGGACGATGGACGCGCGCACCGTGGAGCTGCTGGGCGGCCTCGGGCTCGACCTGTCGCCGCGCCGCCTCATCAAGCAGTGCAAGATCGCCGAACGGCAGCTCATCGAGGTGGCCAAGGCGCTCTCCCTCAACGTGCGGCTGCTGGTCATGGACGAGCCCACGTCCGCGCTGGCCGACGCCGAGGTGCACCGGCTGTACGAGGTGATCCGCGACCTGACGGGACGCGGCGTCGGCATCGTCTACATCTCGCACCGGCTGGAGGAACTGGAGGAGATCGCCGACCGGGTGGTGGTGATGCGCGACGGCGCCTACGTCGGCGACCGCCCGATGGCCGGGACGAGCAGGGACGAGCTCATCCAGCTCATGGTCGGCCGCCCGCTCGGCGAGCTGTTCCCCCGCACGGACACGAGCGCCGCCGGCGAGGTGCTGCTGCGCGTCGAGGGCCTGTCGGTCCCCGGCGACCCGGCCGCCGGGCGCACGGCGCTGCACGACCTCTCGCTGGACGTCCGCAGAGGCGAGATCGTCGGCGTCGCCGGGCTCATGGGCGCGGGCCGCAGCGAGCTGCTCGAAACGCTCTTCGGCGTGCACCGCCCGGCCAGGGGCGCCGTCACGCTGGGCGGCTCGCCCTACCGGCCGCGCGGCCCCGGCCAGGCCATCAGGCGCGGCGTCGCGCTGGTCGCCGAGGACCGCAAGGCGCAGAGCCTGGTCCTGGCCAACACGGTCGGCTTCAACGCCAGCCTCTCCTCGCTCAGACAGTTCGCCCGGTTCGGCACGGTGTTCGGCACGGTGTTCGGCCTTGTGGACCGCAAGCGCGAGGCCGCCGCCGTGACCGAGCAGGTCGACGAGCTGAGGGTGAAGACGCCCGGCCTGCGGTTCACCGTCGGCAACCTGTCGGGCGGCAACCAGCAGAAGGTCGTCCTCGCCAAGTGGCTGCTGACCTCGCCCGAGCTGATCCTCATGGACGAGCCCACGCGCGGCATCGACGTCGGCGCCAAGGCGGAGATCCACGCGCTCATGGCCTCGCTCGCGGCCTCCGGCAAGGGCGTGCTCGTCGCCTCGTCGGAGCTGCCCGAGCTGCTGGCCATGTGCGACCGCGTCCTCGTGCTCTGCGAGGGCCGGCTCACCGCCGAGTTCCCGCGCGGCGGCGCCACCCAGGAAGCGATTCTCGAGGCCGCGATGGCCAGACGGCAGGTGACAGCATGACCACCCAGACCGCGCCGCCTCCTCCCGCCGCCAAGGCGGAGCCGGAGAGCCGGATGCGGCGCACGCTCTCCGCCCTCGGCGCGGCCCAGGCCTACATCGGGCTGGTGCTGGTGCTGGCCGTGGGCATCGCCACCAAGGGCGAGATGTTCCTCAACGAGACGAACCTGACCAACGCCGTCGGCGCGTTCGCCTCGCGCGGCATCCTCGCCGTCGGCGTCACGCTGGTGATCCTCACCGGCGGCATCGACCTGTCGGTGGGCTCGCTGCTCGGCATCTCCTCGATGACCGCCGCGATGATGCTGTCGAAGTTCTCCCTCGAACCGTGGCAGATCGTGCCGATCTGCATGGCGGTCGGCGCCCTGTTCGGCTTCCTCAACGGCGCGGGGACGACCTGGCTGCGCATCCAGTCGTTCGTCATGACCCTCGCCATGCTGTCGGTGGTGCGCGGCCTCGACCGGCAGGTCAGCGACAACGTCAGCGTCGGCACCCAGATCGCCGGCCCCGACGGCAGGCTCACTCCGCAGGCCGAGTCGTTCCAGCTCTTCGGCACCCCGGGGCACAACCTGTTCGAGGGCGCGCTCGGGGCCGGGATCTACTACCCGGTGCTGGCCTTCGTCGTGGTCTGCGTCGTCTTCCACCTCGTCCTCAGCAAGACCAGGTTCGGACGGCACGTCTACGCCGTCGGCGGCAACCCGACGGCCGCGCGGCTGTCCGGCGTCAACGTCACCGCGGTCACCATCGCGGTGTTCACGCTGAGCGGCATGCTCGCCGGGTTCGCCGGGCCGATCGACGCCGCCTACAGCGCGTCCGCCGACCCGCTGGCGGGCCAGTCGTTCGAGCTGGACGCCATCGCCGCCGCCGTGATCGGCGGGGCCTCGCTGGCGGGCGGGCGCGGCGCGATCGCCGGCACGTTCGTCGGCGCGCTCATCCTGACGCTGCTGGACAACGTGCTCGGGCTCAACGCGGTCAGCGACAACTGGCAGCTCGTGATCAAGGGACTGATCGTCGTGGTGGCGGTCGTCCTGCAGCGTCCTGATCTCTTCCGATTCCTCCGAGGAGGGAAAACCGCATGAAAACCGTCAAGATCGTCGCCGCGGTGGTGGTGGCCGCGGGACTCGTGGCCGGGTGCGCGTCCAAGGCGCCCACCGCGTCCGACCCGGCCTCCGCGGGCGCGAAGAAGAAGTTCGTGGTGGGCTACTCGCAGAGCAACAACGCCGAGCCCTACCGCGCGCAGCTCAACCTTCAGCTCCAGCATTACCTGAAGAAGTATCCGGACATCGAGCTGCTGCCGATCGCGGACGCCAAGCAGTCCAGCGCCACCCAGGTGTCGCAGGTGCAGAACTTCGTCACGCAGAAGGTGGACGCGCTGATCGTCTCGCCGACCGAGCCCGCGCCGCTGACGGCCGCGGTGCAGCAGGCGTGCGACGCCAAGATCCCGGTCATCGTCCTGGACCGGACGGTCAACACCGAGTGCTACACCTCCTTCATCGGCGGCGACAACGTCCTCATCGGCAAGAAGGCGGGCGAGGAGGTCGTCAGGCTGCTGCCGAACGGTGGCAACGTGGTCGAGCTGCGCGGCATCCTGTCCAACCAGCCGCAGGTCGACCGCGACAAGGGCTTCCGCGAGGCGCTCGCCGCCAACCCGAAGATCAAGATCATCGCCGACCGCGAGGCCAAGTGGCTCAAGGAGGCGGCCACGCCCGTCATGCAGCAGTGGCTGTCGCAGCACCCGCAGATCGACGTGGTCTACGGCCACAACGACCCGATGGCCCTCGGCGCCTACCTCGCCGCCCAGGCCGCGGGCCGCGCGGACAAGATCAAGTTCATCGGCATCGACGGCCTGGCCATCCCCGACGGCGGCATCCGGGCCGTCCAGCTCGGGCAGCTCGCCGCCACCTTCATCTACCCGACGGGCGCGCAGGAGGCCGCCGACACCGTCAACAAGATCCTGCACGGGCAGCAGGTGGAGAAGAAGCAGATCCTGGGCACCACGCAGGTGACCAAGGAGAATGCCCCTGACCTCTACAAGCAGTACGACCTCTCTGGACAGAACTGACATGTTCCTCGGGATCGACATCGGGACCTCCAGCTCCAAGGGCGTTCTCGTCGCCGACGACGGCACGGTCGTGGCCACGGCGGTTCGCGAGCACCGCACCGCCACGCCGCGACCGGGCTGGTTCGAGCACGACGCGCAGGAGATCTGGCTGGCCGACTTCGCGGCGCTCACCCGCGAGCTGGCCGCGCCCGGCATCGCGGCCGTCGGCGTGAGCGGCATCGGGCCGTGCGTGCTGCCCGCCACCGCCGACGCCACCCCGTTGCGCCCGGCCATCCTGTACGGGGTGGACACCCGCGCCACCGCCGAGATCGCCGCGCAGCTCGACAGGTACGGCCCGGCCGCCATCATGGAGCGCTGCGGCTCGCCGCTCACCTCCCAGGCCGCCGGCCCCAAACTGGAGTGGATCCGCACCCACGAGCCGGACGTGTGGGCGCGCACGAGGCGGCTGTTCATGGCGCACTCCTGGCTCGTGCACGAGCTCACCGGCGAGTACGTGCTCGACCACCACTCCGCCAGCCAGTGCGACCCGCTCTACGACACCCGAGCCTTCGACTGGATCCCCGAATGGGCCGCCGAGATCGCGCCCGGACTGGAACTGCCCCGGCTGGCCTGGAGCGGCGAGATCGCAGGCACGGTCACCGCCTCGGCCGCCTCGGCGTACGGGCTGCCCGAGGGCATTCCGGTCATCGCCGGGACGATCGACGCGTGGGCCGAGGCGGAGAGCGTCGGCGTCCGCGAGCCCGGCGACGTCATGCTCATGTACGGCACGACCATGTTCATCGTGGAGATCCTCCGCTCGCGGGTCACCTCGCCGTCGTTCTGGGGGACGGCCGGGATCACGCCGGGCAGCCACAACCTGGCGGCGGGCATGGCCACCTCGGGCGCGGTCACCGGCTGGCTGCGCGACCTGACCGGCGCGTCCTACGAGACGCTCACCAAGGAGGCCGCCGACGTCGCCAGGGGCGCCGAGGGGCTGCTCATGCTGCCGTACTTCGCGGGAGAGCGCACCCCGATCTTCGACCCGGACGCGCGGGGCACGCTCGTCGGCCTGACGCTGCGGCACGGGCGCGGCCACCTGTACCGGGCGGCGCTGGAGGCGACGGCGTTCGGCGTCCGGCACAACCTGGAGGCCATGCGGGAGGCGGGCGGCGAGGCGCGGCGGCTGGTCGCCGTCGGCGGCGGCACGGCGGGCGGCCTGTGGACGCGGATCGTCTCCGACGTGCTCGGCCGGCCACAGGTCCTGCCCGCCCACACGGTCGGCGCCGCCTACGGCGACGCGCTGCTGGCCGCCAGGGCGACGGGCGTGGCGGTCGAGTCGTGGAACCCGCCGGCCGCGCAGGTGGAACCGTCACCGGACGCGGACGTCTACGACGACCTCTACGCCCTGTACCGCGACCTCTACCCGGCCACGGCCGGCATCGCCCACACTCTCGCGGGCGGCCCGCCGTACCGGAGGTGAGAGCGCGCGGTCGGGTGGGCCTCGCTCTGAGGTCAGGGCGCGGGCGGGCGGGCGCTGCTCTCCCGCACGTGCAGCTCGGTCGGCAGGACGATCGTGGACGGCTTGCCGGCCGGGGTGTGGATGCGGTCGACCAGTAGGCGGGCCGCCACCCTGCCCAGCTCGTAGGTGGGCTGGGCGACGGTGGTGAGCGAGGGGCGCACCAGGTCGGCCCACGGCAGGTCGTCGAAGCCGACGAGGCCCAGCTCGCCGGGCACCGCCACCTTGTGCTTCGCCAGGCAGCGCATCGCGCCCACCGCCATCAGGTTGTTGGCGACGAACACCGCGTCGGGACGCTCGTCCTCGGCCAGCAGCGACGCCATCGCGTCGTAGCCGCCCTGCTCGCGCAGGTCGGCCCGCCTGACCGGCCCGTCCGCGACCCGGTGGTAGCCGCGTAGCCGCAGGTCGGCGGTGCTCACGCCCTCCGGTCCCGTGATGCAGGCGATGCGCTGGTACCCGGCCTCGGCCAGATGCCTGGTCGCCGCCTCCGCGCCGCCCTCGTTGTCGGCCACGACCGTGTCGACCGACGCCCTGGGCAGCTCGCGGTCGATCGCCACGACCGGGGTGCCGGAGTCGATCAGCGTCTTGGCCGCCTTGCCGTTGCCGCTGGAGGCGATGATCACCCCGGCCATCTGCTGGCTGAGGGCGGCGGCCACGTAGACGGCCTCCTTGTCGGGGTTCTCGTCGCTGTTGCAGAGCACCACCGAGTAGCCGGAGTGCTGTGCGACGTCCTCGATGCCGCGCACCATCGAGGTGAAGAACGGGTTGCCGATGTCGGAGATGATGACCGCCCAGAGCGTGGTCTGGCTGCGGCGCAGGTTGCGGGCCACCGCGTTGGGCCGGTAGCCGAGTTCGCGGACCGCCGTCAGCACCCGCGCGACCATGGCGGGATCGACGGTCTTGTTTCCGTTGAGCACCCGGGAGACCGTGGCGGCGGACACCGCGGCCTGGCGGGCGACGTCGTAGATGGTGGGCATCGCTCCCATTTTCCGGTATCCGGGCGCCGGGTGGGACACGGGTGGCGGATGTCCGCTCGCTCAGCCCGCACCGTCCTGGCCGTCGGAGCGCTCCATCCTGACGCGCTCGATCAGCTCCTCGACCTGCGCGTTGAGTTCCGCCCCCCGAGACCAGCCCGCGTAGTGCGCGAGGAAGACCACCACCTCGCGCAGCTCGACCTCGGTCAGCTCGCCCGTCCGCAGGGCGGCGTCGAGTTGCACGTCCAACTGGCGGTTCAGGCCCTGGCCCACCAGCAGGCCCAGCAGGAGGAGGCGGCGCTCCCTGACCGGCATCACATCGCGGGACCACACTTCGGTGAACAGACGCTCCGCCGTGATGCCGAAGGAGTCCACTGCTTCCACCGCCGGTTCTGTCATGTATTGCTCCAGGTTCTGCTGAGGATGTTCATATCTTTCGCCACTTCCTGAGATGAACCAATGGGGGTTGCATGAACGTTGTAGCGTCGCCGGCGCGGCGGTGGCGTGCGGGTTGATGTTGATCTGTAACAAGTAAAGCCAATGGACGAGCAAGATTTGGTCAAGATTTCTCACCGCACACCAGGCTCATTCCGCACGAAAGCGGGCACAACAACTCCGTTGGTCCGTAAAGCGGAGGTAAGCCCTGGTGAAAAAGACACGGGCTTGGATCGCTCTCCTGGTCGCCGCACTCGCGCTGACAGCGTGCGGGCAGCCGGAGTTCACCTACGTACGTGACAGGGACGGCACCACGTACTTCAAGGTCCCGGCCTCGTTCACCCAGCTCAACGCGTATCCCATCGAGCTGTACCTGAGCGGCGAGCATCCGAACTCGCAGGCCGCCGCGCTGCGCGCGCAACGCGTCTGGTCGACGGCGTTCGACCAGTCGGCCAAGCCGACGCCCGCGCACCTGCTCGGCTCGGCCGACCCCTTCGTCTACGCCACCGTGCACAGGCTCACCGACGACGAGCGGGACTCGATCTCGCTCAACCGGTTACGCGACTTCATCCTCCCGGTGACAGACCAGGTGCGCCAGCTCTACGAGGCACAGGCCGAGGCGAGCGGACGGGCGCCGCTGTACGCGCGCTTCGAACTGCTCAGCGACCAGGTCCTCCTCCTGGACCATGGCGCCCGAGGGGTCCGCGTCCGCTTCAACTACCAGATCGGCGACGACGTCCAGACGTTCGACGACACCGCCATCCTCGACGAGAAGGGCGGGACGGTCTCGGTCATGCTCATCGGCTGCCAGTCGATCTGCTTCAGGAAGCGCGCCGCGGAGTTCGACAAGATCGCGAATTCGTTCAAGCTGCTCCGGCTGCCCGGATGAGGGGAGCACCAGTGACGACCGTCCACCACGAAGGGCTACGCGCCCCCGGCAGCGGCCCCACCGACCCCGACGCCGTGACCAGGAAGAAGATGCGGTTCTGGGATCGGAGCAAGTTCCTCATCGTCCTGGTGCTGGCCTTCCTGGTGCTCACCTGGAAGGTGATGGCCGACTTCGAGGGCGTGGTGCCGTTCGGCGAGGCCATGATGGCCATCGCGCGGGCCCACCAGTGGATCTTCTGGCTGCTCGGCGCGGAGGCGGTGCGGCAGCTCCACTTCCTCGTCAGCGAGCGCTGGTCGGGCTACCACCGGTTCTGGAGCAGGCGCGTCTTCGGCGGGTTCGAGCGCTGGTCGCACCGGCGTTTCGACGACTGGACCAGGTACCGCGTCTCGCGCGCGGTCAAGATCGCCTTCTGGGTCGTGGTGCTCGCGCTCGTGCTGGGCGCGGTGCTGGAGGTCAGCCCGCTGCTGGCGCTGTTCAGGGCGCCCGCGCTGATCTGGCAGGCGATGCCGTTCCTCATCCAGATCGTGTTCCTGTTCTTCGTGGTCATCATCCAGTTCGTCGGCCTGTTCTGGTTCCTGTCCAGGGGCGGCGTCGAGACGTACTTCCCCGACGACATCAAGACCCGCTTCCACGACGTCTGGGGCCAGGACCACGTGGTCGAACGGGTCCGGGAGAACATCGTCTTCCTGGAGCGCCCGGACGAGATCGAGCGGCGCGGCGGGTACGTCCCCAGCGGCCTGCTGCTGTGGGGGCCGCCCGGCACCGGCAAGACGCTCATGGCCGAGGCGGTGGCCGGAGAGACCGGCAAGCCGTACGTCTTCGTCGATCCCGGCGCGTTCACCAACATGTTCATGGGCATCGGCATCCTGAAGGTGAAGACGCTGTTCAGGAAGCTGCGCAAGCTGGCGCTCAGGTACGGCGGAGTGATCGTCTTCTTCGACGAGGCCGACTCGCTCGGCAAGCGTGGCAGGCTCGCCCAGCAGGGCCCGCAGGGGCAGGGCGGCGGCTTCTCCGCGTCCCACCTCTCCGCGTCTCACTTCTCCGGCTGTCACGGTATGAACTACCTGTCGGAGGAGACCCGCGCGGCGCTCGCCTTCCGCGCCGGGCGCGAGGCCGGGGACGAGCAGGGCCGCCGCAACCGCTTCTTCATGGGCGGCGGCATGAACAGCGGCGACCCCGGCACGCTGCAGGCCCTGCTCACCGAGCTGTCGGGGCTGAAGAAGCCGCGCGGTTTCTTCAACCGGCTGGTCAGGCGGCTGCTCGGGATGCGTCCCAAGCCGCCGCCCAGGTTCCGCATCCTGGTCATGATGGCGACCAACCGTCCCGACGCGCTGGACGAGGCGCTCCTGCGGCCCGGCCGCATCGACCGCATCTACAAGGTCGGCTACCCGTCCAAAGCCGGACGGGTGCGCACCTACCAGGGCTACTTCGACAAGGTCGAGCACGAGCTCACCACGGAGCAGATCGACAAGCTCGCCACGATCACCCCGTACGCGACCGGCGCCACGATCAAGGACCTGGTCAACGAGTCGCTGATCACCGCGATCCGCGACGGCCGCGAGATCATCACCTGGTCGGACGTGCTGCGCGCCAAGCGGCTCAAGCAACTCGGCCCGCCCGAGGACGTCGAGTACATCGAGCGCGAGCGGCACGCGGTGGCCGTCCACGAGGCGTGCCACGCGGTGGTGGCGTACGTGACCCGGTTCCACCTGGAGATCGACATCGCCACCATCGAGAAGGGCGCCGACTACCTCGGCATGGTCGCCTCCATCAAGCCGGAGGACCAGTTCACCCGGTGGAAGTCCGAGTACGAGGCCGACATCATGGTCTCCCTGGCCTCGCTGGCGGGGGAGCGGATGTTCTTCGGCCAGGACAACTCCTCCGGCGTCTCCGGCGACCTGCACTCGGCCACGTTCCTGACCGCGCTCATGGAGTCGTACTGGGGGATGGGCTCGGGCGTCACCTCGCTGCCCGCGCTGCAGGAACTGGAGATCCTGGGCGGCAAGGCCATGCCGCGGCGCGCCGGCGGCGGCTCCATCGGCATCACCGACAGGGAGCCGTCCAGGAGGCAGCCCGACCTGGCCCCCGACGTGCTGGGCGAGCGGATCGAGTTCAACCTGGTGCGGCTGCTCGAGAAGACCGAGCGGCTGCTGGAGGAGCACCGCAGGGACGTGCTCTGCCTGGCGCACGCGCTGGAGACGCACAAGACGCTCAACGGCGACGACGTGGTGGCGATCATCGAGCGGTCACCCGGCCCGCTCGTCGACGGCACGATCTACGCCTCCGACGAGCTGTACGAGGACCTGGAGGAGTACCACCGCGACGCCGCCAGGGCGCACAAGGAGCACAGCCGCATCGAGCGCGAGCTGCCGGGCGCGGCCGAGGAGCGCCCCACCGCCCCGGCCTCCGTCGAGCCCGCCCTCCTGGGGGCGCCCGGCCTGCCCCTGCTGACCGCCCCAACGGCCGGACCACCCGCTCTGATCGCGTCCGAGCCGCCTGGGGCGACGGCCCCGGCCGCGGCCGGGCTGCCCGCGGAGGTCGTGACGGTCGGTCGGCCTGGGCGTCCCGAGTTCGTGCCGTGGGCGCCGGAGCCTCCGCCCGTCGCGCCCGCGTACGCGGCGACGCCCGGGACCCCCGTCGCGTCCCCGCAGCGGAGGCCCCGCGTCTGGGTGGTCGTCGCCAGCCTCCTCACGCTGGTGGCCGCGGCGCTCGTCGCCGGGTTCGCGGTCACGGGCGTCTCACCGCCGCCCGGCCTGGCGTCGCCGGGGCTGCTGCTCGTGCTGTTCGTCGTCGTGGTCGCGGTCATCGTCGGCGGCGGGCTGGCGTTCGTCGCCGTCAAGGGGCTGCGTGCCGCGCAGGCCAGGACGGAACGCGAACGCGACCAGGCCCACGCCAGGGCCCAACTCCTGGCCGCGGCGCTGGACCCCGACACCGCCATGCGCCTGCTCGGCTACGACGGCAACGGCAAGGACGGAAGGTAGAGAGGCCGACGGCGGCCCGAGTCCGCGACGGGCGCGTAGGCAGGGCGGCGGCGCGGATCCGCGACGGGCACGTGGGCAGGGCGGCGGCGCGGATCCGCGGCGAGATCCTCCGGAAACGACTTGAACCGGGCGGGGGCGGGCCACGTCGTACGGGTGTGCGCAGACTTGCCGTGATCGTTGCCGCCGCAGCCATGCTGACCGGATGCGGCTCGGAGCCGCCCCACCCCTGCACCCTGATCGGCACTCCCGTCGGCGTCGGGCTGACCGTGGAGGCGCCGCTCGCCGCCAAGGTGAGGTCCGCCACCCTGGAGGTGTGCTGGGACGGCTCCTGCCGGCGCCCCCGGCTGGAGCTCTTCCAGGGGTCGCGGGCGGGCGAGCAGACCTGCTCGGGCGACACGTGCTCGGCCGTCGCCGTGCCCACCGCCGAGAAACAGGGCTTCGCGGACGTCGCGGGCCTGCCCAAGCGCCTGGTCGAGGTCCGGCTCACCCTGCGGGGCGCGCGCGGCGCGTCCCTGCTGGACAGGACGGTGCGGGTCACCCCCAAGGGCCGCTTCCCCAACGGCCCGGAGTGCGGCGAGGGCGGCCCGAACGCGATGCTCACCGTGGACGGCGGCGGAAGCGTGCGGGAGAGCTGATCGCGCACGGGTGGGCTGCGGGATTAACACGGCGTTCACATTCGGGCAAAAACGGGGAAACGGTCGTCCATAAGACTCGGCGTGGCTGTGAAGAATTCGGAAAGGACCGTTGTGAGCTACAAGGCTGAGTACATCTGGATCGACGGAACCGAGCCCACCGCACTGCTGCGCTCGAAGACGAAGATCCTGGCCGACGGGGCCGAGCCCCCCGTCTGGGGCTTCGACGGTTCCAGCACCAACCAGGCCAAGGGCCACTCGTCCGACCGCGTCCTGCGCCCGGTGTTCACCTGCCCCGACCCGATCCGCGGCGGCGCCAACGTGCTCGTCCTGTGCGAGGTCGAGGAGATCGACGGCACGCCGCACGAGAGCAACACCCGCGCCCTGCTCCGCCCCATCGCCGAGCAGTTCGCCGGCCAGGACTCCTGGTTCGGCATCGAGCAGGAGTACACCTTCTTCAAGGGCAGCCGCCCGCTCGGCTTCCCCGAGGGCGGCTTCCCCGCCCCGCAGGGCCCCTACTACTGCGGTGTCGGCGCCGACGCCATCTTCGGCCGCGAGATCGTCGAGCTGCACCTCGACCGCTGCCTCGCCGCCGGCCTGGAGATCTCCGGCATCAACGCCGAGGTCATGCCCGGCCAGTGGGAGTTCCAGATCGGCCCGGCCGGCCCGCTCGACGTGTCGGACCACATGTGGATCGCCCGCTGGCTGCTCTACCGCACCGCCGAGGAGTTCGGCGTGGAGGCCACGCTCGACGCCAAGCCCGCCCGCGGCGACTGGAACGGCGCCGGCGCGCACACCAACTTCTCCACCAAGGCCATGCGCGAGAGCTACGACGCGATCATCACGGCCTGTGAGGCGCTCGGCGAGGGCGACAAGCCGACCGAGCACATCACGCAGTACGGCGCGGGCATCGAGAGCCGCCTGACCGGCGCCCACGAGACCGCCCCCTGGAACAGGTACAGCTACGGCGTCTCCGACCGCGGCGCCTCGGTCCGCATCCCGTGGCAGGTCGAGGTCGACAAGAAGGGCTACATCGAGGACCGCCGCCCGAACGCCAACGTCGACCCGTACGTGGTCACCCGCCTGCTGGTGAACACCTGCTGCGCCGCCCTGGAGAAGGCCGGCCAGGTCTGACCGAAGGCGTCTGACCGGAGGCGCGCAAGCCGTATGAGGGAACGCGGGCACCCCCGATGGGGCCCGCGTTCCCTCATGCCAGCCGTGACTCGTAGACCCTGCGGGCCTCCGCCACGACCGCCAGGTAGCCCGCGCCGACCCGGTCCCTGATCAGGTCCTCCAGCAGTTCCAGCCAGCGCAGGCAGAACGTCACGTCCTCCTCCCTGGCCACCCGGCGGTTCTCGACGTCCAGGTAGACCGGGCTGGTGTGCGCCCGCACCTGGCCGCCGCCCTCCGCCACCGCCACCACGTAGGTCGGCCAGATGACCGTCAGCTCCGCCGCCACCTCGCCGGGCGGCCCCGACGTCAGCTCGCCGTCGGCTGTCAGCAACCGGACGGTCTCCACACCGGGGCCGATCACCCGGCCCGTGACGCGCAGCCGGGCTCCGGGCGTGAGGCTCAGTGTGGAGCCGGGGCCGTGGCCGTCGGCTGACAGCTCCAGGAACGGCCCGGTGGTGGCGAACGTGCGGCCAAGGCGCACCGCCGCCGCGTAGGACTCCGCGGTGAGCGGGCCGGCGACGTGCGCGTACGTGCGCTCGCGGCCGATCGGCCCGAGCCGGTGCGCGGCGCCCGCGACGGCGGCGATCCGGTTGCCCGCGCCGATCAGCCGCCGGTAGGCGCGCGCCGAGCCGATCGCCGAGGAGAAGCTGTCGACCTGGCCGAGCGCCGCGTCGACCACCGACAGCCGCGCGTCGAACCCCGGGTCGCCGAGGCCCACGAGCTGCTCGGGCGTCTCGACCGGGCCGCGGAAGGCGTTCGCGTAGCCGATGAGCGCGCCCCGCTCACGCAGCTTGGTCAGGGAGTCGCCGGGGTCGTCGATGCCGAGCGTGTGGTGCGCGAGGTCCACCCTGGCCACGTGGGTGCCGTCGGACCAGGGCAGGTCGCGGCCCGTCCAGCAGTCCATCGGGTCGCCGTCGCAGGGCAGCAGGTTGACCACGTGCAGGTCCTCGCCGTGCTGTGAGTCGGCCACCCACTGCGACGGGCGGTTCAGGCGGACGTGCAGGTCGCCGCCGTACCAGCCGCGCGCCGCCGCGTCGTAGATGCGCCGCGGAGCCAGCTCGACGAGCGTCTCGCCGTCGCCGGGCACCAGCGTCGTCTCGGCCCGGTCGTACTCCATGCCCCGCGCGGCCCTGACCGTCAGCCGTTCCGGCGGGACCTCGATCACCAGGTCGTCGCCGTGGAAGTAGGGCAGTCCGTCGAGGTCGCGCGCCGGTGAGACGCCTTTGGGGTACCAGCCGCGGCGGTCGGCGGACCAGACGCTCCACCGGCAGGGAAAGCCCGCCCGCAGGCGAATCGTCCGGCTCGTTGGTGTCGCATCGTTACGCATCGGCTTCTCCCCGTAATCGAAGGCGCCGATATCGTGGCACGACCTGCACTCCGCCGGAAGACCCATGAATCCCGGCGGAGTGGCTTTCTTACCTCCAGGTGGAAGGTTCTAGAGCCGGAAGCCCATATCCGGGGTGATGTCGGCGACGTCCATCTGGGCCTTCTGGAGGCGGCCCGAGTGGTCCCAGTTCATCGCCTGCCAGCGGGTGAACTGATCGAGCACCCACATGCCCGACTGGCGGCTGCCGTTGCCCGACTTGCCGTTGCCGCCGAAGGGCAGGTGCGCCTCGGCGCCCGACGTGGAGTTGTTGACGCTGACCATGCCGGCCGAGATGCCCTCGCGGAAGCGGAAGGCGTGCCGGGGGTCGGTCGTGTAGATCGAGCTCGACAGGCCGTAGCCGGGCAGGTTGGCCAGCTCGATCGCCTCGTCGAGGCTCTGGAAGGTCGTCACGCCGACGATCGGGCCGAACGTCTCCTCCAGGAACAGCCGGTCGGTCGGCCGCACCCCGTCGACCACCACCGGGTGGTAGTACAGCCCCTCGTCGCCGGTGAAGTCGTGGCGAGGGCTGTCCTTGGAGATTCTGCCAATATTTCCGGACACGACGGTGTGGTGGGGCTGGATCCAGGCCAGGTACTCCTCGTACCGATCGGCGAACTTCTGGTCCAGCAGCGGCCCGGCTAGCACGTCGCCTTCAGGGTCGCCGATCTTAGCCTCTCTGACGGCCTGCGCGAACCGCTCGACGAACCGGTCGTGGACGCTCTCGTGCACGATCACCGTGCCCAGGCTGGTGCAGCGCTGCCCGGCCGTCCCGAAACCGGAGAACAGCGCGCCCTCGACAGCGAGGTCGAGATCGGCGTCCGGCATGATCACCATCGGGTTCTTGCCGCCCAGCTCCAGGCAGGCGGACTGCAGGTGCCGCCCGGTCAGCTCGCCGACCTTCCGCCCGACCTCGCTGGACCCGGTGAAGCCGACCTTCTGCACCGTGCCCTCGCCCAGCGCCAGCTCCAGCCCGCGGAACGTCTCGGCCCCGTCGGCGAAGACCACGTTCAGCACGCCGTCGGGCAGGCCCGCCGCGACGAACAGCTGGAACATCGCGTGCGCGCTGGCGGCGGCGTACTCGGCGGGCTTCCACACCACGGCGTTCCCGCACAACAACGCCGGGACGAGGTACCACGACGGCACCGCGACCGGGAAGTTCCCGGCGGTGATCACCGCCGCGACCCCGATCGGGTTCCGGAACGTGAACAGGTTCTTGTCCGGCATCTCGGACGGGACGGTCTGCCCGTACAGCCGCCGCCCCTCGCCCAGGAAGAAGTCGCACGTGTCGACGATCTCCCGCACCTCGCCCAGAGCCTCGGCGTACGGCTTGCCGATCTCCTCGGTGACGAGGTGGGCCAGCCGCTCGGCGTTCGCCTCGACCAGCCGCCCGATGGACGCGATCACCCGCCCCCGCACCGGCGCCGGCACCCTGGCCCACTCCCGCTGCGCCTCCTTCGCGGTGCGGCAGGCGGCGGCGAAGGTGTCGGCGTCGGCCAGCCCGACCTGGGCCACCACGTCGCCGGTGCGGGCGGGGTTGGTGGATGCGTAGGTGACGGTGCCGGTGGCGTCCTTGCCACCGACGATGGAGACGATCTTTCGGCTCACCGAGGCCCTCCTCATAGTTCCTCCCGACAGACAATCACCTCGCCCCAGAATCTCAAACCGAGCACGCGGCCTAGAAGAGCGTGATTTTTGCTGTTTGTGGAGCAAGTGTGCGTTGTGGGCCTTTTGGTGAGCCTTCAGGCTTCGTGAGGCGATGGAAGGCTGCCAGTGGAGCGAGATCGACGTCCTCGGTCACGCCGCGCAGGGTGCGGGCCTGCTATCCCTGGTCGGCCGTGAAGTCGGCGAAGTCGAAACCCGGCGAGACCACGCAGCTCACCAGCACCGCCTCGTCCGCCGCCGGGCGGGCCGACTGCCAGGCCCCGCCAGGGACGACGGCCTGCGGCACGTGCCCCTCCTCCACCAGCGGCCCGAGGACGACCGTCGCGTCGCCGATGGTCAGCGCCAGCGGGCCGCCCCGGTGCCAGAACCAGACCTCGTCGGACCGGACCATGTGCGGCACCGACTCCTCGCCGGGTTGGAGCAGGAAGTAGATGCCGGTGGCGCTGGCGCGGGGGCCGGGATAGGAGTCGGGAGTGAAGGAGACGGGGGAG
Organism: Nonomuraea sp. NPDC000554; assembly: GCF_040300065.1. Classification (NCBI taxonomy): domain Bacteria; kingdom Bacillati; phylum Actinomycetota; class Actinomycetes; order Streptosporangiales; family Streptosporangiaceae; genus Nonomuraea; species Nonomuraea sp. NPDC000554. Next base: position 28,616 of record NZ_JBEPDC010000044.1, on the reverse strand, counting down.
CGCCAGGTCTCACGGAACCAGCCGCCCTCGGGGTGGGGGAGAAGATCCAGCTCCCTGGCGATGGGCGGGCGCTCGACGAAGGCGACGGGCGCGCCGGTGACGTCACGGCGGAGGAATCGGGTGCCGTCGAGGACGAGCTGCCCGTCCAGGTCGCTGGCCAGCGCCTCACTCTCGCCGGCCACCTCGATCGACGGCCCATCCGGGTAGATCATCAGCTTCACCAGCCGATTGTAGGTCACCCGACGACGCCTCCGCTCTGAACACCAGTGGCAGGAGGTGAGCTGCTGGTTGACGTCGGCGCGGCGGGCGATCCCCGCCGTGCGGGCACCCGCGTAGCCCCTGGCGCCGAACTCGGCCACGGCGCGCGAGGTCGGTCCAGGCGCGCATCGGCGCTGGTCGACTGCCGCTTTCGCCGCTGGTGCCGGTGAGCTGTGATCGTGCTTCGCGGTGGGCCGGGAAATGTCGGTCGGGCTGGCTAATGTGCGGCGAGTGATCGAACGGTGGAGCCGTGATCAGGTGCTCGCCCTTGCCCCCGACGCGTCGTCCCAGAAGGCGGCGCAAGGCGTGGCGGCGCCTGGCACGTGGTCGTTGCGCGGTGTGACAGACAGCGTGCTCTTCGGGGAGTGCCGGGGCAGCGGCGCGAAGCCGTACCAGGCGAGCGTCGACCTGACGGAGCCCGCGTACCGGTGCAGTTGCCCGAGCCGGAAGTTCCCCTGCAAGCACGCGCTGGGGCTGCTGCTGTTGTGGTCGGCCGACGGGGTCCCGGTCACGGACGTGGTGCCGCCGTGGGTGTCCGAGTGGCTGGCCCAGCGTGCCGACCGCGCCGCCAAGGCGTCCGCGAAGATCGAGGCGGCCCGTGCCAGGGCAGAGGCGGCGCACACTCCTGGCGAGGGAGCCGGTTCGGCTGGGGAAGGTGCTGCCTCCGCAGGTCGAGGTGCTGGTTCGGGTGAGGCGGGTGTCGGTCCGGCCGGTGCCGGTTCCGTCAGGGAGGGCGCTTCGGGCGGGGCAGATGGTGGGCGGGCGGAGTCGGTGCGGGAGAGGCGGGTCGCGGCGGGGCTGGGCGAGCTGGAGCGCTGGCTGGCCGACCAGGTCCGCCAGGGGCTCGCCGCGGCCGGCGACAGCGACTGGGACGAGCTGGCCAAACGCCTCGTCGACGCCCAGGCTCCCGGCGTCGCCGGAATGGTCGCCCGCCTGTCGCACGTCCGCAGGCAGGACGACTGGCCTGAGCGCCTGCTGGAGGAGTACGCCCTGATCAACCTCCTCGCCATGGCCTACAGACGCCGTGCCGAGCTTCCGCCGGAGCTCGCGCAGACCGTCATGACGCGTACCGGCTTTCCCGTCACGCGCGAGGAGGTGCTGGCGAGTCCGGCGGTGCGTGACGAGTGGCACGTCCTGGGCAGGCGCGACGAGGAGCAGGGGCGGCTGACGTCCCGGAAGGTCTGGCTGCGCGGCCGGAAGACGGGCAGAGCGGCTCTGGTCCTGTCGTTCGCCCCGCAAGGTCAGCCTCTCGACGCCTCCCTGGTCACGGGCACGACGGTCGACGCCGACCTCGCCTTCTACCCCGGCGCCGCTCCCTTGCGCGCCCTGGTGGCCGCCCGCCACTCCCAACCGGTCCGCGGTGGCCGGCCGTCGGGAGTGTCCCCGGAGGAGGCCCTGGACGAGGTGGCCACCGCCCTCTCGGAAGACCCGTGGACCGACTCGTGGCCGCTCGTCCTGCGCGAGGTCGTCCCCGGCGGTGCCGAACTGGGCGGCCTCCCGCTGCATCCGGCCGGGCGCGACCTGTGGCGGCTGATCGCCGTCTCCGGCGGCCATCCCGTGACGGTCGCCGCCGAGTGGACTCCTTCCGGCCTGCGCCCGCTCACCACGTGGGACGACGAAGAAACGGCGGTGATCCTGTGAGCTGGGAGGACCTCGCGTCCACGGCGCTGGTCGGCACCGACCGCCGCCCGTACCAGGGAGCGTTGCTGGAGAGCGCGGCCGTGGAGGTGGTCCGCCGTCGCGCGGGCCAGCGCCTTCTGGCGAACGCCCACGCCTCCACGCAGGAGACGGTTCCGCAGGCCACGGCCGAGGGCCGGCGCGCGGTCCCTGACGCGGTCGGGAATGAGCGCGTGGCCGTTCCACGGATGGTGGCCGGAGAGGAGCGGCACGTGCCCGTCCCAGGAGCGGTCGCCGCCGAGGAGGAGCGGGAGGCCGTGTCGCGGAGGGCGGCCGAGCGGCTGGTCAGGATTCTGGGCGGCGAGTACGACCGGCTGCTGCCCGAGTGGCTGGCCGCCGCCGCGGCGTCCGGGCGGCGGGTGCCCGCGTACGTGCTGCCGGACCTGCTCGACCGGGGCAGCCGTGACCGGTCGATCAGGGCTCACCTGGGAGTCCTGGCGGGGCAGCGCGGGAGGTGGCTGGCCGGGCGCAACCCGTCCTGGCCCTACCTGCTGGAAGAGCCGACCGGCGAGACGTGGGAGCTGGGCGGCGCCGCCGACAGGCGCGCCCACCTGCGGCGGCTCAGGGCCGCCGACCCGGCGCGCGCGAGGGAGCTGCTCGAGAGCACCTGGGCGCGCGAGACGCCCGACGACCGCACGGAGTTCATCGAGCTGCTGACCGACGGCCTGTCCATGGACGACGAGCCGTTCCTGGAGGCGGCCCTCGACGACCGCAGGCGAGAGGTACGCCAGGAGGCCGCGAACCTGCTCACCCGCCTGCCCGGGTCGCGCCTGGCGCGGCGCATGGCGGAACGCGCCCGCGCCTGCCTGACGATCGCCGGCGACACGATCGTCGTCGAACCGCCCAGGGAATGCGACAGGGCGATGGAGCGCGACGGCGTCCGGCCGAAGCCGCCGCGCGGCATCGGGGAGCGGGCCTGGTGGTTGCAGCAGGTCGTCGCCCGTGCCCCGTTGACGACGTGGGGGCAGGCCCCCGCGAAACTGCTCGCGAGGAAGATCCCCGACTGGGACTCCGAGGTCCGCACTGCCTGGGTGCGCGCGGCCGTCCTGCAACGCGACCCGGAGTGGGCGCGGGCGATGTTCGCCTGGGATCCGATCGCCGACCTCCTCGGCGCCCTGGGGCCGAACGAACAGCAGGAGCTAGCCGCCAACTTCGTGAAAAATCATGACCTGGACAGCCAGTTGATCATGGTGCTCGGCGGCGTCTCCCCGCACTGGCGCGAGGGCCTGGCCACAGCCGTGCTGCGCAAGATCCTCAAGGTGGCGAGCACCCAGCCGTGGAACCTCGGCGAGCTGGTCAAGCTCGCCGGCGAGCGCATCGACCCCGCGCTCTGCGACCTGGCGGAACGCTACTCGCCCGAGCAACCCATCCAGCAGGTCGCCGCCCTGCTGCGGTTCCGTGCCGACATGACCAAGGAGCTTGTATGACCGTCCTGCGCCCCCACGCGGAAGCCCAGTACGCGGAGGAGCTGGCCCTGCTCGCCAAGGACGACGACCGTCCCAGGCCGCCCGGCTGGAAGCTGTCGCCGTGGGCGGTGACCACGTACATCCTGGGCGACGGCGACCGCATCACCCCCAAGTACGTCGGCGCCCGCCGCATCGTCGAGGTCGCCGTCGCCACGCTGGCCACCGACCGCGCGCTGCTGCTGCTCGGCGTGCCCGGCACGGCCAAGACCTGGCTGTCGGAGCACCTGGCCGCCGCGATCAGCGGCGACTCGACGCTGCTCGTGCAGGGCACGGCCGGAACCGCGGAAGAAGCCATCCGGTACGGCTGGAACTACGCGAGGCTGCTGGCCGAGGGCCCCTCGGTCGAGGCGCTGACCCCTTCGCCCGTGATGCGAGCCATGTCCGAAGGCCGGATCGCCCGGGTCGAGGAGCTCACCCGCATGCCGTCCGACGTCCAGGACGCCCTGATCACCGTGCTGTCGGAGAAGACGCTGCCGATCCCCGAGCTGAACCGCGAGGTTCAGGCGGAGCGCGGCTTCAACGTCATCGCCACCGCCAACGACCGCGACAGGGGCGTCAACGAGCTGTCGAGCGCGCTGCGCCGCCGCTTCAACACCGTCGTGCTGCCCGTCCCCGCCACCGCCGAGGAGGAGGTGGACATCGTCTCGCGCCGCGTCGCCCAGCTCGGACGGTCGCTGGAGCTGCCCGAGACTGCCACGGGCCTGGCCGAGATCCGCCGCGTGGTGACGGTCTTCCGCGAGCTGCGCACGGGCGTGACCGAGGACGGCCGCACCAAGGTCAAGTCGCCGAGCGGCACCCTCTCGACGGCCGAGGCGATCTCGGTGCTCACCAGCGGGATCGCGCTCGCCGCGCACTTCGGCGACGGGGTGCTGCGGCCGTCCGACGTGGCGGCCGGGATCGTCGGCGCGGTCGTGCAGGAGCCGGTGTCGGACCGGGTGGTGTGGCGCGAGTACCTGGAGACCGTCGTGCGCGAGCGCCGCGACTGGAGCGACTTCTACCGCGCCTGCCGTGAGGTGTCATGAGCGTCTCCATCCTCGGAGTACGGCACCACGGCCCCGGGTCGGCCCGGGCCGTGCGGCGGGAGCTCGAACGTCTCCGGCCGGACGCGATCCTCGTCGAGGGGCCGCCGGAGGCCGACGCGCTCGTCTCCCTCGCCCCCGATCTGGAGCCGCCGGTGGCGCTGCTCGCGCACGTCCCGGGTCGGCCGTCCCGTGCGGCTTTCTGGCCGTTCGCGGAGTTCTCTCCCGAGTGGCAGGCCGTCACGTACGCGACGGCGTCGGGTGTTCCGCTGCGCTTCTGCGACCTGCCCGCGTCCCACACGCTGGCCGCCGGTGACGACGGCGACGACGAGGGCGGTCGCGACCGGGATGTTTCCGGCCTTCGGCTCGATCCCATCGCGACGCTCGCCCGCGCCGCCGGCTACGACGACCCCGAGCGCTGGTGGGAGGACGTCGTCGAGCACCGTGGCGACACCCCGTTCGACGTGATCGCCGAGGCCGTCACCGCCGTGCGGGAGGGTCACGAGCCCGACGAGCGCGAGGCCAGGCGCGAGGCGCACATGCGCCGCACCCTCCGCGCCGCCGTCAAGCAGGGCTTCGAACGGATCGCGGTGGTGTGCGGCGCATGGCACGTCCCCGCGCTGACCGAGCCGCTGCCCCCGGCGAGGGCCGACGACGCGATCCTGCGCGGGCTGCCCAAGGTGAAGGCCGAGCTGACCTGGGTGCCGTGGACGTACGGGCGGCTGGCCTGGTGGAGCGGCTACGGCGCCGGCATCAGCTCGCCGGGCTGGTACCACCACCTGTTCACCGTCCCCGACCGGCCGGTCGAGCGGTGGCTGGCCGGCGCCGCGGCGGTGCTCCGCGACGAGGGGCTGGCGGTGTCGTCGGCGCACGTCATCGAGGCGGTCCGCCTCGCGCACGGCCTCGCCACCCTACGCGGCAGACCGCTCGCCGGGCTGGACGAGGTCACGGAGGCGGCCAGGGCCGTGCTGTGCGAGGGCGACGACCTGGCGGTCGAGCTGATCCAGCGCCGCCTGGTGGTCGGCGACCGGCTCGGCCGCGTCACCGACGGCACCCCCATGGTGCCGCTCCAACGCGACCTCCGCGACCAGCAGCGGCGGTTGCGGCTCAAGCCCGAGGCGCTGGAACGCACCCTCGACCTCGACCTGCGCAAGCCGCTCGACCTGCAACGCAGCCATCTGCTGCACCGGCTGCGGCTGCTGGGCGTCGGGTGGGGGGCGCAGGGGCGGTCACGGGGCACGGGCACGTTCAGGGAGACGTGGACACTGTCGTGGCAGCCGGAGTACGACCTCACGCTCATCGAGGCGGCGGCCCTCGGGATGACGGTCGCGACGGCGGCCACCCAACGCGCCCGCGACCTCGCCACGGCCACCGACTCCCCACCCGGCCCGGCGTCCCCGTCCGGCCCTACAGCTCCGCCCACGGTTCTCACGGCTCCGCCGGCCACTCCTTCGGTTTCGCCGGGTGTGCCGTCGGTGCCGCCTGCCGGTCCTTCGGCGTCACCTGGCGGGCCCTCGGTGCCGCCCGCTGTGCCTTCGGGGGGTCGGGGCGGTTCGGCGGGTGGGGGCGGGGAGGGGGGCGTCTCACTGGCCGAACTGACCGGGCTGGTCGAGCAGTGCCTGCTCGCCGACCTCCCGGACGCGCTGCCCGAGGTGCTCGCGGCCCTGTCGGCCAGGGCCGCGCTCGACACCGACGTCACTCACCTGATGACGGCGCTGCCCGCGATGGTTCGCGCCCATCGCTACGGTGACGTGCGCGGCACCTCGGCGGACGGGCTCGCGGTCATCGTGCACTCGATGCTGGACCGCATCCGCGTCGGCCTTCCGGTCGCGGTCACCGGCCTCGACGATGCAGCCGCAGCGGCTCTCCTGACCAATATCGACGCGGTGCACGCCGCCGTCGCTCTTCTCGACGAGACCCCGCCTCTTTCCGCGGACGCTACCGCTGAGGAGGCTTCCCCCTTCACCACCAGCGACGCTGCCGATGGCCAGGAGGCCGCGCCGCCGGAACCAGGGGTCGGGCCGTCGGTGCTGTCAGAACCGGAGGCGGGCCCGGCAGCGCTGGAGGCGGGCCCGGCGGTGCCGGAGGTGGGTCCGGCGGTGCCGGAGGCGGGTCCGATGGTGCCGGAGGCGGGTCCGGCGGTGTTGGAGGCGGGGCTGCCGGCCCCGGAGGCAGGGGCGGTGGAAGCGGACGTCGCTCCGGTCGGTCGTTCTGGCGAGGTGCGCGCTGCCGGCCCTGGTGCTCTCGCCGGGGAGGGGGCTTCGGCCGGAGGCGGCGGGGGTGGTCTGGTTGGGGCGGGGGCCGGGGGTGGTCCTTCTGATGAGACCGTCAGGGTTGCGCCTCGGGCGCGGTGGCTGGGGACGTTGCGGGGGATCTGCGATCGCGGTGATCTGCACGGAGTCATCGAGGGACGGTTGACGCGGATCCTGCTCGACGCCGGGGAGCTCGACGACGCCGAGCAGCGGATGTCGCGGGCCGTATCCCGGGGGCAGCCGCCTGCGCGGGCCGCCGCCTGGGTCGAGGGATTCCTGGCCGGCGGCGGGTTGTTACTGGTGCACGATCCCCGGCTGCTGCGGCTGGTCGACGGCTGGTTGAGCGGGCTCGGCGGTGACCAGTTCATCGACGTGCTGCCCCTGCTGCGCCGTACCTTCGCCGGGTTCGCCGCGCCGGAGCGCAGGGCGATCGGTGAGCGCGTCCGTGCGGCGGGGCGGCGGGAGGACGCGGGCGAGCGGGACCTCGACGAACGCCGCGCCGACGCTGCTGCGCGGACCGTGCTGGCGATCCTGGGGAGGGCACATGGATGAGCGGATGCGCAGGTGGCGGCTGGTGCTGGGCGGCGGCGACGCCGACGGCACCGGGTTCGGGCTGCAGGGCGCCGACGCCAAGATGGACGGGGCGCTGGCCGCGCTGTACGACGGGCAGGGCGGCCGTGGTGATGGGCGCGACGGGCGGGGTGACGGGCAGGGCAGCCGGGCGGGCGGGCTGGGGGCGTCGGCGCCGCGAGTGGCGCGGTGGCTCGGCGACGTCCGGACGTACTTTCCGTCCACGGTCGTGCAGGTGATGCAGAAGGACGCGATCGAGCGGCTGAACCTGACCCGGCTGCTGCTGGAGCCGGAGATGCTCGAGGCCGTGGAGCCCGACGTGCATCTCGTCGGGACCCTGCTCGCGCTCAACCGGGTCATGCCCGAGCAGGCGCGCGAGTCCGCCAGGGCGGTGGTGCGCGCGGTGGTGGAGGAGCTGGAACGCAGGCTGGCGCAGAAGACCAGGGCCGCTGTCACCGGCGCGCTCGACCGCTCGGCCAGGACGCACCGCCCCAAGCGGGTGGCGGACATCGACTGGAACCGGACCATCCGGGCGAACCTCAAGAACTATCTGCCGGAGCGGAACACGGTCGTCCCGTCGCGGCTGGTGGGGTACGCGCGCAGGCAGCGGGCGGTTCAGCGCGAGGTCGTGCTCTGCGTCGACCAGAGCGGGTCGATGGCGGCGTCGGTGGTGTACTCCAGCGTGTTCGGCGCGGTGCTGGCCTCGATGCGGTCGCTGCGGACGTCCATCGTGGTGTTCGACACGGCGGTGGTCGACCTGACCGACCAGCTCCACGACCCGGTGGAGCTGCTGTTCGGCACGCAACTGGGCGGCGGCACCGACATCAACAGGGCCATCGCCTACTGCCAGGGGCTCATCACCCGGCCGTCCGACTCCATCTTCGTGCTGATCAGCGACCTGTACGAGGGTGGGGTCAGGCAGGAGATGCTGCGCAGGGTGGCGGCGATGACCCAGGCGGGGATCCAGGTGATCGTGCTGCTGGCGCTGTCCGACGAGGGCGCGCCGTTCTACGACCACGAGAACGCCGCCGCGCTGGCGGCGATGGGCGTCCCCGCGTTCGCGTGCACACCTGACGCCTTCCCTGACCTGATGGCGGCGGCGATCGAGCGCCGTGACATCACGCAGTGGGCCGAACGGCACGTCGGCGCACGCTCCTGACCGCACGGAGCGAGCTCGCCGTACACCTTCCGACAACGGGCGGGCGTGGCGAGCGACCGCTGTGCGGCCCTGGTCCGAGAGAGGGCGAGAGTGGGGGAAGTGCTCCGTTGACGTCAAGAGGGCGCGGGCTCCCTGGTGGGAAGGCCCGCGCCCGCGTCCGGCGGGTCAGTGGCCCGCTTGGCCGGGACGGGCCTCGCCGGGAAGCAGGAACGACAGGGCGAAGGTGAGGGCCAGCAGCCCGACCTCGACCCAGACGGTGACCTGCATCGCCGAGCCGAAGCTCCACTGGTCCTTGAGCAGGTTGAAGAAGAGCGTCCCCAGGACGGCGGTGCCGAGCGCGCCGCCGAGCTGCTGGATCGCGGTGAGCGTGCCGGAGGCGGAGCCCGACTCGTGCGGCTCGACCCCGGCGAGCACGATGTCGAAGAACGGCGCCATCGTCAGGCCCATGCCCATGCCGACCAGGGCGAGGCCGGGGGCGAGCTGCCAGGGGCTGACGTCCAGGCCGGCGAGGTGGACGGTCAGGCCGAGGACGACCGCGCCGGCGGCCATGACGGCGGTGCCGATCTGGAGGAGGCCGCGTCCGAGCTTCTCTTGCAGGCCGGACAGGGCCAGGCCGAAGCCGATGACCCCGCCGAGGGCCTGGGGCAGGCCGGTCAGGCCGGCCTTGAGCGGGCTGTAGCCGAGCCCGACCTGGGTGTAGAGGGTGAAGACGAGGCTCAGGCCCATCAGGCCGGAGAAGAACGCCAGCCCGGCGACGAGCCCGCCGGTGAAGGAGCGCTTGCGGAACAGCCCGGGCGTGACCAGCGGGTCCTTGCCGGAGCGGGCGCGGCGCGACTCGTAGACGGCGAACAGCGCGAACATCACGACGGAGGCGGCCATCGAGAGGAACGTCCAGACGGGCCAGCCGAGCTCGCGGCCCTGGATGAGCGGGTAGATGAGCAGGAAGGCGGCGCTCGACACGAGGACGACGCCGAGCAGGTCGAGCCGGGTGGCGTCGGAGAGCCGGTACTCGGGCAGGAACCGCATCCCGGCGAGCGCGGCGGCGAGCCCGACCGGCAGGTTGATCAGGAAGATCATGCGCCAGCCGGTGCCCCACAGGTCGGCGTCGACCAGCCAGCCGGCGAGGATCGGGCCGCCCACGGACGAGATCGTCATCACCGGCCCGAACATGGCGAACGCCTTGCCGATCTCCTCGGGCGGGAACATCTCCTTGATCAGGCCGAGCCCCTGCGGCAGCATCACGGCTCCGAACAGGCCTTGCAGGACCCGCCCGCCGATCAGCATCTCTGGGTTGGCCGCGACGCCGCAGATCAGGGACATCGCGGTGAAGCCGAGGGCGCCGACGACGAACATCCGCTTGCGGCCGAACAGGTCGCCCAGCCTGCCACCGGTGATCAGGCCAACGGCCATGGCCAGCGTGTAGCCGGCGCCTAACCACTGCACCAGGCTGGACATGCCGCCGAGCTCCTTCTGGATCGTGGGGGCGGCGATGGTGGTGACGAGCGCGTCGAGCAGGTCCATGACCTCGGCGGCCAGGATGATGAACAGGGCGGCCCAACGCCAGCGGTATCCCTGGCGTTCGGAGCTCGCCAGGGGAGTGGTGACGGTCATCAGGAACTCCTAACAGTGTTCTTAATTACGAACGGCGTTCGTTACGAACACCGTTTTAGTAGCGAACGATGTTCGTGTCAAGTACAGTGTTCGACATGGGAAGCAACGCAGAGGTGCCCACCCCGCCGTGGCGCAGGTCGCGTAAGCCGGTCAAGCGACAGCTCAGCCAGGACCTCATCGTCGAGACCGGGCTGCACGTCCTCGACGCCGAGGGTTTCGACGCGCTGAGCATGAGGCGCGTCGCCCAGGAGCTCGACACCGGCCCCGCCTCGCTCTACGCGCACGTGGCCAACAAGGAAGAACTGCTGGAGCTGATCTACGACCGGGTGCTGGGCGAGATCAAGCTGCCGGAGCGAGACCCGTCCCGCTGGAGGGAGCAGCTCCGCGAGTACGCGCTGGAGGCCCATCGGGTGCTGTGCGGCCACGCGGACGTGGCCAGGGCGGCGCTGGCCACGATCCCCACCGGGCCGAACGCGTTGCGCGTCGGCGAGTTCCTCCTCGGGCTGCTCATCGAGGCCGGCATGTCGCCCAGGAACGCCGCGCTCGTCCTGGACCGGCTCACCCTCTACATCTCCGGCGACGCCTTCGAGGGCTCGCTGCACTGGACGAGGATGCGCGCCTCCGGGCAGTCCGACCCGAGGGAGTACATAGAGTCCTTCATCGGGCAGATCGCCGACTACTACGGCTCGCTGCCGCCGGCGCAGTTCCCGTTCATGACCAGGCACGTCGACGCCTTGGTCGACGCCGACGGCGAGGAGCGCTTCCGGTTCGGCCTCGACCTGCTCCTGGGCGGCATCGACCCCCTCATGCCTTAGGGCGAAGGGCCTAGGCCCACCGCCCGATGTGCTGACCAGGGGCTTCGCCGTACGTTGCCGGGTATGACAACTACTGTTGAAGCCCCTCCAGCCAGCGTGGTCTCACCCAGCTACCGAGCGCTCAGCGTGGGGCTGGTCGCGCTGGTCATGCTGGTGGCGTTCGAGGCGATGGCGGTCGCGACGGCGATGCCCGTGGTCGCCCGTGAACTCGGCGGCATGCACCTGTACAACCTGGCCTTCAGCGCCACGCTCGCCGCCAGCGTGATCGCCACCGTGCTCGGCGGGCGGTGGAGCGACGTGCAGGGCCCGCTCGCGCCGATCTCCGTCGGCATCGCCGGCTTCGTCGCCGGGCTGCTCGTCGCCGGGTTCGCCGCCAACATGGAGATCTTCGTCGCCGGCCGCTTCCTCCAGGGCCTCGGCGCGGGCCTCGTCCAGGTCGCGCTGTACGTGCTGGTCGCCCGCGCGTACCCGGCGGCCATGCATCCCCGGGTGTTCGCGCTGTTCTCCGCCGCCTGGGTGGTGCCGTCCATGGTGGGGCCGGCCATCGCCGGGTTCGTCGTGCAGAACTTCGACTGGCGGTGGATCTTCCTGGGCGTGTCCCTGATCGTCGTCCCCGCCGCGCTGCTGCTCTGGCGCGGCACGTCCGGACGTGACCTCGACGGCGGCAACGCCGAGCCCGCGCCCGGCCTGGGCCGCAAGCTGGTGTGGGCCACGCTCACCGCGGTCGCCGCCGCGCTCATCCAGTACGGCAGCGCGCTCAAGCTCGGCGGGATCCCGCTGCTCGCGGCCGGGCTCGTGCTGCTGGCCGTGGCGCTGCCCAAGCTGCTGCCCGCCGGCGCGCTCAGGGCAGCCCGCGGGCTCCCGTCCGCGCCCGTGCTGCGCGGCCTGGCCTACGGCGCGCTGATGGCGGCCGAGGTCCTCATCCCGCTCATGCTGATCAGCGAGCGCGGCCTGACGCCCACCGGCGCCGGCATCGTCCTGACGGTCGGCGCGCTCGGCTGGTCCACCGGCTCATGGATCAAGGGACGCGGCGCGATCTCCCACCTGACCGCCATGCGCGGCGGCGCCTTCATGATCGCCGCCGGCATCGCGCTGATCTCGCTCGTGCTCATCGACTCCGTGCCCCTCGCCGTGGCGTACGTGGCCATGGCCATCTCCGGCCTCGGCATCGGCGCGCTGCACCCGACGGTCTCCATCCTGGTGCTGGAGCTGTCCAAGCAGGGGGAGGAGGGGCAGAACACGGCCGCCGTCGGCGTCGGCGAGTCGGTGTTCACCGTCGTCGCCGTCGCGATCGCCGGCGCCCTCTTCACGGCCACCGGCGAGACCTATTTCGTGGGGCTGGCCTTCACCTTCGTCCTCGCCATCCTGGCGGCGTTCGTGGCACCGCGTTTTGCCCAGATGGCCAAGGCGGGCACACTGGAAGGAACCGCGTCATAAGAGGGGGGTACATGCCGCGAGTGCGGGAGCTTGAGGTTTTCCGGCTCGTCCTGCCGTTCGGCAGGCGATCGGAGAGCCTGCTCGTGAAGCTCACTGACCAGGGCGGCATGACGGGCTGGGGCGAAGCCCTGTCGCCCGACCCGAAGACCTGGTCCAGGCTGGAGGAGTCGCTCGGCGCGCTGCTCATCGGCACCGACTGGGAGCATCCCGACGCCGTCCACAGCGGCGACCCGGCCGTCGACATGGCCTGCTGGGACCTGTGGACCCGGATGCGCGGCGTCCCCCTCGCCGAGGCGATCGGCGGCACCCGCACCTCGGTGATGGCCAGCGTCCGGCTCAGCCCCGACCCGTCGCTGGAGAGCCTGGTGGTGCGGGTCAACCAGCTGGTCTGCGCGGGCTACGGGCACGTCACGCTGGACATCCGTCCCGGCTGGGACGTCGAGCCCGTCCGGGCCGTGCGGCAGGCGTACCCGGCGCTCACGCTGGCGGTCGACTGCGGCGGCGCCTACTCCGAGGACGGCCAGCTCATCGCGCTCGACTCCTACGGCATCGAGGTCATCGAACGCCCCTTCCCGGTGGGCGACGTCTACGCGCACGCCACCCTGCAGGACCAGGTGGCGGCGTCGGTGGCGGTGGAGGTCCGCACCACGGCCGAGCTCGACGACTACCTGACGCTGCGGGCGGCACGCGTCCTCCTGCTCCGGCCGTCCGCCTTCCCGTCGCTCTCCGAGGTCCGCCGGGCCCACGACCGGGCCGCCGCCGCGGGCTGGGACATCCAGTGCACGGGCGGCCAGGGCGCCGGCCTCGCCAGGGCGGCGACGGTCGCGGTGGCCAGCCTGCCGGGATGCACGCTTCCGTGCGACGTCACGCAGCCGCCGCGCAACAACCAGATCGTCACCCCGATCGTGGGGGCGAACGCCGGGGTCATCGCGGTGCCACTCACCCAGCCGGGCCTCGGCCACACCATCGACGAGCCCCGCGTCCGCCGCCTGGCGAAGGACTCCTTCCGCGCGTGATGCCAGCGTGATCCGGCCTTCGTACCGTTATCCCGAAATCCTGGGATGAACGGTGAGGTGGCGGTGGGGTTATCCGGGCGCAGAGTGCTGTGGCTTCTCCTGACCAGGCATCCGTCGCTGGTGGTGCCGGACTGGCTGATCTTCGTCTTCGGCCTCGTCCTGCTGACCGGCGTGGTCTTCGGTGTGCTCGGGGCCGCGGTCGTGGTGTTCGGGGGCGGCCTGGGCCTCCAGCTGATCTGCGGTGCTGTTGCCTGCGCCTGCCTGGTCGCGTACGTCGCCGACCGCTGGCCGAGGTACCGGCGCACTCGCCCCCTGCTCGCGTTGGACGACCACCCGCGCCTGAAGAAGGTGCTCGCCGAAGCGGTGGAGCTGTCGGGCTTCCGCGGGGTCCCCGAGGTCCGTCTGCGTCCCTGGCCCGGTGTGGTGCCCAAGGCGTGGTCCAGGTCGGTGCTGCTGCTCGGGCTGCCCGTGCTGTCAGAGGCCGATGAGGACGAGCTGCGCGCCTTGCTCGTGCGGGAACTCCTCCTCATCCGGACCTGGTCCTGGCGTGACCGTGGGGCGAACATGCTCAGCAGGTACGACCTCCTGCACGCCAAGCCGCGCAGGAAGTTCCGCGAGCGAGCGGCCCTGCGCACGGATTCGCAGAGGCTGCGGCGGGAGTCGTGGGAGGCGGCGGCCTCGCTGGTGGGGCATGACGTGCTCGCCCGCGCCATCAGGAAGGAGGTCGTGCTCGCCCATGCCTTCAACTGGCATCTGAACCGCTATGTCGCGCTGATGGGGCATCCCACCTTGGGTTTCCCCGTCGACGTCTTCGAGACCTTCCGATGGAAGGTCCGGGAGGACGGGTTGCTGGCGCGCGTGTGGCCGAGCGTCGACGCCCACACCGCGGAGCGGGCTGATCTCCACGAGGCGGAGTTGCTGGAAGGGTTCGGGTGGGGAAGCGGGCAGGCGGTCGAATGCGCGGCCGACCCGGTCCTCCCGCGCGCTTCCGAGGAGGCGGAACGCAGGCTGGGGAAGGGCGTCTGGGAGGAATGGCTCGAACGCCGCAACACGCTGGCCGTCAAGGCGGGGGCGTTGCGTCACGTCACGGAAGAGAGGTCGAGCTACTACCAGGAGTACCAGCGCGAGCAGGTCATCGCCGCCGCGAGCGCGTTGCTCGGGCGACCCGCCGACCCGCAGGACGTCGTCCGGCTCGCCGTCGACGGACGGGCGGGCGAGCTCGACTGGTGGCACCTGAAGTTTCCCTGCCCGCACCCCGGTCCGGCCGTCTGCGTTCTGGTCCCGCTGGTGGACGTGGCGCTGCGGTTGCAGGGTTACGTCCAGGGGAACCCCCTGCAACAGCGGGAACTGACGGGGCCGCGAGGCGACACCGTCAACGTGGTACACATGGCCACGGAAATGGCCCAAAGGCTGCCGTACTGGGTGGAACTGGGAGGTGTGGTGACCGACAGGGACCCCGACGAGGACGCGCGGCGGCTGGCCGCGGAGTCGCTGGCCGGCGACGACCCCACCGGATGGTTCGAGCGGCTCTACGCGGAGTCGGCGACGGGCGACGCGATCGTGCCCTGGGACTCGCGGACGCCGCACCCGCTGCTCGTCCAGTGGGCCGACGGCGCGCGGGGCGAGGGGCGGCGGGCACTGGTCGTCGGGGCGGGGCTGGGCGACGACGCCGAGTTCGTCGCCTGGCTCGGGTACGAGACCGCGGCCTTCGACGTGAGCGAGACCGCCGTGCGGCTGGCGGCGGAGCGGTTTCCCGGCTCCCGCGTCGAGTATCGGGCCGCCGACCTGCTCGAACCGCCCGCCGAGTGGCGCCGGGCCTTCGACCTGGTCGTGGAGATCATGACCGTGCAGGCGCTGCCCGAGGAGCTGCACGGGCCGGCCATCGCCGGCGTCGCCGAGTTCGTCGGGCCGGGCGGAACGCTGCTGGTCATCGCGTCCGCCCGGGACGAGGGCGGCCCGGCGGGCGCCCCGCCCTGGCCGCTCACCCCGGACGAGATCGCCGCCTTCTCCGCGTACGGGCTGGTGGAGGAGAAGGTCGAGGACCTGCGCGACCCGGGGCGGCGGCGCTGGCGGGCTACCTTCCGTCGTCCGCGTCAGCCGGAAGGCCGATCGGCGCCACGCTCTTGAGCACGACCGCGTACGTGAACGCGCCCAGCAGCGCCACGCCTGAGATCACCATGAGCGGCACGGTGAACGACCCCGTCTTGTCGACCAGGAAGCCCACCATGATGGGGCTGATGATCCCGGCGAAGTTGGACGCGAAGTTCTGGATGCCGCCGATCGAGGCCACGTGCCGGTCGGCCGGGGCGACGTCGGCGGGCAGCGACCAGATGTTGGACGCGGCGAACGTCGAGCCCGCGTAGGCGATCGACAGCAGTGCCAGCGCCATCCACGCCTCGGGCGCCCAGACAGCGATCCCGATGACGGTCGAGACGAGGAAGCCGCCCGCGATGAACGTCTTGCGGACCCGGGTCACCGAGTCGCCCTTCGCGATGCGGCGGTCCGCCAGCCAGCCGCCGAGCCACTCTCCGGCGATCGCCACCAGGCCGGGCAGGGCGCCGAACAGGCCCAGCTTGAGCAGGGTGAACCCGCGCTCCTCGACCAGGTAGGTCGGGAAGAACGTGAGGAAGAAGTACACGACCATGTTCAGGCAGAAGAAGCCCAGCATCATCGCCCAGATGGTGCGGTAGCGGAACAGGTCCCGCCAGCGCAGGCCGGAGGCGTCCTCCTCGCCCTCGAAGCGGGCGCCGCCCTCGCGCAGGTACTCCAGCTCCTCCTCGGTGATCTTGGGGTGGTCCTGCGGGTCGCGGTAGTTCTTCCACCAGCCGATCGCCCACAGGAGGCCGATGACGCCGATGACGGCGAACGTCCAGCGCCAGCCCAGCCAGGCGATGAGCCCGGTCACGACCGGCAGGGCGATGACGCCGCCCACCCGGGAGCCGGAGTCCCAGATGCCGGTGGCCAGCGTCCGCTCGTGCCGGGGGAACCAGCGTCCGACGACCTTGGCGCTGGTCGTGGCGGCAGGGCTCTCGCCGACGCCGAGCAGCAGCCGCACGCCGAACAGGGTGGCGAAGCTGCTGGCCACCGCCGTCAGCGAGGTGAACAGCGACCACCAGACCGCCGCGAACGTGAACGTCCTGCGCGGGCCGTACTTGTCGACGAACCATCCGGCGGCGAGCTGGAAGAAGTCGTACGACCAGAAGAACGCCGCGAGGATCATGCCCTCCTCGGTCTTGGACAGCTTGAAGGTCTCGCCCATGAATGGCAGGGCGACGCCCAGGCTGGCCCGGTCGAGGTAGTTGATGACAAGACCGGCGAAAACAAAGCTGATCATGTACCAGCGCAGCCGGCCGTGGACGGTGCCGCGCGGACGACGGGGGAGAGTTCTGGCCATAGGGATGATCCTTGTAGTATTTCCTATTGGATATTTCCAGCATGTTGCCGACGACGCACGCCGTCCGTCAAGACCTCCCATCAGGAGCAGGGATGACCAGCGAGCTCGAGAAGCGCCTCAAGGGCCAGGTACGCGCCGCCAAACGCAGCGTCCTGACCGCGGACGTCTACGAGAGCGTGAAAAGCCTGATCATGGACGGGGAGCTGTCCCCGGGAACCCGCGTCAACATCTACGCGGTCGCCAGGCTCCTCGACGTCTCCCAGACCCCCGTACGCGAGGTGCTGTCGGCCCTGGAGTCGGAGGGGCTGGTGACGAAGGAGCCCTTGCGCGGCTACTCGGTGGCCGCGGTGCTCACGTCCGGACAGGTCGCCGACCTCTACCAGCTGAGGCTGCTGCTGGAGCCGTGGGCGGCGGCCAGGGCGGCCGAACGGGTTGACGCCGAGGGCGCCGAGCGGGTGCGCGCCGAGTTGGCCAGCGTCCCGAAGGCGCCCCAGGGCACGCGGTACCACGACTACCACGGCATCCAGGCGCACGACGCCCGCTTCCACGACCTGATCGCGGAGCTGTCGGGCAGCCCGGCGGTGCGCGACTCCCTCACCCGCACCCACTCCCACCTGCACCTGTTCCGGCTCGACTACAAGGGCAGGCGGCACGGCGACCCCACGCTGGCCGAGCACGCCCGCGTCGTGGACGCCGTCGTGGCGGGCGCGCCCGACGAGGCCGAGGCGGCCATGCGCGCCCACCTCGCCGCCGCCCGCGACCGTTACCTCGAAACCTTCTGACCCGCGCAGCCGACGTCCCTGGAGGAACCAGCAACCATGCCTCTGATCACCAGCGCCGACGCCTACCTCGTCGACATCCCCGTGGAGACCGAGCGCACGGACGCCGTGCAGGCGTTCCTCAAACAGGAAACGATCTTCGTGGAGCTGGCCACCGACGACGGCCTGCGCGGCACCGGCTACTCCTACACGATCGGAACCGGCGGCCGTGCCGTCCTGTCCATGCTGCGAGACCACCTCCTGCCCCGGCTGGTCGGCGCGGACGCCCGCAACGTCGAGGGCCTCTGGCGCGACCTGTTCGCCTCCACCCGCGCGACCACGGTCGGCGCGATCACCTCGCTCGCGCTGGCCGCCGCCGACACCGCCCTGTGGGACCTGCGCTGCCTGCGTGCGGGGGAGCCGTTGTGGCGGCTCGCGGGCGGCCACCGGCGCAGCGTCCCCCTCTACGACACCGAGGGCGGCTGGCTGCACCTGAGCGTGGCCGACCTGGTGGAGGGCGCGCTGGGTGCCAAGCGGGCGGGCCTGCGCGGCGTCAAGATCAAGATCGGCAAGCCGCGGGTCGAAGAGGACGTCGAGCGTGTCGCCGCCGTCCGCGAGGCCCTGGGGCCGGGCCTGGACCTCATGGTCGACGCCAACCAGTCGATGACCTACGCCGAGGCCAGGCAGCGCGCCCACGCCCTGGAGCCGTACGGCGTCCACTTCTTCGAGGAGCCGCTGCCCGCCGACGACGTCCAGGGGCACCGGGAGCTCGCCCGCTCCACCTCGATCCCGATCGCGGTCGGGGAGTCGATGTACTCGCTCGGCCAGTTCCGCGACTACCTGCAGCGGGGGGCCGCGTCGGTCGTGCAGGCGGACGTGGCGCGCATCGGCGGTATCACGCCCTGGCTCAAGGCGGCCCACCTGGCGGAGGCGTTCAACGTCGCCGTGTGCCCGCACTTCCTCATGGAGCTGCACGTCAGCCTGGTGGCGGCGGTCCCCGCGGGCACGTACGTGGAGCACATCCCGCAGCTGCGCGCCGTCACCAGCACCGAGCTGACCGTCGAGGACGGCCACGCCGTCGCCCCCGACACCCCCGGCCTCGGCCTCGACTGGAACCGCGACGCCATCGACGACCTGCGGGTCAGCTGAGGGCCGCGGTGGACGTGCTCGGCGGCGGGGCGCCCGTGGGGCGCATCGTCACAGCGCTCCGCAGCCCTCGGTGAGGCCCTTGGCCGGGTTCTCGCCGGGCTTGGCCGGCTTCTTCTGCGACGCCTTCGCCGACGGGGTCGCCGAGGGGGTCGCCGAGGGGCCGGCCGACGGGGTGGCGGACGGGTCGGCCGAGGCGGCGACCGCGGGACCGGTACCGGCGGAGTCGCGGACGGCCTTCGCCGTGATGGAGCGGATCTTCGCCCAGTCGGGGTAGCCGGTGTTGATCAGCGGCGGGACGAACTGGACGCTCGCCACCTTCGCGTTCTTCACCCGCAGCGCCAGCGGCACCAGGTCCTTGAGCATGTCGCGCGGGATGTCGGTCCTGATCAGCTCCTTGGTGGCCAGCGCGATCCTGTTGAACCTGGTCAGGACCGTGGCCGGGTCGGCCTGGTCGAGCAGCGCGCCGAGCACGCAGCGCTGGCGGCGCATCCTGGTGTAGTCGTCGCTGTACGTGCGCGAGCGGGCGTACCACATCGCGTCGGCGCCCTTCAGCTTGCGGGTGCCGGCCTTGACCAGGCCCTCGTTGTACTTGCCGAACACGACGTCCTGCTCGATCGTGAGCTTGATGCCGCCGATCGCGTCGATCAGCCGGGCGAAACCCCACATGTTGACCAGCGCGTACCAGTCGACCTTCAGGCCCAGTGTGTAGCCGATCGTGTCCATCAGCACCTTCGGGCCCTGGTGCTGCTTGCCGCCGAAGATCTCGGGATGCGCGTCGGAGTACTCCCAGACGCTGTTCAGCAGGTCGCTGCGGCCGCCGCCGGGGTCGGGAGGCAGCCGGAAGCCGGTCGGGAAGCGCTGCGCCATCGGCGTGCCCGGGCGGAACCTGACGTCCTCGAGGTTGCGCGGCAGGCTGAGCAGGACGGTGTTGCCGGTCTTCACGTCCACGCTGGCCAGGTTCATGCTGTCGGTGCGCACGCCGATCCGGTTGTCGTCGGCGTCGCCGCCGAGCAGCAGGATGTTGACCCGGTCGCGGCCCGCCCAGGGGTCCTCCGGGCGTTCGGGGGAGCGCGCGACGGGCTCCTCGGTCTCGGTCGCGGGCTGGTCGAAGATGCTGTTGATCGTCTGCTGCGACGTCCAGACGTACTGCGTGACCACGCCGAACGGCAGCACCACGACGACGGCGATCAGCCCGGCCAGCGTGCCCGCGAGGATCTGCCCGCCCTGCGTGAGCCTGCCGGGACGCAGCGCGACGAACGAGTGGACGATCATGGCGAACCACGCGACCCCGAGCACGGCGGAGCCGATCGTGATCGCCGTCAGCCACGAGTTCTCGGTCAGCGACCCCAGCAGGTTGTCGGTGCTCAGGCCGACGGCGAGCAGCGCGAGCAGCAGCGCCACGTAGCCGGCGAGCAGCGCCAGCCCGGTCTTGCGCCATCCGGCGCGCAGGTGTGCGGCGCCTGGTGCCACCGCTGACAGCGCGAGCCAGCCGAGAACCGCCCCGGTGCTCACCGGTTTCGTTGCCTGCCTCACGCCATCCCCGTTTCCCCGCGAACATCACAGTAGGCCGAATCGAGGCGGCAGCCTACGGAGCAAAAGCGAAATATGTCTTTATGGGAGGATGAACATCCGTAACCGAATAAGATTCGGTGCATGGCCTTCTCTGCGATCGAGTACAACGTGGCAGGGCGTGTCGCCACCGTCACATTGAAGCGGCCTCAGCGGCTCGACGCCTTCACCTTTACGATGCGCAGAGAGTTGATGGAGGCGTTCGACCTCCCGATGAAGGTCAGTGAGCAGCTGCCGTCCTGGCCGGACAATCCCTAGGGTGTCTAGCATGTACGAGATCACCGTTCTTCCCATGCAGTCCGACTTCGAGGGTGAGGTCGTCGCGACCCTCGTCTCCCGCCGGGCGGGTTCCCGCAGGGCGGTGCTCTACCTCCACGGATTCACCGACTACTTCTTCCAGGACCACCTGGCCGAGCACTACCTCGACCGCGGCATCGACTTCTACGCGCTCGACCTGCGCAAGTACGGCCGATCTCTGCTGCCGCACCAGACCAGGGGGCTGATCAGGAGCGTCACCGACTACTTCCCCGAGATCGACGAGGCCGTCCGCATCATCAGGCAGGACCACGACGAGCTCACCATCAACGCCCACTCCACCGGCGGGCTGGTCGCCTCCCTCTGGGCCGACCGCGTCCGCGGCAAGGGGCTGATCCACGGGCTGGCGCTCAACAGCCCGTTCTTCGACCTCAACGTGCCCGCGCCGCTGCGCCTGGCCGCCGACCTGCTCAAGACGCCGCTCTCCTACACCCGCGCCGCGCTGCCGCTCGGCGTCAGCACCGTCTACGGCCGCACCCTGCACCGCTCCGAGCAGGGCGAATGGGACTACGACCTGGAGCTCAAGCCGCTGAGCGGCTTCTCCGTGCACGCCATGTGGCTCGCCGCGATCCGCCGCGCGCAGCGACGGCTGCACGCCGGGCTGTCCGTGGACGTGCCGGTGCTCGTGCTCGCCTCGGCCAAGGGGCTGCGGCTGCGCGACTTCGTCCCCGAGGCGCAGACGGCCGACCTCGTGCTCGACCCCCGGCACATCGCCCGCTGGTCCACCGCGGTCGGACCGCACGTCACCTGCGTCCGCATCGACGGCGGCCTCCACGACCTGGTCCTGTCGGCCGGGCCGGTGCGCAAGCAGGTGTTCGCCGAGCTGGACCGCTGGATGAGCGCCTTCGTCTACCAGGGGAACGAGAACAACCCGTAATAGGCCGCCGCCACCAGCAGCAGCCCGGTGCCGCCCAGCACCCCCGCGATGGCCACATGCTGCCAGCGCCCCGGGCGCAGGCCCTCGCGCAGCCCCACCACGACCGCCGCCACCGCCGTGACCTCCTGGACGAGCATCAGCACGGCCAGGACCCGCACCACCAGCCACCCGGCCAGCACCGCCGGCCAGGCGCCCGCCTGGTTCACCGAGAACAGCACGAGCAGCATGATGAACGCCGCCACCGAGGCCAGCAGGCCGAGCCCGGTCCACGCCATCCTGCGCAGCCTGCGCCTGATCGGCGGCCACAGCCGGGTGTTGGTCTCGGCCGGCGTGTGGCGTCCGCGCAGCCGCACCACCATCGCCGCGACCGGGCCCGCCACGTAGCCGACGGCGGCCAGGCAGATCGTCAGCCCGAGCATGGTGCCGCCCGCGTACCAGGGGGCGGCGGGCACGTCGCTCGCCTCGAACCGCTGCACCGGGGTCGCGCCCGCCAGGTGCAGGACCGGCTTGGCCGTCTCCGGCAGGTCCCTGATCCAGTTGGCGAGCGTCTCCAGGTAGCCGCGGGTGAACGGGCCGCCGTTGACCCGCATCGCGTGGTCGCCGTGGTCCATGAACCGGATGGTGTAGCGGTCGTTGCCCGCCTGCGCCAGCGCCGTGGTGAGCGCCCTGGTGGACTCCACGAACGGGATGGACGGGTCCGTCGTGCCGTAGAAGGCCAGCACCGGCTGCCTGATCTGGCGCAGCGCCGGCATCGCGTCGTAACGCAGGAAGTTGAAGCCGACCCCGCCCATCGCCCTGGTCAGCAGGTCGCGCACGCCGATCGGCGCCCGCAGGCGCAGCAACTGCTCGTTCAGCGCCCAGGCGACCTGCCTGAGCGGGGAGACGTTCGGCGAGGACACCAGCACCGCGAAGCCGACGTCCACGCTCTTGGCCGCCGCGATCGGCACCACCCAGCCGCCCTCGCTCACGCCCCATAACCCCGTACGGGCCGGATCGACGTCCGGGCGGGTGCGCAGGTACTCGACCATGCGCAGCGCGTCGTCGGCCAGCAGGCCGAAGTCTCGTTCGCGAAAGTCGTAGCCGACCGTCCGCTTGTCGAAGGCGAGCGTCACCACGCCGGCCTTGGCGAGGAACTCCGCCTGCGGCGTGAACTCGGTGCGCGAGCCGTTGCCCGACCCCGAGACGAACACCATCGCCGGATGCCGCCCGGGCGTCACGGGGGCGCGGACCGTCCCCTCCAGCCGCTGCCCCTCCGCCGGGAGCGAGATGTCCTCCTGGTGGATGGCGGCGGACGCCACCACCGGCCTGAACTCCTGCGGCGGCTGGGCCGGTAAGGACTGGAACGCCGGGTCGGCCTGCAACAGCGGAGGATCGAACGCCGGCGGCAGCACGTACCCGACGCACGCCAGAGCCACCAGAACGAGACCGGCGGCGACAGTCAAGGTGCCACGGCCAGTACGCATCGGCCTCCCCATGCGTGTTGGTTTGCCCGCCGATCAGCCACACTACTCCCGGCCCCCAGGAAGCGCCGTGGCGTACGAGGCCACATTTGTCGGCGGGACCTGTTAGCTTCCTGCGACATGCGGATCCTGCACACCTCCGACTGGCACCTGGGCCGCTCGTTCCACCGCGAGAGTCTGATCGAGGGGCAGGCGGCGTTCGTCGACCACCTGGTCGAGACCGTCCGGGCCGAGCGGGTCGACGTGGTGGTGGTGTCGGGCGACGTCTACGACCGGGCGCTGCCGCCGGTCGACGCGGTGGCCCTGTGCGGTGAGGCGCTGCGCCGCCTGGTGGCGACGGGCGTGCGCACCGTGATGATCAGCGGTAACCACGACTCCGCCCGGCGGCTGGGCTTCGGCGCCGACCTCATCGACGCGGCCGGGGTCCACCTGCGCACCGACCCGTCCCGCGCGTGGGAGCCGGTGGTGATCGACGAGGTCGCCTTCTACGGGGTCCCGTACCTGGAGCCCGAGCTGGTCAGGGGGCCCTGGGAGCTGCCCGACCGCAGCCACACCGCCGCGCTCGCGCACGCCATGACACGGGTGCGCGCCGACGCCGTCCGGCACCGCCACTCGGTCGTGCTGGCGCACGCCTTCGTCACCGGCGGGCAGGCCAGCGACAGCGAGCGCGACATCAGCGTGGGCGGGGTGGCGCACGTGCCGCTCTCCCTGTTCGAAGACCTGTCGTACGTCGCGCTCGGCCACCTGCACGGGCGGCAGCGGATGTCCGACGGCGTGCGGTACTCAGGCTCGCCGCTGGCGTACTCGTTCTCCGAGGTCAACCAGGTGAAAGGGTCCTGGCTGGTGACACTCGGGGAAGGGGCGGAGTTCGTGCCCGCGCCGGTGCCGCGCCCCGTCGGGCGACTGCGGGGCGACCTCGAGGAGCTGCTGACCTCCCCGAAGTACGCCGACTTCGAAGGGCACTGGCTGCAGGTGGTGCTGACCGACGCCGTCCGTCCCAAATCGGCCATGGACCGGTTGCGGGCGCGCTTCCCGCACACGCTCGCGCTCTCCTTCGACCCGGTCGGCGCCGCGCCGGCCACGCCGGCGGTGCGGCTGAGCGGGCGGCCGGAGGCGGAGGTGGCGCTCGACTTCGTCCGCGAGGTACGCGGCGAGCCTGCCGCACCCGACGAGGAAGACCTGCTAAGACAGGCGATCGAGGCGTCCAGGGCGAAGGAGGCGATGGCGTAGATGCGGCCGCACCGGCTCTCGCTCACGGCCTTCGGGTCCTTCCCCGGCACAGAGACCGTCGACTTCGACGCGCTGACGGAGGCCGGGCTCTTCCTCGTGCACGGTCCCACGGGGGCGGGCAAGACCACCGTCCTCGACGCCCTCTGCTTCGCCCTCTACGGCGTCGTCCCAGGCCAGCGCAACAACGCCCGCGCCCTCCGGTGCGACCACGCCCCGCCCTCCGTCGGGCCGTCGGTCACGCTGGAGGTCTCCATCCGGGGCCGGTTACTCCGCATCCAGCGCTCGCCCGTGTGGCAACGTCCCAAGCTGCGCGGGGCCGGCCTCACGGAGGAGAAGGCCAAGGTCATCGTCGAGGAGCGGGTCGGGGAGGGCTGGCAGGGCCTGACGACCAGGTCCGACGAGGCGGGCGACCTCGTCGGCGGGCTGCTCGGCATGAACGCCGACCAGTTCTGCCAGGTGGCGATGCTGCCGCAGGGCGACTTCGCCAGGTTCCTCCGCGCCGACGGCGACGACCGCCGCAAGCTCCTGGAGCGGCTGTTCACCGTCAAGATCTTCACGCAGGCCGAGCACTGGCTGGCCGACCACCGCACGCGGACGTGGCGCGACCAGCAGGAGCTACGGCAGCAGGTGGACTTCGCGATCCAGCGGCTAGAGGAGGCCGCGGGCGACGAACTCCTCTCGACCCTGTCCGCGGCGCCCGAGCGGGAGGCCGAGTCGCGTGAGGTGCCCGCTCCTGACACCGAGCCGCTGCGGTGGGCCGGTGCGCTTCTCGACGCGGCGCGCGCTGTCGTCGCCCGGGCGACCGACCGGCAGGCCGAGGCGGAGCGGGCCCTGCGCGTGACCAGGGCCCGCTTCGAGCAGGCGTCCTCCCTGGCGGAGCGCCAACGCCGCCACGCCGAGGCCCTCACCCTGCGCCACACCCTCGACGAACGGGCCGAGGAGCGAGCCGACCTCCAGGCCGTCCTCGACGACGCGGCCCGCGCCGACCGCGTCATGCCCCTTGTCATGGCCGCCCGCCAGCGCGCCGAGGCCACCACCAAGCTCCACACCCTCGCCGCCGACGCCCTGGCCCGCGCCCGCCCCCTCCTCATCGGCCGGAGCCCGGCCGGGGCGTCGCATGGCCGCGCTCCGGCGGAGGCCGCGTTCCCCGACTCCCGTGCCGCGGGCGAAGCGTCGTCCGCGTCCTTCGCCGGGTGGGTGGAGCCGGAGCGGCTGGCCGTACTGGAGCGGGAGCGGCAGTCGGAGATGGCACGGCTGTCCGAGCTGCTCACCGAGGAGGCCAGGCTGCTGGTGGTGCGGCGAGACCTGCGACGGGTCGAGGACGAGCTGACCGGGCTGAGCACCGAGGACGAGGCCGTCGCCGAGCGGCTGGCCGTCCTGCCCGGGCTGATCGAGGAGGCCGAGCGGCGGCTCGCCCGGGCGCGGATGGACTCGGCCAGGGTCCCGGTGGCGCAGAACGTACGGGATGCCGCGAAAGACCTGATCGGCGTCGACGGTGAGCTGGCCAGGCTGGCCGTGGAGCTCGACGGCCTGACACAGAGCGAGGCCGAGGTGGCCGCGGCCGAGGCCGACCTGCCCGACCGGATCGCCGACGTCAACGCCCGCCTGGCCGAGGTACGGGCGGAGGCGGCAACGGTCCCGGCGGCTGTGGCGACCCTCGACGCGGCCAGGGCCGTCCTCGAGACCGCCCACCGGCGCGACGCCCTCGCAGCCGAGCTGGACTCTGCCGCCTCAGCCCATCAGGCCCTCGTCGACCGAGCCCAGAGCCTGCGGGAGCACTGGCTCGACGTCCGGCAGGCCCGCATCGACGGCATGGCCGCCGAACTGGCCCTCGACCTCTCCGACGGATGTCCCTGCGCGGTCTGCGGCTCCGATCAGCACCCCCACCCCGCCTCACCCACCCCCAGCGCCCCCTCGCCAGAGGACGAACACGCGGCCGAGACCGCCCACGAGGCGGCCCTGACCGAACGCGAGGCGGCCGAACGCGCCCTATCCGCCCTGCAGTCGCGTCACGCCGACGCGGTCGAGGCCACGGGCGGGCTCGACGCCGGCGCGGCCGAGGACGCCGTCCTCCAGAGCGAGCGGGAACTGGCGCGGGTGCGGGCGATCGCCGATCGCGAGCCCGCGCTGGCCGCCGAGCTCGACCGCATCGAGACGGACCGCGAACGGGTGCGAGACCGCGCCCGCGAACTCGCCGAGTCCCTCACGGCCAACCGCACCCATCGCACCCACCTCCAGGCCGAGCGTGTCCGCCTGGTGTCCCGCCTCGTCCAGAGCGACCTCACCCCGGTCCCCGGTACCCGGTCGAACGCACCCGCGCCAGGCGATGACGTCGAGGGCTCGGAGGAGGACGGCGGAATTCCCGCCGAGTCGGCGCCAGTGGTGCTGGCCGCGGCCGAGGAGGAGTTGCGCAGGCTGAAGGAGTCCGCTGGCCGGGAGCCCGTCCTGGCCGCGGAGGCCGGAGGGCTGGCGCAGGAGCGGATGGCCCTGGAGGAGCGCGGGCGGCGCGTCGCGGCGCGGCTGGCCGCCTGCCGCACCCGGCACGAGGAGCTGAGCGGCGACGCCGGACGGCTGAGCGCGCGCCTCGACAGCGCCCGTGGCGACGATCCGACGCTCACCGCACGGTTGTCACGGCTCGGCGACGAGGCCGAGCTGCTGCGGGAGGCGCTGGAGGCCACCCGGGCGGCCGTCGCCGCCGTCGACGAGCGCGACAAGGCGGCGGAGGCGGCGGCGCGGGCCGCGGAGGAGGCCGGGTTCGGCGACGTCGCCGAGGCCGTGAGCGCCGCCAGGAGCGCGTCCGAACGCGAGAGCAAGGGCGAGTTGCTGCGCCGGCTCGACGCGCAGCACGCCGCGGTGACCAGCACGCTGGCCGACCCGGAGCTGGTGGCCGCCGCCGCGCAGCCCGCACCCGACCTGGACGCGATCGCCGCGGAGCGCGACGCGGCCGAGCACGAGCACACGGCGCTGGCGTCCGGGAGAGACCGGGCGGTGGCTCGGGAGGCGCGGCTGCGAGAGCTGGGCGGCGAGCTGGCGGCCTGCCTGGAGCGGTGGGAGCCCGCCGCCGCGCGGCACCGGCTGGCCGAGCGGATGGCGTCGCTGGCCGGCGGCACGTCCAGCGACAACCA
Organism: Nonomuraea sp. NPDC000554; assembly: GCF_040300065.1. Lineage (NCBI taxonomy): Bacteria > Bacillati > Actinomycetota > Actinomycetes > Streptosporangiales > Streptosporangiaceae > Nonomuraea > Nonomuraea sp. NPDC000554. The sequence goes on along the minus strand of NZ_JBEPDC010000044.1, from coordinate 1,459 downwards.
GTGGAACATGAGCCTGTCGTCGTTCGTGCTGGGGGAGCGGCTCAGGCAGGTGGTCGACGCGGCCAACGAGCGGCTCGACCACATGTCGGCCGGGCGGTACTCGCTCCGTCACGACCTGCGCAAGACCGCCGGAGCCAGAGGGCGGTCGGGTGGCGGGCTGGGGCTGCGGGTGTCCGACGGCTGGACCGGCGTCGACCGCGACCCCGCGACCCTGTCGGGCGGCGAGAGCTTCATCACCTCGCTGGCGCTCGCCCTCGGTCTAGCCGACGTGGTCACGGCCGAGGCGGGTGGCGCGGAGATCGGCACCCTCTTCGTGGACGAGGGCTTCGGCACCCTGGACGAGGACACCCTCGACGGCGTCCTCGACATCCTCGACAGCCTGCGCGACGGCGGGCGCGCGGTCGGCATCATCAGCCACGTCGCCGAGCTGCGCTCCCGGATCCCGGCACAGCTCAGGGTGGCCAAGACCCGCACCGGCTCCACCCTCTCGACGATCGGAGCGGGCTGACCGCGCTCGTGTCGATGACCTCAGGCGTCGTGCCCGAGCACTGCTTCTGCGTACCGGTGGACGACCGGTTCCAGGTAGTCCACCTGTGGCCCGACGAGGCCCGCCAACTCGGCCTGGGAGCGAACAAGGGCGATCTGCTCCAGCTCCGGATCCCGACCGAGTGCCGTCTCCGAGGACACCAGAGCTGCGAACCGTTCGTGTATCAGCGACGCCGGCCGGCCCGGAGCGAGGAACAGGACACCGACGCTCCCCCTCTTTCCGCGTGCGACAAGCCACAGGGTCAGGTCGTCGGGCGGCGTGTCGATGCCGGTCTCCTCGACCAGCTCCCGGGCGGCGTGTCGGCGGAGCGCGGCCTCGTCGAGGGGCTCGCGGTCATCCGGCGGTTCGACGGACCCGCCCGGCAGCTGCCAGCGACCAGGAGTGGCCGTTGACGGCGACATCCGCCCCACCAGCAGGCGCCCGTCAGCTGTCGGCTGCACGACGGAGACGAACAGGGACGGCAGCCACGAGGTGGCGCCAGGGACCCGGCGCAGGGCGTAGCGGCGGTAGGTCGTCCTTGCCCAGAAGAGGACCAGGCTGTGCGGCCCCTCCCGATCCAGCCCCGCGCACGCCGCCACCGGCCCGTCGAAGAGGCTTGGGTTGGCCCGCACCGCCTTCTCCCAGACCCGGTCCATGGCCAGCCGGTCTTCGGGCGACATCGCGGGCGCGGCAGCTTCGACCAGGCGGAGTCGGTGAACGTCCATGAGTTCGACGCCGGAAGGCGGCAGCAGTGGCTCGGGCACTGGCTCATGCTGGCACACCAGGGCGCGTGCGGCGCGGTCATCTCATCTCGGTGCCCTGGTGACCTTCGAGCCCAGCTAGTGCTCTGACCGCATAGGTTCGCCGGTTTGGTGATCGTGGCGGTTTGATGGGCGGTGACGTCCGATCCGACCGCTGGAGGCGCGGTGGCCG
>NZ_JBEPDC010000043.1:0-79794 GCF_040300065.1 Nonomuraea sp. NPDC000554 | reverse complement strand
TGCTGTCCATCGGGTTCTTTGGGGGGGGGGGGGGGGCCCGCGCCATGGGGTCCGGGGCCCCCCCGCCTCCCCTTTCCGCGTGCCCGGCTCTCAGGCCACCAGCCCGCGCAGGACGTCGCCGACGGCCTCCAGGGCGCCGCGCGGGTTGTCCCAGAAGACCATGTGTCCCGCGCCGGGCACCTCGACGAGGCGGGCGGCGGCGTTCGTCCTGGCCGCCTCGCGCGCGCCCTCGGCGGTCACCACCGGGCTCTCGGCGCCGTACACCAGGACGACGGGCGCGGGCACCGACGGCCAGAAGCCGAAGAAGTCCTCGCTCTCGAAACCCCGGTGGGTTCCGGCGACGGCCTCGTCACCGCAGCTGGACAGCCACCGCGCCCTCAGCTCCTGCTCGCGCCGCGGCCAGCGGGGCCAGGACGCGGCCACCTCGTCGGCGTCGGTCCCGCGCCGCGCCTGAAGCAGCTGCGCCTGGAACGCGGCCAGCGGGGTCGGGTAGGGGCCGCGTCCCGGGCCGCTCATCGGCGGGTCCACCAGCACCGCGCCGCGCAGCGCGACGGCCCCCCTGGCCGCGGTCAGGCCCGCGATCCGCGCCCCCATCGAGTGGCCGAGCAGCACCGCGCCGTCGAGCCCGAGCTCCTTGATCACCGCCTCGGCGTCGGCGGCGTAGTCCTCCAGCGTGTACGACGGGCCGTCATCTGACAGGCCGCGGCCCCGCACGTCCAGCACGATCGGCCGCACCAGACCGGTCAGCTCGCGCGCGACGAAGTCCATGGCGATCGCCGGGCTGGTGATCCCCGGCAGGACGAGCACCGGCACGCCGTCGCCGCCGTAGTCGAGGGCGTGCAGCCGGATCGGGCCCGAGGCGGCCCACCGGCTGCGTGCGGGGACGGCGGCGAGGTCGGCCAGGGCCGGCTGGGTCAGCGTGCGTTCAGGCATCGGCTGGGGCTCCTTCGGCGAGACCGGCGAGGTAGTCGACGGCCTGCGCCAGGTCGATGACGTCGCCGTACTTGGCGTGGATGTCGAAGAGGTTGGCCTCGTGGGGGCCGGGCGCGCGGTCGCCGACGCACTGGCGCGGCACCAGCACCGAGAAGCCGGACTGGACGGCGTCCACCGCGCTGGCCCGGACGCAGCCGCTGGTCGTGGCCCCGCAGACCAGGACGGTGTCGCGGCCGAGCCCGGTCAGCAGCGCGGCCAGGCCGGTGCCGAAGAACGCGGAGGCGCCCTTCTTCACCACCAGGACGTCCTCGGGGCGGCGCGGGAGCCGCGGGTCGATCTCGACCGCGGGGCTGCCCTCGCGCATCGCGCGCATGCCGGGCGCCTTGTGCAGCCAGGTCACCGCGTCGCCGTCGGCCTCGGCGGGCGTGTAGGCGATGGTGGTGTAGACGACCGGAGCCCCGGCCGCCCGGGCGTGCCCGATGAGCGTCGCGGTCGCGGCCACCACGTCCGACAGGTCGGCCCCGGAGGGGTAGGCCGGGTCGGTGAAGCCGTTGGTGAGGTCCACGACCACGACCGCGGGTCGTTCACCCCGGCGTGCCACGGCGCCGAATCCGGCCTGCGCGTAGGTGTCGTCGGTCTGGGGGCCGTACATGCTGTCAGCCACGCCGCAACTCCTTGATCATTTTGGCCTGGGTGCGCACCTTGCCGAGCAGCCAGCCCTGGAACAGGCCGACGGCGAACGCGGCGGCGATCGGCACGTACCTGGCCACGCCCGGTGGTACCAGCATCGACAGCCCGTCCAGCGGCGCCGCCGGTGCCAGTGCCAATGCCGGTGCCGGCGCCGGTGCCTGGGCGGCCGGGGAGACGGTCGCGGCCGGCTTCGGGCCGCCGGCGCGGTCGGCCTCGATCAGCGCGGCGAGGTTGCCGGCGAACTGCCGCAGCATGTTGTTGGAGACGACGACGATCGCGCCCTTGCCGAACTGGACGAGCTTCCCGCGGATCAGCAGGTCCGTCCGGATGCGCAGCAGCGCGCCGCTGGGCGCCTCCACCACCGTCAGGACGATCTCGGCCTCGGCGTCGCCGCTGCCGTGGGTGTCGGCGCCCCGGCCCTGCAGCCGCAGGTAGCGCCGGCCGGGATCGACCTCCAGGAACCGCACGGTCCCGGCGTACGCGGCGGTGATGGGGCCGACCTTGACCTTGACCCCGCCGCGGTAGGCGTCGCCGTCGCGGCCCTCGAGCGCGGCGCCCGGCAGGCAGGTCACCACCCGCTCCACGTCGTTGACCAGCGTGAAGACCTCGTCCGGCGAGGCGTTCACGGCGATCTCGTTGTCCAGGATCATCGGGGCTCCCCCACTTCGCCGCAGCGTCGCCGCGCGCAGTCCTCGATCGCGTCGACGATGGTCTGGTAGCCGGTGCACCGGCACAGGTTGGATGACACGACCTCGCGAATCTCCTCTCGTGTCGGCTCGGGTCGCTCGGCGAGGAAGCCCTCGGCGAGCATCAGGAAGCCCGGCGTGCAGAACCCGCACTGCAGGCCGTGGTGGGCCGAGAACGACCGCTGCAGGTCGCTCAGCCCGTCCTCGCCGGCCAGCGACTCGACCGTGCGGATCTCCTGCCCCTCCGCCTGGGCGGCGAAGATCAGGCAGGCGCGCACCGGGGCGCCGTCGAGCAGGACGGTGCAGGCGCCGCAGACGCCGTGCTCGCATCCGACATGCGTGCCGGTCAGGCCGAGGTGGTGCCGCAGCACGTCCACGAGCGTATGCCGGGACTCCACGACCAGGTCGTCGTGCCGTTCGCCGTTCACCGTCAGGCTGATCAGCAGTTTCTCCGTCATGCCTTCGCTCCGATCGCGCGCTGCACCGTCTCGGGCCGGATGGGGGTGTCGTCGAGCTCCACCCCGGTGGGGCGCAGCGCGTCGTTCACGGCGTTGAGGACCGCCGCCGGGGCGCCGATCGTGCCGCCCTCACCCGCGCCCTTCGCCCCGCTCTCGGTGAACGCGCACGGGGTCTCCAGATGGCGGATCTCGATATCGGGGATCTCGTTGGCGGTCGGGACCTGGTAATCGATGAAGCTCGCGCACGACGGCTCGCCCTGGGCGTCGTAGGTGACCTCCTCGAACAGCGCCCCGGCGATGCCCTGGGCGATGCCGCCGCGGCACTGCCCCTCGACGACCTGCGGGTTGATGGCGACCCCGCAGTCCTCGACGCAGACGTACCGCAGGAACTCCACCTGCCCCGTGCCGGGGTGCAGCTCCACGACCACGCCGTGGGCGGCGTTGGAGAACGTCCCGTCGCCGTGCACGTCGAACGAGGCGCCGGCGGTCAAGCCGGGTTCCATGTCCTTGGGCAGCAGGTTGGCCTTCAGGTAGGCGACGTCGGCGAGTTCCCGGTACGCCAGGGCGCGCTCGCGGTCGTCACGCCTGCGCACCCGCCCGCCGTGCAGCTCGACGTTGTCGCGCGTGGTCTGCAGCAGGTGCGCTCCCAGATGCAGGAGCCGGTCCGCCAGCTTGGTGGCCGCCCGGGCGACCGCGCTGCCGCCGATGGTGGCGGACCGGCTGGCGAACGTCCCGAACCCGTAGGTGATGCGGTCGGTGTCGCCCTGGTGGATCTTGATCTGGGCGAGGTCCAGCCCCAGCCGGTCGGCGACGATCTGGGCCAGCGTGGTCTCGTGGCTCTGCCCGTGGCTCATGGTCCCGGTGGTCACGGTCACCGCGCCGGTCAGGTCCATCCGGATCTCGGCCAGGTCGAAACCGGGCACGACGGCCATCTTGCGCTTGGCGAACGCGCCGGAACCGTAGCCGGTGCGCTCGCTGAAGCAGGAGTAGCCGATCCCGATGAAGCGTCCCTCGGCGGCCGCCTGATCCTTGCGCGCGTACCAGCCCTCGTCCCTGAGCATCCGCTCGCACAGGTTCAGCGAATCCAGGTAGGAGCCCGGGTCGTAGGTGACGTCGTTGACCCCGGTGTAGGGGAACTCGGTGATCAGGTTCCGCCGCCGGATCTCGACCGGGTCCAGGCCGAGCTCGCGGGCCGCGCGTTCGAAGACCCGCTCCATGACCATGACGAACTGGGGTCTGCTGACCCCCCGGTACGGCGCCGACGGCGCCTTGTTGGTGGTGACGGCCCTGCCGCGCACCCGGTAGGCGGGCACCCGGTAGACGCCGGGCATCTCCGCCGACGCCATCAGCGGCTCGATCCCGGCGGTGAACGGGTAGCAGGAGTAGGCGCCCATGTCGCACACCACGTCGGCGTCGAGGGCGAGGATCCTGCCGTTCTCGTCGAACGCGGCACGCACGTCGTAGCGCTGCTCGCGGGCCAGGAACGAGGCGGTGAGCGCGTCGCGGCGGTCCTCGATCCACTTCACCGGACGGCCGAGCCGCAGGGCCGCGGCCCCGGTGGCGACCTCCTCGCGGCCGACGACGCACTTCTGCCCGAAGCCGCCGCCCATGTCGGGCACCACCACCCGAACGGCCCGCTCGCTGAGGCCGAGGCACTCAGCCATGACCGTGCGGACCTGGTGCGGGACCTGGGTGCAGGTCTGGACGAGGAGTTGCTCCTCGCGCGGGTCCCAGCTCGCGACGGCGCCCCTGGTCTCCAGCGGCAGCGCGTTCTGCCGGCCCGTCCTGGACCGTACGCGCACCACCTGGTGCGCCTGCGCGAAGACCTCGTCGATGCCCTCGGTCGCGAACATCGACACGTCCACCAGCGTGTTGGCCGCGGCGGCGTCGTGCACGAGCGGGGCGCCGGGTGCGAGCGCCTGCTCCTCGGAGAGCACCGGCGCGGCGGCCTCGTAGGTCACCCTGGCGGCCTCCAGGCCGTCCTCCACGGAGTACGGGTCCTCGGCGATCACGATGGCGATCGGTTCGCCGACGTAGCGGACCCGGTCCCGGGCGAGGACCGGCATCGCGGTCGGCACGAACTCCGACAGCGGCCGGTCCAGCAGAGCCGTGATGTCGCCGATCCGCAGGTCCTCAGCGGTGAACGCGGCGACGACCCCCGGCACGGCCAGCGTCGCCGACAGGTCCACGCCGGTCACGGTGCCGTTCGCGATCGTGCTGCGGACGAACTGCGCATGCAGCATGCGTGGCAGGTGGATGTCGTCGACGAACCTCCCGCTGCCCGTCAGCAGCCGCGGGTCCTCCCGCCGCGCGGCCGACTTCCCGACCCAGCTCATCGCAGCATCGCCTCCTCACAGGCACGGACGAGCAGGGTCCTGGTGAGGGCCCTGCGGTAGTCGGCGCTGCCGTGGCCGTCGGCGGGCGGGTCGATGGCCGCGGCGGCGGCCTCGGCGCACTCGGCGAAGCCACCGCCGCGCGCCAGGACCGCCTCCGCCTCCGGCACCCGCAGCGGCGCCGGGGCCACGCCGCCGAGCACGACGCGCTGGGCGTCCAGGTCGACGGCGGCGGCGACGGTGGCGAAGTCGCCCCGGCGCGCGGCATGCTCGGTCAGCGCGGCGTGCGGCGCGGGGCGCGGGAAGACGATCTCGACGATCATCTCCCCCGGCTCCAGCGTCGTGGTGTAGTAGCCGAGGAACAGCTCCTCGGCCGGGACGTCCCGGCGCCCGCCCGGCCCCTGGACGACGACCTCCGCGCCCAGCAGGACCGCGAGCAGGCACCACTCGGCGGTGGCGTCGCCGTGGGCGAGGCTGCCGCCGGCCGTGCCACGCGTGCGGATCGGCAGGTGGCCGATCCACCCCATCGCGTCGCGGAGCACGGCGAAGCCTGGGCCGAGCGGCGCGGTCTCCACCTGGTGGTGGGTGGTCAGCGCGCCGACGCGCAGCACGCCGCCCTCCTCGCGCAGGTAGGACAGCTCGCCGCGCAGGCCGGTCAGGTCGACCAGGTGCGCCGGCCGGGCGAGGCGAAAGTTCATCATCGCGACCAGGCTCTGGCCGCCGGCGATGTACTTGGCGTCCTCGCCCAGCTCCGCGAGCAGGGAGACCGCTCCGGCCACGTCCCTGGCACGGTGGTACACGAACGGCGCGGGCTTCATCAGGCGCCCGCCGGCACCGTGTCGCCGGACGCGTCGGTGACGTGGTCCAGCTCCCTGCCCTTGGTCTCGGGCGCGGCGAAGGCCATCCACAGGACGACCAGCAGCACCACGCCGCCGAGGACGGCGAACGTCAGCGGCAGCCCCAGCACGGGCCACAGCAGGCCCCCGAAGATCAGCGGGATGAAGCCGGAGGTCACCCGGCTGGCCGAGGAAGCCCAGCCGAACCCGCTGGCCCGGATGCGGGTCGGGTACAACTCGGCGACGTAGGCGTACAGCACCGGGATGGTGAGCTGGATGAGGAAGCCGAAGACGCCGAGCCACACCAGCGCCGCGGACCTGACGTCGAGGGAGATCGCGAAGGCCACCAGGGCCGCCGTGGCCACCGGCGCGGACGTCCCGATCACCCACTTGCGGCCGACGGCCTCGACCAGCCACGCCGAGATGAGGACGCCGACGATGCCCACCGCCGTCATCAGCGTGGTCTTGGTGAAGGCGGCGTAGTCGCTGTACCCGCCCTCCTTGAGGATCGTGGGCATCCAGCTCAGGGCCACGTAGTACACGGTCATCACGGTAACGAACAGCAGCCAGGCGACGGACGTCACGCGCGGGCTGAACCGCCAGACCTGCCGGAGCTGGTCGAGCGCCGCCCGCACGCCCCGCGGGCCGTTGCCCTCGGCGGCCGGGGGCTCGATGGCGTAGGGCTTGGCCGGGGCGCCGGTCCTGGCGACGAGATCGTCGATGATCGCGCGGGCCTCCTGCTCGCGGCCGGTCCTGGCCAGGTAGAGGGGGGATTCGGGGACGCCGCGGCGCACCCAGAACAGCAGCAGCGCGGGCAGGATCATCACGGTGAGCATCCAGCGCCAGTTGCTGGGCACCGGCTCCAGCACGGTGGCGACCACGCCGCACAGCGTGGCGCCGATCGGCCACCAGACGTCCATGGCGGCGAGGATCTTGCCGCGCAGCCTGCTCGGGGAGAACTCGCCGACCAGCGCGTAGTCGACGGGGATGCAGCCGCCCAGGCCGACCCCGGCCAGGAACCGGAACGCCAGGAAGACGCCGTAACCGGGGGCGACGGCACCGAGAACGGAGAAGATCGCGAAGATGAGCAGGGTCAGGCTGAAGGCCCGTTTGCGGCCCATGCGGTCGGCGATCGTGCCCCACAGGACGGCGCCGACCGCCATGCCGATGAGGTTGGCGGTCGCCACCATCCCCTTCTCACCGACCGACAGGCCGAACTCCTTGCCGAGCAGCGGGGTGAGGAAGCCGTTGAGCGCGACGTCCCAGGCGTCGAACATGTAGCCGAGGCCGCCGATGATGAAGATCTTGCCTTGGACGCGCCACTTCCACGGCAGGTCCTGAACGATCTGGTCTCCTGTTTGCATGGTGTTCCCACCTTGAGGTGTTGAAGGAGACGGGAACGCGGTTGGGGGGTGCGTCCCCGGGGGTGCCCGGACCGGTCGGAGCCGGGGGGCTGTCAGTTGTGGAACTGGTAGGAGAAGGTCTCCTCGTCGGGGTCGTTCAGCGGGGTGCCGCTCCACAGCCAGGCGTAGGAGACGTCGGACTCGCCGTCGAACCGCTTGAGCTTGTCGTCTCGGGACCGCTGCTCGGGCCCGTCGGGCAGGTGGTAGAGGGACATGTTGCGCCAGGCGGCGTCCTGGACCATCCCGGCGTGCTTGGCGCGGCGCGTGACGTACCGCATGAGGGCGGCCCTGACGCCGTCGACGGGCACGGCGCCGAGCTCCTCGGCGAGCACGGCCGCGTCCTCCATCGCCTGGGACGCGCCCTGCGCCTGGTAGGGCAGCATGGCGTGGCAGGCGTCGCCGAGCAGGGCCACGTGGCCGTCCACCCACACCGGGTCACGGCGGCGGTGGTACATGGCCCACGCGGAGATGTCGCCCTCGGCCTTGGAGAGCATCAAGGCGACCCGGTCGTCCCACCCGGGGAAGGCGTCGGTCAGCTCGTCGACCGTGGCGGGAACGGTCCACCGCTCCTTGACCTCTGGCGTGCAGGGCACGATCGCGACGACGTTGAGCCACTCCCCGCCGCGGATCATGTAGTGGACCAGGTGCCGGTCAGGGCCGTACCAGATGGTGCTCTGGAAGCGGTCCACCAACCAGCGCGTCGCCGGGTCCGAGGCTATCTTGTCTCCGGGGATGAGCGCACGGTAGGCCATCTCCCCTGAGAAGAGCAGGGTGTCAGGCAGGCCGAGCGCGTCGCGCACCCTGGACCGGACGCCGTCCGCGCCGACCAGGACGTCCGTCTCGTACCGCTCGCCGGTGGCGGTGACCGCGACGGGCCGGGCGGGGTCGGTCCTGTCGACGGAGACGACCTTGCTGCCGGTCCGCACCTCCACCACCGGTCCGGGACGGTCCTCGGCCAGGCAGGCGTCCAGCAGTACTTTGTGCAGGTCGGCGCGATGGTAGTGCCAGTAGGGCGCGTTGTACTCGCGCTTGCAGAAGTCGCCCAGCGAGGTCAGGCCGATCACGGTGCCGTCCTGCCAGCGGCGGCGCACCTGGTCCAGCGGCTCGGTGCGGATCTCCTCCAGGGCGGCGCGCAGCCCGAGCCCGAGCAGGACGCGGCTGGCGTTCGGCGCGGTCTGGATGCCCGCGCCGACCTCGCCCAACTCCGCGGCCTGCTCCAGGACCGTGACACGCAGGCCACGCTGCCGCAGCGATAGCGCGGCCGTCAGCCCGCCGAGGCCACCTCCGACGATCGTGACGCGATACGACTGGCTCACCTGGCTCGCCAATGCTCCTCCAACCCTTCAGAACGTGATCGCGGACACCGCCTCCGCGCTGAGGTCGGCATCGATACGGTTGTTCGCGGGCACGCAGATCAGAGCCGTTCCGCCGTCAAGGCGGAAGCAGGGAGGCTGCGCCCGGCGAAACTAATCCGAACACGGACGATCTGAAAAAAGCAAGAGGTGAGCCAGGATGTAACTGCGGTGAAATCCGGAGCGAACGCGAGATACCCCCTCGTTACAGCCCGCTCCGCATGGTGTCACTCGTCGCCCATGAGCCCTTCCCAGCGGGCCGCGAGCACCGTCATCTCGTGCAGCACGCGCTCGCGCTCCGGCTGCGCGTAGCCCTTCAGCAGCTGCTCGTCCAGCTCCCTGGCGCGCCGGTTCACCTCGTCGAGGCGCCGCGCCCCCTCCTCGGTCAGGTGCAGCAGCTTGCGACGACCGTCGTGCATCGCGGTGTGCCGGACGATCAGTCCGTTGACCTCCAGCCGGCGGACGATGTCGGCCATCGTGGACCGGTCGAGGGCGACCGACGAGGCCAGCGACCCCTGGTCCACGCCGGGGTAGTTGTCGACCGCGGTCAGCACCGCGAACTGCGGGCCGGTCAGGACGGGATCGACCACGCGCGTCCACAGTGCGACATAGGACTGGTAGAGCCGCCGGGCCACGTAGCCCGGCGCGGCGAGGAGCTCGGGAGGGGTCGTGATCGCCTCGCCGCGGCCTCCCCTCGCCGCCGACGATTTATCCGCTTCACGCGCCATGCGCCTACCTAATCATGAACCCGCCTCACCCTCTGAATCGCCCGTAGGACGGCCGCCCTTCCCCACGCCCCCTGACCTCTTTGACGGCGTCCGCTCGGTGGGCCGTACCATTCCGTATGGTATGGTCCATCGGCACGGTAAGGAGTTCGATGACGACGCTCTCGCGGCAGTTCCGCATCGCGTGGACCCGGTTCGCAACCACGGGTGACCCGGGCCGGCCCGGCTACGAGCCCGAGGCGGCCACCCACGCAGGAAGGGTCTGCTCCAGCGCTTCGAGGCCGAGCACACCATCCGCTTCATCTCCGCGGTGGACAGCTCAGGCGAGCACCCCCAGGCCAGGCTGAGCCGCCTGCTCAACCTGGTTCTGGACGACACGAGGGCCTGGAGATCGCCATCCGTTCCTGGGCCCTGCAGGACACCGATCTGCGCGCCGTCCAGGAGCGTGTCGACCGGACACGCATCGACTACCTGCGAGCCCTGCGCCTTGCCCCGCAGGAGGAAAAGGAGGACACTCCATGACAGGACAGCCCGTGAGCACGCTGGCTCGGTGGATTCCACGGTTAATCATCGCCACTGCGGTGCTCCACTTCGTCTGGGCCTTAGTCCAGCCCAACGCATGGGCCGCGATCGCCGCCGACGGCTTCTGGCGCAGCGTCATCGACACGAGTGCCGCCGACTACTTCGCACGCGAATCCAGCGTCTGGTTCATGATCTCCGGCGTCGCCCTCCTGGCTCTGGGCACGCTCGCCCAGCACATCGTTCGCACGACCGGCCGGCTGCCTGCGCAGCTCGGCTGGTATCTGGTGGCCATCGGCTTCGCGCTGTGCGTCATCTACTTCCCCGTCACCGGCGGCTGGCCGGTTCTCGCAATCGGGGTGCTCGGCCTCGTGGCCGCGCGCCGTACCGGCTGACCGGCAGGGCGGTCGAGGCAAGGAGACAAGACTGACCATGACTGCACGTCACCTGATCAGTGGCAGCGTCGTGCTGGCCGCGATGTCGATGCTCGGCACCGGCATCTGGGCACGCGTGGATCCGGCGAGCTTCGCCGAGTGGGCCAACTGGCCGAACCACACGCACTTCCTGCATGACGCCGGAGTGTTCCAGATCGGCATCGGGCTGATGCTGCTGTGCGCGCTGCGGTACCGCGACGTCGTGACGGTGGTGCTGGCGGGCTTCCTGTTCACCAACACCTTCCACGCGTACAACCACGCCGTCGATCTCGATCTCGGAGGCAAGGCTTCCGATCCGTGGGTTCTCATGCTGGTTTCCCTGGTGGGCGCGGTCGGACTCGTCGCCAGGCTGCGCGTCCTGCGTCACCGCGGGAAGGCCCAGGCCGGCCCGCTGAAGAAAGAACCGCAAGCATGAACGTCCTGCTCGCCGGCGCCACCGGCACACTGGGCTCGGTCCTGATCGGCCACCTGCTCGCCGCCGGTCACACGGTGCTGGGCATCACGAGATTCGCTGCGGGTGCCGAACGGCTCGCCACGGCGGGCGCCGTTCCCGTGGTCGCGGACGTGATGAACCGAGAGAGCCTGTTGACCGCGCTTGACGGAATGCAGGCGCACGCCGTGGTGCACCAGGCCACCGCGATCAGCGGCCTGCCCCTGTTCCACCGCGCTCTCTACGCGACCGACGCCCTCCGCGACCATGGCACCGCTCACCTCATTGAGGCCGCCGAGCTGGTTGGCGCCCGCAGGTTCGTCACCCAGTCGTTCTTTCTCGGGTACGGCTACCGCGACCACGGCGAGGAGCTCGTCACCGAGGAGAGCCCCTTCGCGGAACCTGGGCAGGGCGCCTTCGACCCCCACATGCGGTCGATGCGTGCGAACGAGGAGCAGGTCTTCGGGGCTCCGGGAATCGAAGGGATCTCCCTTCGCTACGGCATGTTCTACGGCCCGGAGGCGACCACCAGGAAGCTGATGGACATGACCAGGAAGCGGATGCTTCCGGTGCCGGACCCCGCCGGCACGGTCTCGCTGATCCACATCGAGGACGCCGCCTCGGCCACGGTGGCGGCCCTGGAACGCGGCACGCCAGGCCGGTCCTACAACATCGCCGACGACCATCCCGTCCGCTTCGACGCCTACGTCAAGGCACTGGCGGTGGCGGCCGGTGGACCTGTCCCGCTGAAGATGCCAGGTTGGCTCCTGCGTGCCACGCCGTACATGTTCGCGCTCATGGTGCGGACCCGCATCCGGCTCAGCACCGAACGGGCACGACGCGAGCTGGGCTGGACACCCCGATACCCTTCCTACCGCGAAGGGCTCGCCAACCTCTGAGCCCTTTCCCACGGCAATCGGTTCTTCGGGTGCACGGTCCCTTCGGGGGCCCTCAGCTGAGTTGTTCGGCCAGTCCGACGATGATGCCCTCGGGGCCACGGACGTAACAGAGCCGATAGCTGTCCTCGTACTGCACCAGCTCGCCGACGAGTTCGGCGCCGTGGGTGCGCAGGCGGGCTACGACGTCCTCGATGTCGTCGACGGCGAACATGATGCGGCGAATGCCCAGCGTGTTCGCCGGTGCGTCCTTCGGCTCGGCGCTGATCGCCTTCGGCGCGTGGAACATCGCCAGCTCGATTCGGCCGTGGCCGTCCGGGGTCCGCAGCATGGCGATGTCCTGTCGGACGTCGTCGATCCCGATGACACGCTCCACCCAACGTCCCTCGATGGGCGCCTTGCCCTCCAACTCCATGCCTAGTTCGACGAAGAACGAAATAGCAGCGTCAAGGTCGTCGACAACGATGAGGACGTTGTCCATCCGCTGGATCGTCATGCTGGCTCTCCTTGGTGTCGTACGGCCACGGTGGCCGCATCCGCCCCTGAGACGGAGCTGCCAGGCCGTTCTCGACATCCTCTTGACGTGGCAGTGCCCGTCACGCGCCGAAACGGGGTGCCATTGGAAACGTGTCACTGTCCCAAACGAGCGTGTTTCCGCAGCTCAGCAGGGTGGGCCCGGGACCCGCATCGGAACGGGAACACACGCTGAGGCTCCGGGCTCCGGTGAGCGATCAGCTTCTGCGCCGGGCCCATTCCTGGACGGCCGCGTGCTGTTGCCGTCCCGAGCGGTTCTCGAACTGGTCGAGACGACCGGGATGGCCCCCTGGCCGGTCATGCCCTCGTCGAGATCGTGCTACACGAGGGCCGCAACCGCATCGTGACGCGCTCGGCCACCTGGTGCTGCGCCTGGTGCGCACGTCCGTCGGCCCGATCAAGCTGGGTGCATCACAGGCTCAACCCGGGCGAGGTGGGTGCGCTGTTCAAGCTCGTCGAGGGCGAACCCAATCGCGATGCTCGCGCACGACGGTGAACCCGGCCGATCGATAGAGCGCCACCGCGGCGTCGTTCGCGGACGGTGTCGCGACGGCGACCGCGCTCGCACCCCGATGGGCGAGAGCCGCGCACGCACCCAGCACGGCATCGCGCCCATAGCCGTGCCCGCGATGGTCCGGATGGGTGCCGACCGGCTCGAGCAGCCCGCACCTGCCCACGCCCGCGAACCATCCGGTCGCGGCGGCTGCAGGCTCCCTCGCGGGCGTGCGTACGAGCGCCTCCACGGCCAGCCCGCCCGCCGGCGACCGCTTCATCGTGCGCCAGTGCTCGACGGTGAACGTGGATCCCGCGAAGGCGGACCGCTGCACCAGCACCCGGTCGGCCGCACCGGCCTCACCGACCGGCTCGGCGCGGCTCGACACCGGCCGCGGGGTCCACGACATGACTAGCCAGGACTCCTCCTGCTCGAGCTCCCACCCGGGTACAGGCAGAACGTCGGACCAATCGTTGCCGGGCTCGAGCAGCTCCTCGGCATCGGCCGCGAGCGCCTCGAGATCGGCGCCGGGCGCGGCGGTCACGCGCAGCACGGGGCCGTCGAGGAAGCCGGCTGCCACCGGCACCACATCATCACTCCAAAGAAAGACGGCCGCGTCGTCGGAGCGCAGATACCACCCCACGTCTCCGGGATGGAGGCCGCCGCCCGGGGCATCGACCGGCGTCCACTCGCACAGCGCGCGCAGCGCTGGGCCGGTTTCGGCGGGGGTCAGGCGGTGCCGCGCGAGTGAGATCACGGACGGCAGATTAGCCAGCGCGCCACGGTGTCTCAAAGGCTTTAACCAGGCCGGCTTCACCCATCTCCGGGTCGAGACCCTTGAGCTCGACCCGCCCGTTGCCTGTGTGCTTGCCAACAATCCGACCGGTCGAACCTATGCCTACGACGTCTTGGCGATGAAGCAAGTCCCCGAGCACCGCGGCCCGAAGGGGTAGCCGGCAGGGATCCCATCCAGGGCCGCGGCCCAAGTACGGCTCGCCGCCGTCGATGGGCGCGGACATGGACGATGAGAGAAACTCCGGCGCGGCCTCGAACCAATGATCGTGTAGTGGCATCCAACAAGATCACAGCATCAGGAGGGGGACTCATGTGACCATCTGGTTGAACGGCGCCTTCGAGGCAGGCAACCATGTCACCGTAGATGGGCCTTTCGATAGGCTCCCCATGACGCAGGGCGCCCGCGCAGCTGTGAGCGTGTCCCAGGCATGATCCGCAAACACACCCCACGCTCCACGCAGCACATCGACGTGACCCGCCTTCCTGACGACGTCGTGGCGCTCATCGACGCCCTCGAGCCTGGTGAGAACGTGGTCCTCATGCGTGACGGCGCGTCGATCGCGACGATCTCCAGCACCATTGACGTGGTCCAAGGCGCCATCGTCGATCGCGACGCGCCAGATGAGACCAACGATCAAGCACCGATCGACTACGAGAGCGTGACAGTCGTGGCCACCGCGATGGAGCTGTCGACCGCGGCTCGGGTTGCGCTATCCACGCAGCTTGGCACGGACTACGTAGTGCTCGATATGCATGCAGCTCCCGCAACAACCGATGTGCTGCTGGTACCTCCAGGCAGCCCGCAGCTGATCGCCGCGCTCCGATCGATGTTCCCGAAAGCTCGCGTCATCGTCACCGAAATCGAGGACCACGAACTCGGAGTTCAGTACCACGGCCCGGTCCGACGACTGCTCGACGCCGGCGCTGATGCGTATCTCCCTCCGGCGACCCTCCCACACCTGGCCAGGCAGCTTGACTACACCCTGAATCAAGGGCGCGAGATCGCTGGCGGGGCCGCGACACCACTGCAGATCGCACCGACGGTGGAGCCGGCAGATCCAGACGACGAATGACCCCGCGCCTCTTCGCTGAGCCGTCGGATGGCGGATCACCGTAGCCATAGGAGGTCCGGGCCATCGTACCTTCAAGCAGCGACGATGGACCAAGGCGGGTGAGGCCGAATCTCGTCGGCCGAAGTTCCGGCGATCACGGGGTGGGGCCAAGAATCGGTTCTGGCCCACATTTCGTGATGGCAACGGGACCCTGGGGTCGGCGGGGTGCGTGATGATGATCAGTGTGTAGTGATCATGTTCTGGATCTCCTGCTACCCCACCTGCCGCTGGTCGAGATCGGGCAGGTAGAGCGACTGGACGACGTGGTGATGGTGTCGGCCAGGACAAGGTCGGAGCCCTCGTCATGCCCGGTCTGTGGCACGGTCTCCTCGACGGCGCACAGCCGTTACCGGCGACGCTTGGCCGATGGCACGGTAGGTGGTTCGGTGATGGTGCTGGAGGTTCGTCGCCTGGTTTGCGCGCAGGCCACGTGTGCGCGGCGGACGTTCGCCGAGCAGGTGCCCGGCCTGACCATCCGGTACGGGCGGAGAACCCCGCTGCTCAGTGACGCGCTGCAGCACATCGGGGTGGCGCTCGCCTGGCGCAACTCCTGCAGATGACCGTCAGACGCTGTTACGGCTGGTGATGGGCATGCCCGACCCCGTCCACCCGACACCCAAGGTGCTCGGAGTGGACGACTTCGCGCTCAAGCGCGGACACCGCTACGGCACGATTCTCATCGACTGCGAGCACGGGATCCCGTTGGAGGTGCTGGAGGGCCGCGACGCCGAATCGCCGGCCGCGTGGCTCACCGAGCACCCTGGCGTTCAGATCATCTGCCGCGATCGGTCCGGCGCATACGCCGAGGGCGCCGAACCCTGAGTTCGTGCCATCGAAGGTTGGATGGGTCTGAGAGCTTGTTGAGATCGCCGGCGTACGGTCTCATGGACCGCGACGAGGAGCATCACCGAGATAAGCGGAGCAGGGCATGGAGGGACACATCGAGAAGGCCAAGCTGTCCTATGAGCACGCTGTCTTCGTCGGCGATGTCGGTGAGCTGGCAGCGGCGGAGCGGGAGCTGGACAAGGTCGAAGCCGATCTCGCTTTGGCCCGGGGACGGATCTTGCACGCGCGGTTCCTCGATGACCGGCGCGAGGACCCACGTGAGCTGGCGCTGTTCGAGCGTGCGACACACCTGTACCGGACGCTGGGTGATGCGGCGGGCGAGGCGGATTCGGTGTTCTGGGAGGGCTGTTTCCACCAGGTCGTACGGAGCGACCCCGACCGCGCCATTCCTCTCCTCGAGCAGTCGTACGACTTGGCCACTGCGGCAGGCGACCGATACACCCAGTGGGAAGTGCTCCGGCACCTGGGGATCGCGGACCATGCCGCGGGGCGGCTGGACGCCGCCCGGGAGCATTTGGAGGCATCGGTACGGCTATGCCGGGAGCTCGGGCTGCCGGCCGCTGTCGCCGCCAACCAGGTAGGGCTGATCTACATCGCCGCCGCGCAAGGGCGACGGGACGACGCGGTGGCGCTGGCCGCAGAGGCGTACGCCACCGCCGAGGCGTGCGGGGCCCGCCGCATCATGCGGCAGGTCGCGGAGGCGCGTATCCAGACCGTGGCGCCGGACACCGATCATGGCGAGACCCACGATCAGAGCGCACCTTGAGCCGCTGAAGCTTCGATGTCGGAAGCTCGAGGTTCGTTGTCACCGGACAGAAGTGACGTGAGAGCCGTTGCGATCACGAAATGTGGGTCAGAACCCAAGAGTCACCCGTGGAATCATCCCGAGAGCGGTAGCCATGGATGGGCCACAGCTGGCAGGCGATGCACGTGGATGTTTCGCAGCAGCACCCGTCATGCCACCGGGCACGTTGTTTGGTCCGTGCAGGTGGGGCTGAGAGCGGCTGGGGCGGCGAGCGGCAGTTCGACGTACGAGGCGGCGACCGGGGATCGGTGGATCTGGTAGACGCCGCCGATGAGCTGAAGGGTCTGTGTGATGGTGGGGGTGAGCGCGGGCGCGTCGTCGGTGCCGATGGTCACCCGGATTCGGTGCCCTGGCTTGATGGTCGCCATGGTCGGGAACACCTCGATGTCGTACGGCGTCAGCGTGCCCGAGAGCATGGATTGGGCTGATGCGGCCGTGTAGGGGTGGTACGGCAGGGTGGGCGTGCCGTCGGCGGTCCGCCAGGTGCGTGACTCGTCAAGGGCGCGGAGGCTGCCGAGCAGTCCGCCGCGGGTGAGCGGCTTCGAGGTGCCGTCGGGGGCGACGTCGTCGACTCGGACGACCCATTGCGTGTCGGCGGTGTTCGCGGTCGCGTAGATGCGTGCCGCGATCGGCCCGGCGATGGTGGTCGCCGTCGTCATCGGTGATGAGGTGTACGTTGCGGCGTCCGGCCCGAGCTGCACGGGGCGGGCATCGGTGACGCAGGGGTTGGGCGCGAGCGGGCTGCCCGGTGTTTGGTCCGCTCCCAGGAGGACGAACTGCGTGGTCGACGGTGTGCAGGCGTGTGGCACGTTCGACCAGACGACGGTGTCGGTGCCGCCGGCTTGGGGTGGCGTACCGGTCAGGGTGCCGTCGTTGCTCGACTCGATCGTGCCGGAGCGTCCCGCACCGAGGTAGAACCGGGTCGGGGTGGCGCCGCGGAAGGGGTAGCTCGTTGCGTCGATCCACCGGTCGGCGCCGAGGTCGTAGCTGTGCAGCGGGGTCGTGGTGTCGGTGATCCCCGTCGGTCGGCCCTTGAGCCAGTGGTCGAACCAGCGGAGCGCGAGCTTGCTGACGTTGAGGTACGGGTGGACGCCCTCGACCGCGACAGTGCTGTGAAACCAGGGGCCCTGAACGAGTTGGTAGCGGCTGGTCACCGGTTGATCCGGTGACATCGGGGCGTACGTCGGCCGCCCGCTCCAGGCGTTCTGCAGCCCGGAGTACAGCAGTGGCGTGCCACGCTGGAATGCGTCGTGCCAGCCGCCGACGATCATCGCGGGCACCTGGTTGGCGACGATGTCCGCCAGCACGTCGTGCGGTCGGCGGGCCGCCCAGTAGGTGCTGTCGTAGGCGTTGGGGCCGCCGACGAGGAGGTCGCCGATCGGCAGCACGCCGAGTGATGCACCGTGCTCTACCAGGACTCGGAGAAGGTTGTCCAGGCTCTGGCCGTGCACGTAGCCGAGGAGTGCGGACTGGAGCGCGTTCAGGTAGCTCTGCGGCAGGTTGACGGCCAGGTATTCGGCCGCGAGCAACGAGTTGGGAACGCCGCCGGTGCCGAGGACGTCGCGGTACAGGTCGTCGCCGGGGACGATCGGGAGAATGGCCTTGAGCGGCGAGTTCCGGCCGGCCGCGCCCGCGGCCATGAGCTGGTTGAGCCCGCCGTACGACTGGCCGATCAAGCCGACGGCGCCGGATGAGTGCGGCAGGTTCGCGGCCCAGCGGATCACCGCGACGCTGTCGTTCGCCTCGACGGGTTGAAGGAACGACCACGCGCCCTCGGAGGCGCCGGTGCCGCGGACGTCCACGATCGCTTGGATGTAGCCACGTTCGATGAGGTACGGGTTCTTGCCCATGCCGGTCGTGCCGACGCTCGGGTCGTTGATGCCTTTGTCCTTGCCGTACGGGGTCTGGGTCAGCACGACGGGGAACGGGCCGGGGGCGGGCTCCCCGGTAGCGGGCTCGGCCGGGTAGTAGACGTTGCCGCGGAGGACAGTGCCGTCGGACATGACGATCGGCTGATTGATCCGTTCGCCGACGCCGTATCGCGCCGGATCCGGTGTCCACTCCCCCGGTGTCGCCTGCGCCGGCGGCACCCCGGAGGTGAGGACCGACGCCACGGTGAACGCCACGACCAGCACGGCGTTACGGAGGCGGGAACGCGTCATTGTTTCCTCCTCGGTGTCATCAGCGGGCGGACTTGATCGGCACGATCGCGGCGGCGGCCACCGTCACGAGCACGATCGCCATGACGAACAGGCCGCGGTAGCCGGCGGCGGAGCCGATGACGAGCGACGCCACCATCGGCGCGAGTGCCTGCGCGCCGGCGTTCGCGATGTTGAGGACGCCAAGGTCCTTGCCGTTGTCCTCGGCACGGGGCAGTAGGAGTGTCATCAGTGCTTGATCGACGGACAGATAGCAGCCCGCGCCGAGGCCGGCCAGCGCGATGCTCACGGTGAGTGCCGGCAACGTCGGTGAGAGCAGCGGTGGTACCGCACTGGCCGCGATGACGAGCGAGGACACCATGATGATCGGTTTGCGCCGGCCCAACCGGTCGGACAGCATGCCGGCGGGGAGCAGCCCGGCCAGGGTGGTGACCGCGAGGATGATCGTGTTGATCGACAGGGCGTCGTTCGCGGCGTCTCTCGACAGGCCGATGTAGTCCTGCATGATGAAGAGCTGGTAACCGAGGATCGCGCTGTAGCCGAGGAACAACGCGAACCGCGCGCCGAACGCCCACGCGAAATCGGGGTGCCGGCGTGGGCTCACCCACATGGCCCTTGCCAGCGTACGCAAGGAGACGGCGGGACGATCGGCGTGTGTGGCTGGGTGTTCTCGCAGTCGCCATGCGAACACCAGGCCCCCGAGCGCCAAGAGCAGCCCGAAGGCGGAGTAGCCGAAGGGTATGCGGTCTGCGAGCCGGGCGGCGAAGCCGACGCCGACGACGCCGCCGGCGAAGACCGCGATGCCGGCGAGACCGGAGAACAGGCCGCGTTTGCCGGGTGGGGTGCGGTCGGGCATCACCGCGAGCAGTGGGGCGGAGAAGGCCGCGATGAAGACCTGTGCCACCGCCCAGCAGAGCGCGACGAGCAGGAGGCTCGAGCACAGCCCGAGCCCGACGATGAGCGCGCCCGCGCCGACCGCACCGACCGCGAGCCACGGCGCCCGCCGGCCGAACCGGCTCCTGGTGCGGTCGGAGAGGGCGCCCGCCAGCGGCTGGACGAGCATGCCGACGAGGGATCCGATGCCTGACACCAGACCGAACGCGGCGACCTTGTCGGCGGGTGCGATCGAGGCCATCTGGTTGGGCAGCATCGCCTGGCTGACCCCACCGACGGTGACGTTCACCACGAGCTGGGCGGCGAAGAAGTCGACGGCGAGGCGTCCGTGGCGGCCTGGCGCAGGCACGGCCGGGCTGACCGGAACCGTGCTCGGCACGGGCTGCTCACTCACCGCCTGCCGTCCCAGAGCGCGCGTTCGGCGCCGGCGAGGTCGTCGACGACCTCGCTCGTCGCGTCGAACCGCATCGTCGCGCGCGTCGTGGTGTCGTATGCCGGCCAGCCGGGATCGCCCGTCATCGCGAAGTCGAGCCACGCCCGGTGCATGCGGTCGGCGAGCTGCCGCGGCGGTGCGTCACCCCAGAGGTTGTCTTCGCCGGTCAGCGCGGCCGTCCAGGCCGAGAGTGAGTCGGTGACGAACGGCATCTCGAGGCAGTGCGTGGCGCCGAGGACGGCTGAGGTCGGGCTCGACCAGGTGAACTCGTAGGCGTGCGCCCTTCCGCCGTGCGCCTCTAATAGACGGATGGTGGGGACGCGGAAGGCCCAGTCGGTCCACGCCGCCTGTACCAGCTCGGCGAATCCCGCGTCCGGTCGGGACGCCTTGCCGTAGACGTCGAGATCGCCGGTCGTCAGTCCGAACGCGTCGAGCGCGGCCGTGTAGAAGCGGTCGTCGAGCCGCCCGAGCAGATCGAGGTCTCGGAGGAAGGAGGAGGTCTCGTCCCGCGTCGTTCCCGCCAGCACATCGATGCCCGCGCTGCTTCCCGAGGACACGGCCGACAGGATGTCCGTTGGCAGCACGTCGCCGTCGACGACGCTGCGGAATGGGCTGACCAGGAAGGTCTCGTGCCGCCACCGGTCGAGGTCGAGGAAGTCCAGCTGCATCGCCATGACGGCTTGGACGAGCCGGTCCAGTGGCACGGCGGCGAACGCGTCGGGAGTGGGGTCGATACCGACCAGCTCGGCCATGCGACGGGTCACGGTGAGGGCGCGATCCGTGGTGACTGCGGCCGCGGGCGTCCCGCTCTGTGCGATCGCCCGGCGGAACAGGCCGCGCGCGGAGGGGATCGCCAGCAGGTTCATCACGCTGACGCCGCCGCCGGACTGTCCGAAGATCGTGACGTTGTCGGGGTCTCCGCCGAACGCCGTGATGTTGTCATGCACCCAGCGCAGTGCCGCGACCTGATCCTGCAGACCCAGGTTCGCGTGCCCGCCCGGCACGTACAGGAAGCCGTCGACGTTGAGCCGGTAGTTGATGGACACGTAGACGACGCCGTCACGGGCGAAGGTGTCGCCATGATGTGCGCGGGCCGAGCCGCTGCCGGTGAGGTAGCCGCCGCCGTGGATCCAGACCATCACCGGGAGGCCGGCAGCCCCGGGATCCGGCGTCCAGACGTTCAGGTTGAGACAGTCCTCGCCGATGCTCGTCGCCGAGGTGAATCGGCCGAACGAGGTGGGAGGGGGCAGGGGTTGCGGGCAGCCGGGTCCGAAGGCGACCGCGTCGCGGACACCGGTCCAGGGGGCGACCGCTTCGGCTGGCCGGAACCGCCGGGGACCGAACGGCGCCTCCGCGTAGGGGACGCCGCGGAAGACCGCGATCTCATCCGACCACTCGCCGCGGAGTACGCCTGCGCCGACCCGCATCTCTGCGTCCATGGCTCGCCCCTCTTCAGTGGCTAGGTGAGATTAACTTTTGCCACCGAAGTCCCTGAACGTCAAGAGGTTCGCTTCATCATGCAGCTAGTTCCCAGTCACAAATAGGCCGTTGGGGCCGTCAGATCGGGGTGTACAGCACCGCCCGGCCGATCGAGGCCAGGTCCGCGTCGAACCGGTCACGGCCGCGCAGGTGCCGGATCGGCGCGACGTCGTTGACGACACCAAGCGCGGCGCGGGTAAGCAGCGCCGCTGTAGCGGCGTCGAGCCCTGGTCGTGCCGCGCGCAGCAGGTGCTCCCACTCGGTGACGTAGTCGTGCTGAAGCCGGCGCAGCGTCGACTGCTGTTCCGGCGGGAGATGGATGACCTCGGTGACCAGCGCGGTGACGAGACTCGTGTGGGTGAGGGTGAACTCCACGTACGAACCGAGCAGCGCGTCGAGGGCCTCGGCGGGGCTGGTGGCGCCGTCGAGCGTGCCGGTCAGCAGCAGCTGTAGCGACTGCGCACCGCGGTCGAGCGCGGCGTAGAGCAGGTCGCTCTTGGTGGCGAAGTGCTTGTAGACGCTGGGCCCGGCTATCCCGACCGCCTGGCCGATCTCGTCGACGCTGATCTCATGGAAGCCCCGCTGGCCGAACAGGCCCGTCGCGGCGGTGACCAGCGCCTCCCGGCGGGAGGCGAGGCGGACGCCGGACGCCGGCCGGTCGCCTTTCGGCCGCCAGACACCTGTCCGGCCTGAGGCCGCGTCGATGGGAGCGGCCGTGACCGCGCGGGCCATGTTGTTGATGACGGGTTCGAGCGAGACCGGATCGGTTCGTGTCGAACGATGGGACGGGCTGGCCAGTACGGCGCACACGCTCCACGCGAGCAGGTCGTCGTCCGCCGCACTCAGCTCGGCGCGGCTGCGCCGGACGAGCGAGGCCAACCGGGCGACGGTACGGCGGAACCGCCGCAGCGCCTCGTCTCGCAGAGCGGGAGGAAGATTGCGTGTCTCGCGCTGCCAGAGCAGGCCGAAATCGCGGCGGCGCACGGCTACGGAGGCCAACGCCCGCAGCGACGCGTCAAGAGCCGGCGCAGCCACGACGGCTTCCTCGAACTCGTCGAAACTGTCGAGCACCGCGTGCAGGAGGAGATCCTCCTTGTTCCGGAAGTGCCGGTACAGGGCCGGCGCGGAGATGCCCACGGCCGCGGCGATGTCGCTCAGGCCGACGTTGTGGTAGCCGCGTTCGCAGAACAGGCGTGCTGCGGCCTGGATGATCAGTTGCCGCCGGTTTCTCGGCCGCGTATGCGCCACCACCGCAGAATACCGCTCCATGTGAACGACCGATCCCAAGTGCCGTTCGGAGTGGTCTTGACATGAAGGGGACACCGGACCATAAGTTAACCAAGACTAGCCTAGCGGAACGAGGAGACGCCGATGGGCAGACGGGTTGTGGTCGCCGGCGTCGGCATGGTCGACTTCACCACCCCGAAAGCGGGAGAACGGTACGAGGTCATGGCGGAACGTGCCATCCGTGCCGCTCTCGCGGACGCGGGTGTCGGCTACCCGGCGATCCAGCAGGCCTTCGCCGGCTACGTCTACGGCGACTCGACCTGCGGCCAGGCGGCGCTCTACCGGGTGGGCCTGACCGGCATCCCGATCGTCAACGTCACCAACAACTGTGCCACCGGCTCGACGGCGCTGTGGCTGGCTCGTCAGGCGGTCGAGAGCGGAGCGGCCGATGTCGTGCTGGCCGTGGGGTTCGAGCAGATGCGACGCGGCGCGCTGGTCGAGCACTGGCAGGACCGCACCAGCCCGTTCGCGCGGTTCGACGAGATCCGCGAGGCGGCACAGGGCATCGACGACGCGGCACCGCTCGCGGCGCAGTTCTTCGGCGGAGCCGGCCGGGAATACGCCGAGGAGTACGGCACCGACCCCGCGACGTTCGCGGCGATCGCCGTGAAGGCGCGCAGGCACGCCGCGCACAACCCGCGGGCCGTGTTCCGCGAGCCGCTCACCGTCGAAGAGGTGCTCGCGTCACCGCCGATCTACGGGCCGCTCACCCGGCTGCAGTGCTGTCCTCCGACGAGCGGCGCGGCCGTGGCCATCCTCGCGAGCGAGGACTTCTGCCGCCGCAACGGGATCGAACCTGTCGTCCGCATCGCGGCGCAGGCGTTCACCACGGACCAGCCCGGCAGCTTCACCGGCACCAGCATGCGGAAGCTGATCGGCTACGACCTCGCCGTCGCCGCCGCCCGGCGGGTGTACGAACAGGCCGGTGTCGGTCCGGAGGACGTCCCCGTGGTCGAGCTGCACGACTGCTTCACCACGAACGAGCTGCTGAGCTACGAGGCCCTCGGCCTGACCCCGGAAGGCACCGGCGAGAGGTTCGTCGCCGACGGCGACAACACCTACGGCGGCAAGGTGGTGACCAACCCGTCGGGCGGACTGCTGGCCAAGGGACATCCGCTTGGCGCCACCGGTCTCGCCCAGTGCGCCGAGCTCACCTGGCAGTTGCGCGGCCAGGCAGGCGCGCGCCAGGTTGAGGGGGCGCGGCATGCCTTGCAGCACAACCTCGGTCTCGGCGGCGCATGCGTCGTCACCCTTTACGAGAAGGTGGGCTGACATGCCGGTCATCACGACGCGGCTCACCGAGGCGGCCGCGGGCGAGACCGCGACGATCGTCTGCGGCGGCGGGCTCGTCCTGTGAGGGCACGATAAGGAACTGGTTGCACGTTCCCTGTGACGTGGTGAGGAGACGACGATGTACCTGACCCTCGGCCTGCACCGTGCGCTGCAACAACGTCCGCACGCACCGTTCACCATCACCCGTGACCGGGGCCGCACCGTCGCCGAGTGCGCCGACCGCGTCGCGCGACTCGCCGGCGCGCTCGTTCAGCTCGGCGTGGCGAAGGATGACCGCGTCGGCATCCTCTCCCTCAACTCCGACCGCTTCCACGAGTACCTGTTCGCGGTACCGTGGGCCGACGCCGTGATCGTCCCGGTCAACTTCCGCTGGAGTCCCGCCGAGATCGCCACGTCCCTCGAGGAGTCCGGGACCACCGTGCTCTTCGTCGACGACACGTTCGCACCGCTCGTCCCGGCGTTGCGCGAGCAGTGGCCGGGACTGCGCACCATCATCCACTGTGGAGACGGCAGAGTGCCCGGTGGCACACTGCCGTACGAGGACCTCGTCGCCGACGCCAAGCCCATACCCGATGCGCGCCGCGGTGGCGACCAGCTCGCCGGCATCTTCTACACCGGCGGCACGACCGGCTCGCCGAAGGGCGTCATACTCAGCCACGCCAACATCGTCACCTCGGCGCTCGGCAGCTCGGCCGCCGGCCATTTCGTCACCCCAGACGGACGGCTGCTGCACGTCGCGCCCCTGTTCCATCTCGCCGGCCTCGGCGCATGGGTGGCGGGAAACCTGGTCGGCACCACGCACATCGTGCTGCCCACGTTCGACCCCGCCGCCACCGCCAGGGCACTGGCCGAGCACCAGGCGACCGACGTGCTGATGGTCCCGACGATGATGCACATGCTCGTCAACGACCCCACCGCACACGAGGTCGACCTGTCCGGTGTCCGTCGCCTCATCTACGGCGCATCCCACGTCTCCGAACCGACGCTCCGAGCGATCGAGAAGATCATGCCCAATGCCGCGCTGACCCAGGCGTACGGCATGACCGAGCTCGCACCCGTCGCCACCCTGCTGCGACCCGCCGACCACGCCGACCCGACCCTGCGCACCTCGGCCGGACGCGCCGCGCCACACGCCGAGGTCCGCATCGTCGACCCACACGGCAACGAAGTACCACGCGGCCAAACCGGCGAGGTCGTCGTCCGCGGAGCACACGTGATGCTCGGCTACTGGAACCGGCCCGAGGAGACCGCGCACGCGCTACGCGACGGATGGATGCACACCGG
The DNA here is from genome assembly GCF_040300065.1 of Nonomuraea sp. NPDC000554. Lineage (NCBI taxonomy): Bacteria > Bacillati > Actinomycetota > Actinomycetes > Streptosporangiales > Streptosporangiaceae > Nonomuraea > Nonomuraea sp. NPDC000554. Next base: position 54,685 of record NZ_JBEPDC010000043.1, on the reverse strand, counting down.
CGACGCCGGACGCATGGACGACTACGGCTACGTCTACATCGTCGACCGCATCAAAGACATGATCATCACCGGCGGCGAGAACGTCTATTCCGCCGAGGTCGAAGCCGTCCTGGCCACACACCCCGCCATCGCCACGTGTGCCGTCGTCGGCGTACCTGACACCGACTGGGGCGAACGCGTCCACGCCGTCGTCGTCCCCAAGCCCGGCACCCACCTGACCGGCGCCGAACTACGCGAGTACTGCAAGACCCGCATCGCCGGCTACAAGTCACCGCGCAGCATCCAGTTCGTTGACCAGCTCCCCATCTCCGCAGCGGGCAAGATCCTCAAACGGACGCTCCGCGACCAGTACCGCGAACGCCCCGAACACCTCATAGCTGACCGCGACGCGCTGCCCGGGGCCTAGCCACGCAACACCACGCGCACGCCTGGGCGTTCTGCAGCCTGCCCGCGGGAGGTGCACCCCTACAGTGCTCTCGCTACGGCACACGATCGCGGTCGGAGTGGCCATCGTGCTGGTGCAGCTGGTGCTGTTGATCAAGGACGGTCATTGATCAGCGCGGTGTTCGCCGCGCTCGACTTTCCGCGCCGTGATGGCGTCCAGTGCTGACCATGTAGGCGGGTCCCGGCCGATGCCTCTGATCCCGCCGCCAGGCGACTGCACCGGTGGGATCACAGCGTGCCTCATCGGACCCGCCCGCCCTGCTCAGAGGGCCCTCCGGTGCCAACTGTCGCGCTTTGGCGCAAGTGGCCGCTCGGGGCACCTCCAGCCGCCGCGGTTGCGGAACCAGGGCCCCGCTCGCCGGCCGCCAGGGCCCGCAGCACCGTAGCCGGCCGACCGCTCACAGGCGTGTATCAACCGCTCGGCGTGCTCCATGTGCCGTTGGGCGGCAACCGGCGTCCACTCGCCGAACCGAGCGCCACCGGGTCCTGCTGGACGTCCGCTTCGAGGCCATGATCCAAAGACCGCAAAATTGTCCGACGAAGTGCGGTATAGGAGGAAAAGTCCCAATGCCCCCCGCCTCCACCTCCCCCGACGCACCCATCCCCACTGGATTCGCGCTCCGTCCGTCTCGCCGGGCCGTCCTGGCCGGCGGCGCCGGAGCCCTTGCCGCCGCGCTCATCCCCGCCACTGCCACGCGCGCCCGGGCCGACGATGTCCTCCGCGATGGCGGCAACACCTCCGTCACGTCTGGCACCGACTTCGCCGTCGCCCCCTCCCCCGACGGCCGCAGGCTCGCCCTCGACATGCTCGGCGTCCTCTGGATCTGCTCAGCCTCCGGCGGCACTGCCCGCCGGCTCACCAGCGACCTGTACGACATCGCCCAACCCGACTGGGCTCCGGACGGGTCCACCATCGTGTTCCAGTCATACCGCGACGGAGTCTTCAACCTGTGGACGATCCGGCCTGACGGCTCCGCGATCACCCAGCTGACCACCGGCCCGTTCGACCACCGCGAGCCCCGCTACAGCCCGGACGGGCGCACCATCGTCTACTCGTCCGATGCCGGCGGCAGCTACGGCATCCACCTGCTCGACGTCGCCACCGGCGCGACCCGTGCGCTGGCCGACACGTCCGCCGAGGAGTACGAGCCGGCCTGGTCACCCGACGGGACCAAGGTCGCCTTCGTCGTCGCCGACACCAGGATCGACGTCGTCGACGTGGCCACCGGCGCCCGCAGCACCGCGGTCACCGTCCCCGCAGGTCAGGTCATCCACCAGCCGTCCTGGATGCCGAACGGCACCGACATCGCCTACCATCTCTTCCGCGCTGGGGCCAACGACCTGGCCAGCACCGCGGGCGCGCTCGTCACCGGCGAGGAGGTCTTCCCGTTCCGCGCCCGGTTCACCCCGGATGGACGGTACTTCTACACCTCCGCCGGTACCATCCGGGCCGGCCGCCTCGGCTCCACGTCCGCCAGCACGATCGGCTTCACCGCCGCGCTGACCGCGACCACGCCGGCCTACAAGAAGAGCGTCCGCGTCTTCGACGCGCCCGGTTCGTTCCCGGTCGTCGGCATCGGCAGCCCGACGGTGTCCCCGGACGGGTCCACCGTCGCTTTCCGCGCCCTCAACGACATCTACCTGATGCGGATCGGGGACAAGCCGATCCCCCTGTTCCGCGACCGATGGTGGAAGGCCGACCCGGACTTCTCCCCAGACGGGCGGCAGCTGGCCTTCGTCACCGACCGCACCGGCACCCTCAACATCTGGGTCCGCGACCTGGCCGCCGGCACCGACCGGCAGCTGACCCACCTGACCGACTCCGCCGCCCTGTCGGTCCGGTGGTCCCCGGACGGGAAGGAGATGGCCTACCTGGACGAGGACGGCGCGCTGTGGGTCCTCAATGTCGCCACCGGCGACATCCAGAAGGTCTTCGACGCCACCTTCGAACCAGGCCGGCCGACCTGGTCGCCGGACGGGAAGACGATCGCCTTAGCCGCGGTCGTGCCGTACTCGCGACGCTACCGTGAGGGCCTGTCCAAGATCCTGGTTGTCGACCGGGCGACAGGTGCGGGCACCTACGTCGACCCGGCCCCGCACCGGTCCCTGCAAACCCGCGGCGACGACGGTCCCGTCTGGTCACCCGACGGCACCATGCTCGCCTTCGCCATGGAGTCGCTCCTGTGGGTCCTGCCGGTCGACAAGACCGGACGTCCCACCGGCCCGGCCCGTCAGGTCACCCGGGAGCTGTCCGACGCCCCGAGCTGGGCCGGCGACTCCACCACCCTGCTCTATCTGAACGGCGGACGACTGAAGACCGTCCGCGTCGACGGGAAGGCCGGCCGGTCCGTCCCGGTGCAGCTGTCCTGGCGGAACGCCCCCGGCCCCGACCAGGTCGTCGTCCACGCCGGCCGCATGTGGGACGGCGTCTCCGCGACGGTCGCCCGAAACGTCGACATTGTCGTACGCGGCCAGCGCATCACGGCGATCGAGCCGCACCGTGACGGACGACCCGGCACCCTGATCGACGCCAGCGACAAGTTCGTCATGCCCGGGCTGATCGACATCCACCACCACCGCGAAATGCAGGGCTACGCCTACGGGTCCCGGCAGGGGCCGCTGTGGCTCGCCCTCGGCATCACGACGACCCGCTCCCCCGGCTCGCCGGCCTACCACATGGTCGAGGAGCGTGAGTCGGTCCAGTCCGGCGCCAGGCTGGCGCCGCGCTATCTGGGAACCGGCGAAGCCATCGACGGGCCGCGCATCTACTACAACTTCATGCGCCCGACGTTCTCCCACGACCAGCTGCGCCTCGAGCTCGAACGGGCCGCCAGCCTCGACTACGACCTGATGAAGTGCTACGTGCGGCTGCCGGTCGTGTGGCACAAGGAGGTCATCGACTGGGCCCACCGTAACGGCAAGCAGGTCACGTCCCACTACCACTACCCGGCGATCGCGATGGGCGGCGACCAGACCGAGCATGTCGGCGCGACCAACCGGTTCGGCTACTCACGCACCGTCACCAATGTCGGCTCCGCATACTCGGACGTCATCTCCATGTTCAACGCGTCGAAGATGGCCCGCACCCCCACCTTGTTCAGCTCCAGCACCCTGTACAAGGAGGACACCTCGCTGGTCACCGACGAACGGACCCGCAGGCTCTATCCGAACTGGCGGATGGCCAAGCTCCAGGCGTCGGTCACCGCCGCGCAGACCACCGACCAGACAGTGACCAGGGCGAACCTGGCCAACCAGGTCGCGCAGCTGGTGGCGATGGTCCGCGGCGGCGGAGTCGTCACCGCCGGCACCGACGCACCCATCGATCACCTCGGCGTCAGCCTGCACATGAACCTGAGAGCCATGGTCAAGTACGGCCTGACCCCGTTGGAGACGCTCACCACCGCGACCAGCACGTCCGGGGCGTACCTCGGCCAGCAGCTGGGCAGGATCGGCAAGGGCATGTATGCCGACCTGGCCATCGTCGACGGCGATCCCCTGACCCGCATCGAGGACGCCGCGAACGTCACCGCTGTCGTCGTCGGCGGGAGGCACCACACGGTCGAGCAACTGCTCGCGCCGTACCCGTCCTCCACAGCCACCGAACAGGTCGCGCCCCGCGCCTCGGCGCCCCGCGGCAAGGTCAAGGCCCGCGTCCCCGCCCACCCGAGCACCGCCGGCTTCTGGTGGAACGACCCAGCCGAGCTGGAAAGGGCCCGCGTCTCCTGCGACCACGACCACCACTAGTCAGGGGTCGTGACCGACATGCCGTGAGGCCTCCGGTAGAGGGTGCGTCACCCAAGACCAGAGGCCTCACGGCCACCTCAGCTGGGCCGCCATGCGGGCCTGGCGCGACATGGTGACTCCAGGGGCGTGACGATGGAGGCGAGCACCGCTGGTCCGACCCGCCCGCGAGGCTGCTGGACGGCGCCGAGTGGAGGTGGGCCGCGAAGGTCAGCATTGAGACGACCGGCAGCGGCCGGGTGAAGCTGAACGCCGACAAGCTCGATGTACGGGTGGGCGGGCCGGCGCCGCTTTCTAGACGGCGCTCAGCGGTGCCGGACTCTCGGGGAGCTGCCAGTCGCCACCTCGGTCCTCTTTCGAGTAGCGCGCGACGAGGTCGGGGACGTGCAGGAAGCAGGCCAGCGCGGTGAGGGACTGGAAGGCGTCGATCGCACGCTGGGTCATCGGCATGCCCAGGCGCAGAATGCGCGGATTCACCTCGGCCTGGATCTCGTTGACGAAGGGCCGCAGCACGGTGTCGTAGTTCGCCAGCGCGGTCGGCAGGTCGTCCGGGTGCCGGTTGATCTCGCCGGCCAGGACGTAGGCGCCGACCAGACCGCCGGAGACTCCCATGCCGCTGTAGGGGGAGGCGCAGTGCGCGGCGTCACCGGCCAGGACCAGGCGGCCCTTGGACCAGGTGTCGGTGCGCACCTGGAGGATCTCCTGGGAGTAGAAGAACGGGCTCGCCTTCATGCCCTCGACGAAGCGCTCGGTCTGCCATCCGGCGTCGCGGAACCTGTCGGCCCAGAACTCCTGCTGGCGCCCGACGGGTTCCCGGTGGATCGCCGAGGCTTCCGCGGAGTCCTCCCGTATCACGAAGTACACCTGCGTCTCGGTCGGATTGTGGCTGCGACGCATGATCTGGCGACCGCCCGGGACCATATAGGTGTCGCGGATGTTACTGTCGGACGCGATGCGCGGGACGAACCAGTAGGCCATGTGGATGCCGACCCGCCAGTATGGGTCGAAGCCCTCCACGAGGATCGCCCGCCGGATGCGCGACGCCTGTCCGTCCGCGCCGACCAGGAGGTCGAATTCGCCGGACGACCCGTCGGAGAAGTGCGCGACGACCTTGTGCTCGTCCTGCTCGAAGCCGTCCACGCTCAGGCCGAAGACATACTCCACGTCGTCCTTCGTCGCATCGTTCAGGATGCGCACCAGGTCCCCGCGCATGATCTCGTACTGGGACGTCAGAGTCTGCCGGCCCTGCCCGGAGGTGTTGGCCATGATCGTCGCCCTCGCCTTGCCGCGGGCGTCGACGAACGCGACGCCCGCCTCGTCCACGAGCTTGCCGCGGACGGCGTCGAGGAGCCCCATGGCCTTGACGGCCTCGATGCCCTGGCCCCGTAGGTCGACCTGGGCTCCGGTGGCCCGCAGCGCCGGGAAGCGCTCGACGACGGTCACCCGGTGACCGCCCCGGGTCAACCAGAAGGCAAGCGCCTGCCCCGCGACCCCGCCGCCGGCGATGAGGACCCGCAGGGACTTCGTTCCGAAGCCCTGTGCCATATCCATCACCCCAAAATCTATCAGTGAATGGCTCTGTCCCAGCGTCACCTATCAGCGATAGATTGTCAACGTGACAAAGATGGACCGTGAGACCGTCATCGCCACGGCGCTCGACCTGCTCGACGAGGTCGGGCTGGACGCCGTCAGCACGAGGCAGTTGGCGAAGCGGCTGGGCGTCGAGCAGCCGTCGCTCTACTGGCACTTCCGCACCAAGAAGGAACTTCTCGGTGCCATGGCGGAGGTCGCCATGGCACCCCACGCGACCGCACCGCTACCGACGCCCGGCGACGACTGGCGCGACTGGTTCCGCGAGAACACGCGCAGCTTCCGGCGGACCCTGCTGATGCGCCGCGACGGCGCACGGCTCCACGCCGGCAGCACCCCCATCGGAGACCTCGACCGGATCCGCCGCAAGATGAACTTCCTCGTCGCCTCCGGCGTGCCCGAGCAGGACGCACGGATGGCGATGCTGGCCGCCAGCCGCTTCACGGTCGGCAGCGTCCTGGAAGAACAGGCGGACGTCGCCCCCGGCGACAGTACGGACCTCCCGCCCGACGTGCCGCCGATCGATCACGAGGCGGCGTTCGAGGCGGGCCTGACCCTCATCCTGGACGGCCTGACGCACCGCGCAGTGACGTAGGACCCGACCTCGCGGCGCACCACCGCAAACGCCGCCGCTTCTCGAGGTGCCTGCCTTCGCCCCCCGAGGCCTGGCCGAGCAGCATGGAGATCATGGGCCTCTGCGGCTCAGCCGAGGGCATGCTCCTTCGCCGGCCGCGGCCCATCATACTTGCAGGCCTTGGCATGTGCAGTGGTACCGGCGGTGCTGTCACCGTGATCGCGACCACGTCACGGCTGGAGAACCTCGGCGACACGGAAGGCGTCACATCCGCTGTGCAGGAACTGATCGCGGGAGACCCGCAACACATCGAGGGGTACTGGCTGGCCGGACGTCTCGGCTCGGGCGGCCAGGGGGTCGTCTATGACGCCTACGACGGCGAGGGACGCAGGGTCGCGATCAAGGTGCTTCATTCGTCCGAGGAGAAGATGCGCGACCAGTTGGCGAAGGAGGCCGCAGTCACCCAGCGGGTCGCGTCGTTCTGCACCGCCAGGGTGCTGGCCGTGCAGACCGACGCGCGCAAGCCGTACATCGTCAGCGAGTACGTGGCGGGTCCCAGCCTCCGAGCGGCGCAGCGGATCTTCACCGGTGACGACCTGCACCGCCTGGGCACGGCGATCGCGACCGCACTGACCGCCATCCACGAGGCGGGTGTCACGCACCGTGACCTCAAGCCGGACAACGTCCTGCTCTCCCCTGACGGCCCGCGCGTGATCGATTTCGGCATCGCGCGTACCCAGGACATGTCGCTGACGGCGACCGGACTGGTGACGGGTACGCCGACCTACATGGCGCCGGAGGTGTTCACCGGTCAGCGCGCCGATGCCAAGGCCGACGTGTTCGCCTGGGGCGCGATCATGGTGTTCGCCGCCACGGGGGAGGACCCGTTCAGAGCCGACAATCTCGGCGGCGTCATGCACCGCGTGCTGTCCGTCCATCCCGACCTGAGCACCATGCCGCGGAACCTGCGTCCCCTGGTCGAGGCCGCGCTGGAGAAGGATCCGGCCGCCCGCCCGTCGGCACGTGACCTGTTGCTCGCCCTGGTCAGCGGCGACGGCGCCGACACGCGCGGGCTGCTGACCGAGGGCAGCCGCACCGCGAAGGACTTGTACGTGCCTGGCACGGTCGACCCGGCACTCGGCACGCTCGCCGAGGACACCTATGGCGCGCTCACTCCTGAGACGCGCGAGCTCGTGCCCGAAGTGTTCCTGCGGTTCGTCTCCGTCGACGAGGACGGGCGCGAGTCCGGCCGTCGCGTGTCCATGGAGGAACTGCTCGAGGGGCGGCCCGAGCGGGAGATCGTGATAGTCGAGCACATCTTGCAGGCGTTCTCCTATCTGGTCACGCGCAAGGGCGACGACGTCGCGCTGGCCCGTCCCGCCCTGCTGCGCGCCTGGCCCCGGCTCCGGCAGTGGATCGACGCCGACCGTGACGGCCTGCCCGTCCTCAATCAGATCACCACAGCGGCGCGGTATTGGGCGGACCATGGTCGCAGGATCGGCGATCTGCTGCAGGGCAGCCGCCTGGAACACGCCTTGAGCTGGGCGACGACGGGCCGCAGGCATCTGACGCTGACCCCGCAGGAGCGCGACTTCCTCAATGCGGGCACGCTGCTGACCAGGAAGCGTGCCCGCCGCAGGCGGGCGACCATCGTGGCGTTGGGGGGACTTCTGGTGGTCGCCCTGGTGGCGGGCGGCCTGGCTGTACGGCAGAGCGATGTCGCCGCCGAGCAGCGTGACACAGCGACGGGCAGACAGCTCGCCGCCGAGGCCGACCAGTTGCGCACCACCGACCCGGTCAAGGCGATGCTGCTGAGCGTGGCCGGATGGCGGCTCGCGCCCGGTGCCGAGACCAGGTCCAGCATGACGGCCTCGCTCTATCGGCCGGAAAGCGCCGCCTTCCGTCAGCCGGCCGCCAAGGGCCTCACCTTGCGGGCGGTCAGTGGCGACGGGCGCAGACTGGCCAGCGTGAGCGAGGACGGCGTCCGGGTATACGACGTGCGCACGGGCCGGCGGACCGCGTTCTGGGCCTGGCCGGATGGGCATGGCCGCTTCCCGACCGGCGCCGCGCTGAGCCCGAGCGGCAGGTTGCTCGTCACGGCCGCGCAAGGCCGGGTCACCGCGTGGGACGCGCTGACAGGCAGGAGGCGCGGGCAGCACACGGTCCGCCAGGGTGCGCCGCTGGTCCGGGTGGCCTTCGGCGATCACGAGTGGATCGTCGCGATCACGAGCGAGCGCGAGATCGATTCCCTTTGGGACGTGCGCACCGGCAGGGCGGTCAAGGTCCTGCTGGAGTCGCTGGAGAGCATGAGCGTCTCCGCCGACGGCCGCATGCTGGCAGCGGTCCGGATGGGCAGGCTCCACGTGCTGCGGTTGCCGGAGATGACAGAGGACACGCGCTTTCGCAGAACATGCGGCAGAATCGTCGCGTTCAGCCCCGACAGCAGGCACCTGCTCTGCGCGGGAGGCGCCATCACCACATACGACCTGGTGAGCGGCGCCAGGGTGACCTCGCCCGACGGCGAATGGCGGTGGACGGGAACGGATTCGTCGGCCGAGCTCGACGAAGCGGCGCACACCGGTGTGCGGTTCAGCCGAGACGGCAAACTGCTTCTCGGGTTCGCCGACGAGTCGATCCGGCTGTGGGACGCGACGACGGGCGCCGTGGTGTTCACCCATCGAACCGAGGGCACGGCGTCCGATGCCTGGCTCGACCCCGACGGGCGGACGATCCGCTACCTCCAGGACGACGCTGTCATCAGCCTCGACGTGCAGCCCAACGTCATGGCGACAAGGATGCCGCAAGGCGGTTCCGGACAGGCGATCAGCCCCGACGGCCGCTGGATCGCCACAGGCGGGGAGAGCTCTCCGATGCGTATCTGGGACGTCCAGGCACGCAGGTTCACCGGGACGCTGCCCGGCTCCGAGAAAGCCGCAGACGACGCGGTCTTCGACAGACAGGGCCGCATGCTGGTCACCGAGGAGTTGAACGGCGAATTTCGCGCGTGGGAGGTCGCGACACGCACGCTTCGGTGGAAACGCCCCGTCCCCAAGGACAGCGAGGTGTCCGGGATGGCCTTCAGCCCGGACGGCAAGACGTTCGTCGCGGCGATCGGCGCCCCGAACTCGTCAGGCCACGGCCGGCACCTGCTGACGCTGGACGCTGCGAGCGGGCGGCCGATCAGCAAGGCGCCACTGGAGACCGACGCGGGGGCCATCGCCTTCTCCGCAGACGGCAAGTCGCTGATCTCGGTCTACGGCAGGATCCTCGATCCACGCACCGGCAGGCCCGTGGGCACAGGCTTCAACACCACCGACGAGAACTCGGTCATCGCCACCAGCCCTACCGGGCCGCTGATGGCCGTCAGCGGCGTCGACGGAACGGTGGCACTGTGGGACTCCCGGCAGCAGACCGCGTTGTCTCCGATGCTGCGCGGAACGCCAGGTGGCACCCCGGGCCATCTCGTCTTCTCCCCGGACGGCACGCTCGTGGCCGCCGTAACCGACTCCGACACCACCAAGCTGGCCCAGCTCTGGGACGTCGGCACCAAGCGCCGCCTGGCCGCGATCCCGCTCTACGTCGACTTCGCCACCGCGCTGGGCTTCACCGGCGACAGTGCCTTGCTCATCGTCACCGACCAGCAGGGCACCGTAACCACGCTCCCGGTCTCCGGCGATCGGATCGCCACGGCTGTATGCCGACGAGCCGGGCGCACCCTGACCCCGGCAGAGTGGAAGCAGCACCTGGGCGACGTCGCGTATCGCGAGATCTGCCCAGCCGAGTCACCGGGATCTCCCCAGGCAGGAGAAAGTGCACGCTGAAGGGCCAGCGGCCGTCACGGTAAGCGTCGCTCCGGTGTCACCTTCCGCAGCGCGTCGGGCCTACATCGCCCAGTACTCACCGACCGCGAAGGCGACGGATGCGGCTGTCGCCGTGTCATCCAGCGATCTTCCATCGGAAAATGGGGAACCATGAAGCACTCTGCAACGGTGGCTCCGCCTGACGCCGCTGTGATCACCAGGGCGTGGGCCCGCCTCGGCGACGCCATCGTGGTGAACATGCGAAAGCTCCCAGGCCGCAGTCACCGGGTCTACGAATGCGTGGACTCCGACGGGCGCGTCTCCATCGTCCGCCTGGCAGACGCGCGGCGGGCTCGCTTCGACCTCGAACTCGCGCTGGCCGGCCCCTGTGCGGAAGCCGGCGTGCCTGTCCCTGTGGTACGGCATGTCGGCGTCGAGGAGATGGAGCAAGAGGCAGTCGCCGTCATGGTGCAGGACAAGGCCGCCGGTGAGACGCTGTCGAGTCTCGCCGGACGGCTGGGCCCGCAGGCCGCGGCGGCGATACTGCGCCAGGCAGGTGAGGTGTTGGCGAGCATCCACTGCGTGCCCACCGAGGGATTCGGCTCGCTCAACGCCGACCTGCGAGGGCCCTCGACCACGTTCGGAGCGTGGTTCGTCGACTCGCTGGACGGCAAGCTGGCGCAGGCTCGCCGCATCGAACCCGACGCGGGGCCGATCCTGGACCAGGCCATGGACTTGCTGCACGCGCATCGGGACCTGCTCGACGACTCCCCCGCAGGCCTGGCCCACGGCGATTTCAGTCCTGACAACATCCTGGCCGCAGACGGACGCGTCAGCGCGGTCATCGACTGGGAGGCGGCCAAGAGCGGGCCTCCCGAGCTGGACATCGGCTGGTGGGACTGCTTCTTCGAGACTCCCGCCACACCAGTCGGCCGGGTGATCGAGGGGTATGAGCTGAGCAAGTCCTTCGACCCCTCCAGACTGTCCGTGCTCCGCCATCTGACCGTTCTCAGAGTCATGATCGGGCACTTCTCCTGGACCCTCTCCGTCGGAGACCGCGATGGGGTCGCCCGAGCCGCCGAGCGCATCACACAGGAGGTGGGCGGTGCCCACCGCTGGAGTTGATCCAGGAAACCTCCTGGCCACGCGGATACGAGAGGCGGCCGCGCGGAGGGGCGACGCACCAGCGATCAGCACCGTGGGCGGCAGCGGCACGACGTCTGTAGGGAGCCGAAGAAGCCGCGGCGGGCCTCGTGGGGGCGACTCCCTCCAGACTGGTCGTCCAGGTGGCCGACTCATCGGAGGTCAGGTTGTGCGCCAGGGATTCAATGGAGCGCAGGAGTCTTTCCGCGCTGTCCACGGGGAGGAAGGATTCACTGGATTCCGGGGAGAGCAGCATGCGACGCAGACCCTTGTGGGCGATCACCTTGACTCCAGATTCCGCTTGAGCCGCCGACAGCATTGCTCGGACCTCGCGGCCGTCTGGATCGCGCTTCCGATGAGCGTGGACGCAAACGAGCTGACAGCACGGCGAGTGCGCGAGTGACGATCTGCTGAGGCGCGGGGCGGGAAAGCTTCCAGCGAAGACCGAGATTTCGCGTCCACGCGAGCTCGGGAGCGTGTTCGAGCACTTCGCGGTACTCCATGAGCTGAGCAATCTGACCGTGGGTCATGGGCCCGCAGCGCGTCAGCTCGTCGGTGATCACAGGCTCCCCGTCCCCCTATGGACCTTCGAATGAGGAGGATGTCATGAACGTTCAAATCGGTCGAGATCATTAGCATTTCTCCATGTCATTCCCCTTCATGGATGCGTGCTGTGCCTATAAGGGCCCTCCTCCGAGTCCATGTCACAATCGCGCACAGTAATGATGGCGCTCCCTCTTCCCATGAAATACCGGGCTCGAAAGGCATATGGTCACCGACAGCGACCGCTTCGGCGGTTGCGGATTGATCGGGCAACCGCCTATTCACAGGGCGGCAACCTGCCACAATCGGGCCACAGTCGCACACCGGGGCAGCGGCGTCCGGCCACGCCACCAGTTCGTCGGCGTCACGCTGCGTAGGATCGTCCGGCTCAGATCGAGTCATATGAACGTTCAACAAGCGGGGCGCATTCGCCGGAGCTGGCGCGGACGACGATCTCGCAGGGTAGCAACACGCCCGCCTGCGGAACGACGCCGTCCTTGACGGTCCGCAGCAGGCGCCGGACGAGCACGTCCGCGATGCGGCGCAGCGGCAGCCGCACGGTGGTCAACGCCGGCTCGAGGCGCGCAGTGACGGGCATGTCGTGGAAGCCGGTCACCGCCAGATCCGCGCCGATGTCCAGCCCCTCGGCGCGGGCGGCGGCGTAGACGCCGAGCGCCAGCCAGTCGCTGGCGGCCACCACGGCGGTGGGCCTGTCCGGCCCGCGCAGCAGCCGGCGGGTCACCTCGACGATCGCGCCGGGCTCGTCTCCCGGGACGGAGATCTCCCGTCCGCGCAGACCGTGCCGGCGCACGCCGCTGTGGAAGCCGTCACGGCGGTGACCCATCCACGGCAGGTCGGAGGCCGAGGCCAGGAACGCGATCCGCTGGTGGCCCGCCGCCGCGAGCAGGCCGACCAGGTCGTTGACGGCCTGGACGGTGTCGACGTCCACCCAGTTCTGCGGCTGGTCGGGGGCCGTCCTGCCGAACGCCGCGAACGGGATGCCCTGCCGTGCCAGGTGCCGCACCCGGGCGTCGTCGGGCAGGACGTCCGACAGCAGGAAGCCATCCACCGTCCTGGCCGCGATCAGCTCGTCCAGCGCCCGGGTCTGCTCCTGCTCGGGATTCGGCCGGACCAGCAGGATGTGGTAACCGGCCTCGCCCGCTGCGGAGACCACCGCCTCCAGGAAGCCCCCCATGAGCGGGTTGGGGTTGGCCGGGTCGTCCTCGGGGGTGGGGTAGGCGATGATCCGCCGCGCGCCGGAGCGCAGGCTGCGTGCCGACTGGTCGGGTCGGTAGCCCAACTGCTCGATGAGCGCGGTGACCCGTTCGAGGGTCTCGGCCTTGAGGCGGTGCGGGGCGTTGAGCGCGTTGGAGATGGTCTGCCGGGACACACCGGCCGCACGGGCGACATCCTCGATCGTGACGCCGCGCGCGCGAGGCCGGTAGGTCTCCATCCGCTCTTCCTCATTCCGTGTCGGCATCAGCGGCCCAGCTGTTGGCGCTGCGGCAGAGGCATCCCCGGCCGTCACGCGCATGGTGACGGCCGGCAGCAGCGCTCCGCCGCGGTCGTGCTCGGCCGCCCGCACGCTCCCGCTCAGCCGGTAGCACTACGTGGCCCCTGGTAGGCCCCGGTGGTTGAGAACCCGCTCAACCCCGAGCCCAGCACATGGCCCGGTACCGGGCCACGATCATGTTCCGTGATCATCATAGGCCCGCACAAGCGGGCAGTCGCGCGCGAGCCGGACACCAGGCGGGAGCGCCTCGTGTGGCACACCCGCGTGTCCCCCCAGGTCAAGGCCCACCACGTTGGCCACCCCCGTCGGACGCCGCGGAAGGGCGAGCGCACGGGCCTCCGGCGCCAGGGGCAAATTCATCGCGAACGCAGATTTCTGCCGGCTCAGACTGCGTCTGGTTCGCGGTGAAGAGTTCGCGCTCCCATGGGATGGAACTCGCGTAGGGAGCAAGCATGGATGTGATCAGCGCTTATGGCCATGATGTGGTGGTCGTGCGGGAGGGGGCGGCGGAGGTGGTGGAACTGGCCCATGGTGGCGCGTTCCACCTGCTGGTGGACGGCGGTCCTACCGGCGGAACATTCAGCGCCAACCGGCTCACCCTGGGCGAAGGTGCCGATGGTGCCAAGCCGCACTTCCACACGGCGTCGTCAGAGTTGTTCTACGTGCTCGCCGGGGAGATGGAGTTCCTTCTCGGCGAGCGGCTCGTCACCGCGGCACGGGGCAGCTTGATCGTTGTTCCGCCGCGTGTCCACGCCTTCGGCGCGGCCCCGGATGTCACGGCCGACGTGCTGGTGATCATGGCGCCCGGTGTCGAACGGTTCGAGTATTTCCGGCAGCTCGGGCGCATCGCTCAGGAGCTGGCTGCGCCCGACAGCCTGCTGCCCGAGCAGGACCGCTTCGATGTGCACTTCGCCGATAGTGCGGCCTGGCCGCGTGTCCGGACGCGTTGAGGCGGAGGAAGCCGTGATGACCTCCGTTCTCACCACCCCGCCGGCCTCCGGCGGGCCCGTGTCGTTCGGCGCGGTCTCGACCGCCGTACGCCTGGGCATGCTGTTCGGACCCGCCGTGTTCGGCGTCACCTCGGCCGGTGTGGCGCTGCCTGAGGTCGCCCTCGCCCCGCACGCCGGTCCCGCCGTAGCCTGGGTGCTCATCGCCCACGCGCTCGCGCTGGGCATCGGCACGGCGGTGTTCGGGCGGCTGGCCGACTCCTGGGGCGTCCGCAAGACCAAGCTCTTCGGCGCGTCCGTCCTGGCCGCGGGCGCGCTGCTCTGCCTGGCCGCGCCGAGTCTCGGCATGCTGATCGCCGGCCGTCTGGTGCTGGCCGCCCATCCGGTCGACCATCGCGGCGCCCGACTCGGACAGCCACCGCCAGGGTCTCCTCCGTCATTCACATCGAAGGAGGGAGGAGACTGAGCTGGTCGCCCTCGGCGATCCGCGGGCGATGGCGAATCAGGTCTGCTTCCCGGGCCCCACCGAGCTTCGTGAGGCTCCAGTGCACGAAGTAGGTCACCGGAAAGCTGTTACTCGGAGGGGACGGTGAGCCGTTGAGTGAGGACCTGGCCGGGCTGTGGCCGTTGTTCGCGCTGCGCGTGCGAACCCCGCGGCTGGAGCTCGCCATCGCCGACACCTCGGACCTGCTCAGCCTGGCCTGCGTCTCCGGCGACATCCAGTCCGCCGGCGAACCCCGTTACCAAAAGGCGTACCTGTACGAGCCGTCCCCTGAGAGGGAGCGGCACCTGCTGCAGCGGCACTGGCGGGCCCTGGCTAACTGGCGGCCGGAGAGCTGGGATCTCCATCTGGCCATCCGCGTGGGCGGTATCGCGATCGGCGTACAGAACATGTGGGCGAGCGACTTCGGAACCGTCCGCGGTGTCGAGACTGGCTCGTGGATCACCCGCAGCCACCAGCGGCAGGGCTACGGCACCGAGGCCCGCGCTGCCGTCCTGGAGTTCGCGTTCACCCACCTGGACGCGCTGGAGGCGCACACCTCGTACATGGACGGCAACATCGCCTCCGAGACCGTGTCGCGCAAGCTCGGCTACGTCGACAACGGCCGCCGCACCTACAACCGGGACGGGGGCCGCGTGATCGAGCACTGCATGGTGCTGGAGGCGGCGTCCTGGGGGCCGCACCGCGCGCCCGGCGTCTCAGTAGAGGGGATCACTCCCGCCTGCCTGGAACTGTTCGGCGCCGCCTGACCCGGCAGCTTCCTGGGTGGCGTCCTTGATCGCCGTCAGTACTCGTTCGGCCTGCGCGTGTGACAATTCGGTTTACGCACCGGCCCGGAACCAGCAAGATCAATCCTGTGGCGGACATGGACGCCGACGCGGTGCTGCGGAATTGCGCGTATCTGGTGACGGCCGCGCCCGCGGAGGTGCTACCGCTGCTCGGCCAGGCCCGGAGCCGCGAGGCCCGGCTGGCGGCGGCGGTCTATCGGGCGACGCTGTGGCAGCACCGTGATGCGAGCGCCGAGGTTCGTCGCCAGGTCCTCAGCCTCGACGCGGCGCGCTTGGGCGATCGCGAGTGCGTTCGCTTCGGTGCCGATCACGGGGGCGGCGCCGGGCTGGGTGACTGAGTGGGCGACCGGCAACGAGATCGACGAGGCCCATGAGGGCGGTGTCACCGCGCTGGATGTCTCCATGCTGGACATGCGGCCCCTCGCGGTGACCGGCGGTCACGATCGGATCGTGCGGGTGTGGGACCTGGCCACCGGAACACCCCTCGGGGAGCCGATGGCCTGGCTGCCCGACGAGGACGGGGACGGGCTGGACGTAGGGTCGGTGGCCTACCTGCGGCTCGACGGCCGGGACGTGGCGGTCGCGGGTGTGGACCGTTCACTGTGGCTGTGGGATCTGGGTACCGTCCGCCCGCTCAGGCGAGAGTGTAGCCGCGGGCGCGAACATGGTCGTCGAGAGTGGCGCTGAAGGCGCGGGCGGCGGCGCTCTGGTAGGCGTTTTCCCGCCGCAGCAGGGTGACGGTGCGGGTGGGCAGGGCCGGCGTGAGCGGGAGCGGGCTCAGGCTCGGGTGGTCGTGGGTGATGGCGTCGGGGAGGACGGTGGCGGCAGAGCTGCGCTGGACGATTTCGATGAGGGCCTGGATGGAGTTGGCCTCCACCACGATGCGGGGGCTGACGCGCTGTCGCCTGAAGTAGGCGTCGATGTGCCCTCGGGTGGCGAACTCGCCGCTGAGGAGCGCGAGCCGGTGCCTGGTGAGATCTCGGGCGGGCATCGGCCGGGGCCGCTCGCCGGCGGGGTGGTCGGCGCTGACCACGAGGCTGAGTGTCTCCATGAACAGGGCCGTGCCGCTGATGCCGGGCAGGTGCTGGTCGTGGAACGCGATCCCGAGGTCGAGCTCGTCGGCGAGCAGCCCTGCCTCGATGCGGTCTTGCGTCATCTCCTTGACATCCAGGGTGATGCCGGGGTGGCGGGCGTGCATCTCGGCGATCAGCGGTCCGATGAGATAGGCGGTGAACGTCGGGGTCACCGCCAGCCGCAGGCTGCCACGGGAGAGGTCGGCCACGTCGAGGACGGCGCGTTCGGCGGCCCTCAGGTCCCGCAGGGCACGCCGGGCGTAGTGGACGTAGGCCTCGCCGGCGTCGGTGAGCCGTACGCTGCGGCCGCTTCGGTCGAGCAGTTGCGCCCCCACAGCGCGTTCGAGCTGCTTGATCTGCTGGGAGAGGGTGGGCTGGGAGACGCGCAGGTCTTCGGCGGCGCGGGTGAAGTTGCCGTGCTCGGCCACAGCGATCAGATAGCGCAGGTGACGCAGTTCCGGACCCACGACAACAACTATAGGCGAAGTCTATCGAGATCATGGTCAATGCGTCTTGGACACTATGAATGCAGGTCATGCATGGTGGATAAGTCAGCCCATGAGGCCGTCCCCAAGCAGAAGGCAGTGACCCATGCAGGACCTCGAACGGGGAGTCGCGCGATTCCAGCGGGACGTCTTCCCCGCCAAGACGGAGCTCTTCACGCGCCTGGCGACCGCTCACCAGCCGGCGACGCTGTTCATCAGTTGCTCCGACGCCCGAGTGGTGCCCGAGCTGATCACCCAGAGCGAGCCCGGCGAGCTGTTCGTCATCCGCACCGCCGGCAACCTCGTGCCGGCCTACGCCCCAGGCTCCCCTGACGGTGTCGCCGCCGGCATCGAGTACGCCGTCGCCGTGCTCGGCGTCTCCGACATCGTGGTGTGCGGGCACTCCGGCTGCGGCGCGATGACCGCTGTGGCCGACGGCCTCGACCCGGCCGCGCTACCTGCACTCGCCGACTGGCTGCGGCACGCGGACGCCTCCCGGAACCGCACCACAACCGCGGAGACAGGCGCGGGCAAGGTGGCCGCCCTGGTGCGTCAGAACGTGCTCGCGCAGATGGCGAACCTGGCCACCCACCCCTCGGTGGCACGCGCCCTCGCCGCCAAGACGGTCACCCTGCACGGCTGGATCTACGACATCGGCACCGGGACCGTCGCAGAACTCGACGCCACCGGCCGCCTCTCCGCGCTCGCGGTGTGACCTTTGCCCCCCAACGCCTGACATCCCGCGCCCGGGATCGACACGCTCCCCCGCCGCTGTGCCCGGACCGGCGCACACGACCGACACATAAGAAAAGGAAACACTCTCATGGCACACGCCCAGTTCGACCCCACCGCCCGCCAGGCTCTGGCCGCCGCCGCCGTCGAGGCCAAGACCCGCAAGGACCTGACCTGGCAGCAGATCGCCGACGCGGCCGGCCTGTCGGTCGCCTTCGTCACCGCCGCCGTACTCGGCCAGCACGCCCTGCCCAAGGCCGCGGCGAAGGCGGTCGCCGAGCTGCTCGGCCTGGACGACGACGCGGTGATGCTGCTGCAGACCATCCCGACCCGCGGCTCCATCCCCGGCTCCGTCCCCACCGACCCGACCATCTACCGCTTCTACGAGATGCTCCAGGTCTACGGCACCACCTTGAAGGCCCTGGTTCACGAGCAGTTCGGTGACGGGATCATCAGCGCGATCAACTTCAAGCTCGATGTGCAGAAGGTCGCCGATCCCGAGGGCGGTGAGCGCGCCATCATCACCCTCGACGGCAAGTACCTGCCCACCAAGCCGTTCTGACCGATCTACGAGACCGTGGCGGGCCGGACCGCTCCTTTCACACCAGGCCCGCCCGTTCGCTGCCCGCCTTCCGCCGGTCCGCTCGGTGGAGGACACCCGCTTCTCTCATGGAGGACTTCGCATGGACTTCGCACAACGCACCGTCGACATCGCCCGCCAGAACGTCGCCGAGGGCGGCCGTCCGTTCGCGACCGTCATCGTCAAGGACGGCGAGATCCTGGCCGAGAGCGCGAACAGGGTCGCCCAGACATCCGATCCGACGGCACACGCGGAGATCCTTGCCATCCGCGAAGCGTGTATGAAGCTGGGCACCGAACACCTGATCGGCACCACCATCTATGTCCTGGCCCATCCGTGCCCGATGTGCCTGGGATCGCTGTACTACTGCTCGCCGGACGAGGTCGTCTTCCTCACCACTCGTGAGGCCTACGAGCCTCACTACGTGGACGACCGCAAGTACTTCGAACTCGACACCTTCTACGCCGAGTTCGCCAAGAACTGGGATGAGCGGCGCCTGCCGATGCGCTACGAGCCGAACGAGGCCGCCACCGACGTCTACCGGTTCTGGCAGGAGCGCAACGGCGGCGAGCGGCGGGTGGCCGGCGCTCCCACCGCCTGAGCGCCCGCCGCTTGCTTCAGCGTGCTCCGGCTGCGCGGAGGAGGTCGGCCACCTTGGTCTGGTCTTTGGCGAGGGCGTGGGCGAGCGGGGTGACGCCGTCGCGGTCGGCGAGGTTGACGTCGGCGCCGGCGGCGACGAGCAGCCCGACGATCTCCTGGTACGGGGTGCCGCCGTTGCCGAGGATGACGGCTTCCAGCAGGCCGGTCCAGCCGAGGTCGTTGACGTGGTCGACGTTGATGCCGGTCTTCAGCACCTCGCGGACGTAGTCCACGTGCCCGCGCTCGCAGGCGGGGATGAGCGAGACGCCTCCGTAGCGGTTCCGTATCGTCAGGTCCGGCCGCGCCGGGAGGAGGGTCTTGAGCATCGCGACGCTTCCCGTGACGCCGGTGACCAGCCAGGGCGTGTCCCGATTAGAGTCCTGGGCGTTCGGGTCGGCGCCGGCCGCGACCAGCACGTCGGCGGCCTCGACGTGGTCGGCCGCCGCGGCGAGCAGCAGCGCGGTACGGCGGAGCCCGTCGCGGGCCTCGACGTCGGCCCCGGCCGCGAGCGCGTCGCGGACGCCTGCGGCGTCACCTCGCGCGGCGCACGCCAGCAGTTCCTTGTTGAGCACAGCTTCTCCTCTCACCTTGCGGCCACCGCACGCCGCGAGCAGCAGGCCGAGCCCGATGGCCAGGATAGCTCGGCGGGTCATCCACATCGTCCTTCCGTGACGCCACCGGACGCTGCAGCGGAACACCGGCGTCGTTCGGCGGTTCATCGGTGTCAAGGTTGAGCCCCTCCTCCGGACGGCTGCTCGCGGCGGCCTTCTCAGCGGAGCTGGTCGGCGACCGCCTTGAGACCCGCCTGGGCGATGGCCTCGTCGATGTCGCCGCTCGGCGCTCCGCCGACACCGATGCCCGCGATGGGGGCGCCACCGGAGGCGACGGGAACGCCGCCGGCGAGGAAGAGGGTGCCGGGGATGTCGGCGATGGTCACACCCCCGCCCGTCACGCCCTTGCCGAGTTCACTGGTCGTCCTGCCGAACGAGACCGCGGTGAAGGCCTTGCGCCTGGCCGACTCCTCGGTCTGCGGGCCTGCGCCGTCGCCTTTCAGCACCAGCCGAGTCGCGCCGGATCGGTCGACGATCGCGACCGTGACGCGCTGCTTCTGCTTGACGGCCTCCTTCATCGCGGCATCGGCGATCTTCAGGGCGGCGTCGGCGGAGAGCACGCCGGTCTGCACGACGGCCGGCGCGGCGCGTCCGCTCGTGGCGGGAGCGGCCTGCGCGGGAGAGGTGACGGCGGTGGCGCCGCCGAGGGTGCCGGCCATGATGGCCAGCCCAGAAAGAGAGCCGGCGATCAGGCGGGAGCGGGCGGAACCCGTCATTGTTTCTCCAGTTCAGCGTGGTGGATCGGGCACACTCAAGGTTTCCCGCAGCGTCGCCTCAGGGCATCGCGAGCATGGACGATTGCCGGGCACCGAGCGGTTGAGACCGCGGTCAACCGATCGGTTGATGCGCCGCCGTCCCGGTGGGTCCGATGCCCGGCAGGAGATAACGTCGGAGCAGACCGGACAAGGAGGGCGATGAGGGAGCGTATCTGGCTCAACTGGGCTATGCATGTGGGGTTCTACCTGCTGATCGTGGCATCCGCCCTGCGGCTGGTGTCCCGGCACGGCGTGGACCCGCGGACCGTCGCCGCGCTGGCCGTCTGCGGCCTGCTCGCCCTGGTCTACGCGGCCGGCATCGCCTTCTGGAGCCACCTCGGGCGCAGGCGTAGCCTGGTCTGGCTGGGGGCCGTGGCCGCGGTCTGGCTCGCGCTGGTGGTACTCGCGCCGTCGTTCAGCTGGTGCGCGGTTCCCCTGCTCTTCCTGTGTCTGCGGTTGCTGAACGCCCGCGGTTTCGCGGTGGCCACTGCGGCTCTCACGCTGACGGTGATCGCGGCGCAGCTCAAGATCGCCCAGGAGGTCGACCCCAGCCTGATTCTCGCGCCGATCGGCATCGCCACCATGACCACGGTGATCTTCTGGGAGCTCCAGCGTGAGAGCGCCGCCCGGCAGCTCCTCATCGACGACCTGATCAGCACGCGTGGGACGCTGGCCGACTCCCGGCATCAGACCGGGGTCCTGGAGGAGCGCGAGCGACTGGCAAGGGAGATCCACGACACCCTCGCCCAGGGGCTGACCAGCATGGGCATCCTCCTCCAGGCCGCCGACCGGATGTGGGCGTCCGATCCGGGGCTGGCCCACGTCCACGTACGGCGGGCCGCCGCGGCCGCGGCGGAGAACCTGGACGAGGCCCGGCGCTTCGTCCGCGACCTCCAGCCCCCGGCTCTGGTGGACGCCTCACTGCCCGAGGCGCTCACCCGGCTGTGCGCGAGCACCGGTGACGATGCCGGGCTGGACGTGCGCTTCCGGCGCGAGGGCGAGCCCTACCCGCTGGAGCCGGACGTCCAGGCGGCGCTGCTCCGGGTCGTCCAGGGCGCGTTGGCCAACGTCCGCGACCACTCGGGCGCGGGAACGGCCGTGGTGACCCTGTCCTACCTCGACGGCGAGGTCACGCTGGACGTGTTCGACCACGGCGTCGGGTTCACCGAGCCCACCCCGGCCCCCGGCCGGGGATACGGGCTGCGCGCGATGCGCGACCGGCTGGCGGAGGTGGACGGCCTCCTGGTCGTCGAGAGCGTTCCCGGCGAGGGCACGGCGGTTGCGGCCACGGTCCCCGTCAAGTGGACCGCCGAGGCACCTCCTGTCCCGCACGGGGCGCGAGCGCATGGCAAGGATGACGCGGCAGGTCGGGTGGACACGCGATGAGGCTGTTTCTGGTGGACGACCATCCCGTGGTCCGGGCGGGGTTGGTGGCGCTGCTCAGCGGTGAGCACGACATGGAGATCGTCGGCGAGGCTGCCGGCGGGGCGGAGGCGCTGCGGGGCATCACGGCGCGCGAGCCGGATGTCGTGCTCATGGACCTGCAACTCGGCGACGGCATCGACGGGGTGGAGGTCACCCGGCGGATCCGGGAGTTGCCCGCACCGCCGCAGGTCCTGGTGCTGACGACGTACGAGAGCGACGCGGACATCATGCGGGCCATCGACGCGGGGGCCACCGGTTACCTGCTCAAGGCGTGCCCGCCGGACGAGCTGTTCCAGGGCATCCGGGCCGCGGCCAGGGGCGAGACCGTGCTGTCCACCAAGGTGGCGACCCGGATGATGAAGCGGATGCGCGACCCCGGCACCGCGTTGAGCGCCCGCGAAGTCGAGATCCTGGAGTTGCTGGCCAGCGGCGAGGGCAACCGCGAAATCGCCAGGCGGCTCTTCATCACCGAGGCGACGGTCAAGACCCATCTGGTGCACATCTACAGCAAGCTGGGCGTGGAGACGCGCACCGCCGCGGTCACCGCCGCGGTCGAGCGGCGTCTCATCAGGCTTCCCTGAACCGGCCGCATCGGGACTTCAGGGTGACCCGGCCCGAACAGGAGGGCCGCCGATGGCGGGGGGCTGACCGTGTGTACCTTTGGACGCAGTTCCAGGTACCGAGGTGGTCAGCGTGACTTGGGGAAGGCGGCGCGCAGCCGTGATCCGTTGATGATGAAAGCGGCTGCGGCGATGGCGAGGGCGCATGTGGCCTGCATCATGACGAACCACGCCGGGAGGACACCGGGGATCACGTCGATGGCGATGATCGCGGGCGGCATGACGATCGAGATGATGCGCACGCGTACATAGGCCCATCGTTTTCCCCGTGAGGCGAGGACGGTCAGCCAGTAGGTCACCGCGGCGCTCGCGAACACCCCGGCTGATCGGCCCCACATGAACGAGGTCACCGTTTGTTCGTTGATCGCGAGGATGGCGACCGTGATGAGGACCGCGGCGCTCAGCGCGCCGTAGACCGCGACGAGGATCTTCACCTTGCCGAAGGCCCGCCGGGTGTCTGGATGGTTGAGGTGGGCGGCCTCGGCCGTGGTGTGGTTGGTGGGTTCCATGTCTCTTTCTTCCCTTGTGTTGTCTGGCGCGGTGTCGACGTTAGGGAGCGCTCGGGTGGTGCGGTATGGGCCTGGCCGTATGGAGGGGTGGGGCCAGACCTACTTCAGAGCCGATCCGGCGGGGGCCAGGCTCCGTGCGGTGCACAGTGGAGACACCAAGCCGTACCGGCCAGATCGGCGCATTGCAGGAACCGCGGGTGCCACGGCCGGATGATGAAGTGAGAAGGAAGGATCATGCGACAGCTGATGTCGTGGGTGGCGAGTGCCTGCGTGGGGTTCGTACGAGCGTGCGTTGTGATGATCGTCAGCATGCTGGTCCCGGCCGTGTGGGCCGCTGCCGTGGCGCTGGGGATCTGGTGGGGGGCGGGAAACCCGTGGTCGTGGGTGGCGCCGTTCGTGCTGGTGTGCGTGGGCACGCTCGCCCTGTCCCGCCCGGTCTGCCAGATGGTCCGCCACCTCGTCGCGAGGTGGACCGCCACCGTCATCCCCGCCGGATACCGGCAGGCCGGGCCGGTGACGCGGCTGTCCACCGGGTTCTGGTGGAACGGTTACAGCTACGAGCGCACCAGCCGCGACGCCCTCCTGGATCAGAAGTGGCGGGTCCGATGGAGCGACCCCGCCAACTGGCGCGACCTGCGGTTCACGGCGATCGCACCGCTCACCGCGGGCCTGATCGCGTCCGTCCCGCCGGCCGGAGTCGCGGCGGCGGTCCTCGCATTCGGCCGATCAGCCCCCCTTCTTGGGATACTCGGCCTGGTCGTGGCCGTCGCCAGTGCTCCGTACGCCTGGCGGCCCGTCGAGCCGGTGGCCGTCCGCTTCCTGCGCCCGTCGCCCGCGATGGCGCTGGCGGACCGGGTCGATGAGCTGACGGCCCAGCGCGCGGACACGACGGTCGCGCAGGCCGCCGAGATCCGCCGGATCGAACGGGACCTGCACGACGGAGCGCAGGCCCGCCTGGTCGCGCTCGGGCTGTCCTTGGCGACTGCGGAGAAGCTGATGGAAACCGACCCCGACCAGGCCAAGGCGCTGCTGCGGGAGGCGCGAGTCGGCGCCGCCACGTCACTGACCGAGCTCCGCGAACTGGTCAAGGGCATCAACCCGCCGGTGCTGAACGAGCGCGGGCTCATCGACGCCGTCCGCGCTCTTGCCCTGGACAGCCCGCTCGAAGCGGCGGTCAGCGCCGACGTTCAGCTACGCCTGGACCCGCCGATCGAGTCCGCCGTGTACTTCGGAGTCGCCGAGCTGCTGACCAACGCGGTCAAGCACGCCCATGCGACCCTGGCGCGGATCTCCATCACCCGGGACGACACCGACCTCGTCGTCGATGTCGAAGACAACGGCCGGGGTGGGGCCAGTGCGCGAGCCGGCGGTGGACTTGCGGGGCTGCGCCGCCGTCTCGCGGTCTTCGACGGCACTCTGGAGATCGACAGTCCGGCGGGCGGTCCGACCCGTGTGAGGATGGTGGTGCCATGCGAATCGTTGTAGCCGAAGACCTGTACCTCCTGCGCGACGGGATGGTCCGCCTCATCGAGGCGTACGGACACCAGGTGGTGGCGACGGCGACCACCGGACCCGAGACGCTCGACGCGCTGCTGAGGTGGCGGCCGGATGTTGCCGTCGTCGACGTCCGCATGCCGCCGACGCAGTCGGATGAGGGTCTGCGGGCTGCTCTCGCCGCCCGCCGCGAACTACCCGGACTGCCGATCCTGATCCTTTCTCAGCACGTCGAACAGCTGTATGCCCGCGAACTCCTGGCCGACGGCTCCGGCGGCATCGGCTATCTCCTCAAAGAGAGCGTGTTCGACGCCGACCAGTTCATCGATGCGCTGGAACGCGTCGCCGATGGCGGGACCGCCATGGACCCAGCCGTCATCGCCAAACTGCTGTCCAGCGGGTCCTCGAACCGACTACTCGGACGGCTCACCGAACGCGAACACGCCGTGCTCAGCCTCATGGCCGAAGGACTGTCCAACCAGGCCATCGGCCAGCGGCTGTTCCTCAGTGAAAGCGCCATCAGCAAGTACACCACCTCCCTGTTCGGCAAACTCGGCATCACCGATGACGACAACAACAACCGCCGCGTCCTCGCCGTCCTCACCTACCTGAACAAGCCCTGACGTGCTTCTCGGGCAGCGTGCGGCGGGCTGTCGCTCCGTAGACGCCGGGATCCGATCAAGGGCCCAGTGTTAGCTTTCACAAGGTCAGGCTCTTAACGGAACATCTGGGACGGATGATCGTGACGACGGAACGATGGGCGATGGGCGGCGACCTGAGCGTCGCGAGGATCGGGTACGGCGCGATGAAGCTGACCGGTTGGCCGAGGGGCGAGCGGCCCAGCCGGGAGACGGCCCTGGCCATCCTGCGCCGGGCCGTGGAACTCGGGGTGAACCACATCGACACCTCGCACTACTACTCGCGTGACGGGGTAGCGGCCAACGAGCTGATCCGGGAGGCGCTGCACCCCTACCCGGACGACCTGGTGATCGTGACCAAGGTGGGGGCGCTGGTCGAGGGAGCCGATCTCTCCCTTCCGGCGGCGGAGAAGACCGGCCTCACCCCCGACAACCTGCGCCGCGGCATCGAGGCGAACCTGCGCTCGCTCGGCCTGGATCGCCTGGATGTGGTGAACCTGCGGATGGGCGACCTCGACCGGAGCGAGACACCGCTGGCCGCGCCCCTGGAAACCCTGCTCGCGCTGCGCGAGGAAGGCCTGATCCGCCATCTGGGCGTCTCCAACGTCACTGCCGCCGAGTTCGCCGAAGCCCGCAAGATCGCGCCGATCGCCTGCGTCCAGAACCTCTACAACCTGGCCCAGCGCGATGACGACCCGCTCCTCGACGCCTGCGCGGAGGCCGGCATCGCTTACGTCCCCTTCTTCCCGGTCGGCGGGTTCCAGCCGCTCACGGCCGAGCGCCTGGACGCCGTCGCCGCCCGCCACCACGCGACCGTGCCGCAGGTGGCCCTGGCCTGGCTGCTGGCCAGATCGCCGAACATCCTGCTCATTCCCGGCACCGGCTCGCTGGGCCACCTTGAAGAGAACATCGCCGCCGGCGCGCTGAGGTTGAGCACGGACGACATAGCCGCGCTCGGGTAAGGGCGAAGGCCGCGCGGACAGCCCGCAACCGTCCAGACCGTGCGATGGTGCTTCCACCGCGCGCTCCGCACCGCGTTCACCGGCGCTTGGCGATCATGCGCTGGTAGAGCGCGGTTTGAGTCCGGTCAGCAGTGCATCGAGGGCGAAGTCAAAGCGTGCCTGGTGATCGTCGGGTGTTCCGAGACCGGCGGCCAGCGCTTGAGTCAGCACGGGATGCCGCGTGGGGTCCAGGTCGGGGGCGGGGTCCGGTTCGTTGTGGCCGGGAACGGCGCCTGCTTCGGCGAGCACCTGGCCGATCACGAACGTGGCGAGCGTGGTGATCGTGTGGAGGGCTTCGGAGGCGGTGAAGCCCTCTTTGACAAGCGCTTGCGCGGCTCGTTCGACGGTCTCCAGCCCACCGGGGGTGGTGACGGGCCGGGTGGCGAGCAAGGGCAGCAGGGCGGGGCGGGCCAGCAGCGTGTCACGGAAGGAATCGGCGAAGGCTCGCGCCCAGTCGCGCCACGGGCCTTCCGGCCGTACCTGGACAGCGGCGAGCGTCCGCTCGACGATGCCGTCGAGGACGGCGTCCTTGCTGGGAAGGTAGTAGTAGAGCGTCATCGCCTCCACCCCCAGCTCACGGCCCAGTTTGCGCATGGACAGGGCGGCCACGCCGTCCCGGTCCACCAACTCCAGCGCGGCGTCGAGGATCTTCTCGGTTGACAACCCGGCTCGCTTCATACACCGTAAGATAGCGTCTTACACCGTAAGAGAAGGGTTTCCATGAAGACCGTCATCCGCGAGTTCGTCACCGCGATCAACGAGCGCCGCCTGGCCGACCTGCCCGGCACGGTGGCCACCGACGTGATCGACCACAACAAGATCATCTTTGGTGAGCCGGATGAGCCCGGCGCCGCCTTCGAGGGCATCAGGATGCAGCTGGACGCCTTCAACCCGTTCCATCTGTCTATTGAGGAGCTACTCGAAGAAGGCGACCAGGTGATGGCGAGGCTGGTCATGACCGGCGAGCACACCGGCTACCACCCGCGCATGCCCCAGCCGACCATGAAGAGCTTCACCGTCGAGGCGATTTTCGTCTTCACCCTGAAGGACGGCAAGATCAGCCAGATCCGCGCCGTCAGCGACCGGCTGGGCCTGTTCTTCCAGCTCGGCTGGGACGGGCCCACCGTCGACTGACCGGCGGTCACCGACGTCTGCAGAGCATCACACGTGGGTGACGGCCGCTCACTGCGTCGATACGACGCTGGTGAAGCCGGACGGCATCGTCCGAATCGGCAGCCGGCAGCGCAAATCCGGGGGCACGGTCCGTACCATCGCGAACGGTCGCGTGCGCGCATACCCCCGGGCTCTGAACTGGATCATCGTGCTCGCGCAGCGACCCGGCGCTCGTCAGGGCGACCACGCAGCCCGAGCCCGGCGAAATGTGTTCGCCAATTTCAGGGGCGGCCCGCTAATGTCGCGCCGATGAGTACAGATCTTCTGCCGCTGCTCTGGCTGTCGGGACCTTCGGGTGTTGGGAAGTCTTCGGCGGGTTGGGAGATATTCGCGCAGCTGAGTCGCAGTGGCGTCAAGGCGGCTTTCGTCGACGGCGACCAGATCAGCCTGTGCTATCCCCCACCTGAGGGCAGCACCCATCGAATCCGTGCGCGCAACCTTGCCGCCTTGTGGGACAACTTGCAGCGGGAAGGTATGCAATGCCTGGTCCTTGCTGGGTTTGTCGATACCCCGGAGGAGGTTCGTGAGTACACCGGTCTTCTTCCCGACGCCATGTTCTCCTTGTGCCGGCTCCGGGTCTCCAGCGCTGAGCTGAGGGAACGGTTCCTGGCGCGAGGATGGCGTCCGGACCTGGTCGAAGAGGCCGTGGCTGAGGCGGAGGCGCTGGATCGCAGCGGCTTCCCCGATGTGTGCGTAGACACCGACGGCTTAGCGGTGTCCGAGGTGGCCCAGCTGGTGCGTGAGCGGATGGGTGGATGGCCGTGGGGCCGTCCCGCCGCGACGCCCGGCAGGCTCGTTGACCGCCAGGGTCACGCGCCGACACCGCAGGTTGATGCCGCCCTTGCTTCGGCGAAGGTTCCCCTGCTGTGGTTCTCCGGTGCGACGGCGGTCGGGAAATCGACGATCGGCTACGAGGTCTTCACGCACATCATCCGGACCGGCGTGCGAGCCGCCTATGTCGACATGAAACAGATCGCCGCACTGCGTCCTTCCGCGGACGACGATGCCGACAACCGCCGCCTCAAGACGCGCAATCTCGCGGCTCTCTGGGCCGGATATCGCGCGGTTGGAGCCAGGTATCTGATCGTCTCCGGGGAGGCCGACTCCGACGAGATCGTCCGCGGTTACGCCGATGTGCTTCCTGACATGGCGCTGACGGTGTGCCGTCTCCACGCGTCCCCGGCCACACTGCTCGAGCGCGTCGCGCAGCGTGGCCGGGGAGGCGGGCCGGCGTTGCCGGGTGACCAGATGAAGGGGCTGGACCGGAGCGCCCTGCGCCGCGTCGCCGAGCAGGCGGCGGGCGAGGCCGAGGCGCTCGACCGTGCTGGAGCGGGCGATCTGCGGATCGACACTGACGGCCGGTCGGCGCAAGAGGTGGCTGCGGAAGTGCTGGCCCGCCTTGACTGGGCAACGAGTCAGGACGTCGACGGCTCCACCCTCGGGTGACGACGGTCGTAACGTTTCCGACGGCGAGATCTTCGGCACGGCCGAACGCGCCGGCTGACGCTCGGCGCTGAATCAGCCGTGCCAGTCCGATCGGGAGGGGACGTTCAGAGTTGCCCGACCAAGCATATTGTGACTCGATGTAATGTGAACGCTACGTAGAGTGACAATCATGGGGAGAGTCATGCGTCCTGCCTCGAGTCCCACCGCTGCCATCGCCGCCATCGCGGCCCTGCCCCTCCTCGGCTTCGCCGCCACCCCCGCACACGCGGCCCTCGACCAGGGGCTCAACCTGACCGTCAGCGGCAACGGGCACAGCTGGGTCCGGAGCGTCCGGCTGACCTGCGTCCCCTCCCCCAGCGGCTACCACCCTCACGCCAAGGAGGCCTGCGCGGCCATCGACGCCGCCGGCGGCGACCTCAACGCACTCCCCGTCGCACCCCGCGCCTGCGGCGACGAGCACAACCCGGTCACCGCGAGCGCCACCGGCACCTGGCGCGGCAGGCCGACCTCCTGGCAGAAGACCTTCGACAACGCCTGCAAGCTCGACACCGCCACGGGCGCGGTCTTCCGCTTCTGAACGCACATGAACATGCCGCCCGGAAGACGGTCCGGGCGGCAGCTTCTGCCCTTCCAGGCCGCGTTCGTGACGCCGCCCGCCAGATGCCCACGAAGGTCCGGCAGATGCGGGACGCCTGTTCAGTCGATGATCGCGGTGGCTTCGATCTCGACCAGATGGTCGGGTACGTCCAGTGCCGCAACGCCCACCAGCGTGCCCGGCGGCACCGGGGTGACCCCCAGCTTCGCCGCCGCCCGAGCAACCCCCTCCAGGAACAGGGGCATCTTGTCCGGGGTCCAGTCGACGACGTAGACGGTCAGTTTCGCCACGTCGTCGAAGGAACCACCGACCTCGGCCAGGGCGGTGCCGATGTTGAGGTAGCACTGCTCAACCTGAGCGGCGAGGTCACCTTCGCCGACGGTGATCCCATCGGCATCCCAGGCGACCTGCCCGGCGATGAAGACCAGCTTCGACCCAGTCGCGACCGACACCTGCCGGTAGGCGTCGATTTTCGGCAATCCGCTGGGGTTCACCAGGGTGATGGCCATGCTGCCTGCCTCCTTGTCATGAGAGCCGTGGGCTCGCTTCCACCGAACCAAGACGCTCGTAGTCTCTTGTGGTTACTCAGAAACTGTAGGAGAGTGTGCGCTGACATGGAAGAACGCACTTTTCAGTGACTGGGGAACCTCATGGTGACCAAGCAGTTCAGGGGCTCGCCCGACGAAGCAGACCTGACACGGGCGGACTCGTTGGCGCGGGAAATCTTCTCGGACGTCGCCAACAAGTGGGCGCTCCTGATCATCGAGGCTCTCGGTGAACACACCCTGCGCTTCAGCGAGTTGCGCAATGAGATCGAGGGCATCAGCCACAAGATGCTCACCCAGAACCTGCGCATGCTGGAGCGCAACGGCCTGGTCGAGCGGAGCGTGCACCCCATCGTGCCGCCGCGGGTCGACTACACCCTCACCGAGGCGGGCCAAGCCCTACGAGAGACGGTCGATGGAATGTGCGACTGGACCCACCGGTACCTCGGTCACATCGAGGCCTCCCGCCGCCACTTCGACGCCTGACGGGTGGAGCGCGCACGCGAAGCCATCGGCCGGGCTCACTCGTGGACACCGGTCGGGGCCCACGGCGGCCAGCACGGACGCGGCCGCCGCGCCTCGATGCCCTGCCCCGGCCGGCGGCGGGACCAGCTCAGGGGGCGATCGGCAGCTGTCGCTTGTGCTCGGTGAGCCGGTAGCGGCGGACCATGGCCACGAAGGCGGCCTCATCGACCGGCTTGCCTTCCAGGAGGTCGTCGATGTCGTCGTAGGTGACGCCGAGCGCCTCCTCGTCGGGCCTGCCCGGGTTCAGTGTCTCCAGGTCTGCGGTCGGGGTCTTCCGAATCAGCGCGGACGGCGCGCCCAGAGCCTGCGACATGGCCCGTACGCGCCGCTTGGTGAGGCCGGTGAGCGGAACCACATCGGCCGCGCCATCGCCGAACTTGGTGAAGAAGCCGGAGACCGCCTCGGCAGCGTGGTCGGTGCCCACCACCAGGCCTTCGTGCGCGCCCGCCACCGCGTACTGAGCAATCATGCGCTGCCGGGCCTTGATGTTGCCGTGCACGAAGTCCTGGTGATGCGCGTCGCGGAAGAGCATGCCGCTGGCCAGCACCGCCTCCAGCGCGGCGTCGCTGGCGGACTTCACATCGACGGTCAGGACCCGGTCGGGCCGGATGAACTCCAGCGCCAGCTGCGCGTCCTTCTCGTCAGCCTGGGCGCCGTACGGTAGCCGCATCGCGAAGAACGTCGATTCCCGCCCGGCGGCACGGACCCGCTCGACCGCGAGCTGGCACAGCCGGCCCGCGGTCATGGAGTCCACACCGCCGCTGATGCCCAGCACCAACGAGCGCAGCCCCGTGGAGGTCAGCTGGTCGGCGAGGAAGGCCACCCGGCGCTCGATCTCCTGCTGTACGTCGAAGGACGCGCTCACCTGGAGATCCCGGGCGATCTCCTGCTGCAGGGATATGGACGCCAGGTCGGTCACGGTCGCTCCTCGGTCGGGCCCGTCGGCAGGTCGGCACGCGCCGCCGGGCCGGGGCCACAGACGCGCATAAAGGGACGGAAGCACTCTAGAGGAAGGGCGAGTTCGGCGAGCAGGTCGGCCCGCTCGGCGCCGGGAGTGGAGGGGGCGTGGTCGTGGCGGTCACGGTGATCGGGTCCTTCCGGCCGTTCTCGTTGCCTGGCACGAGGCAACAGTCGCGGGGGAAGCGGCCAGGGTGTGACCGCTTCTCAGGGCAATATGGGAGTCATGCCGAAGACCTCAGCGCGACTGCTGTCGCTGCTCTCGCTGCTCCAGGCGCGCCGGGACTGGCCGGGGGCGCTGCTGGCCGAGCGGCTGGACGTCAGCTCACGCACCGTGCGCCGCGATGTCGACCGCCTGCGCGAGCTCGGCTACCCCATCGTGGCCAGCAAAGGCCCCGACGGGGGGTACCGGCTCGGCGCCGGCACGGAACTGCCCCCGTTGCTGTTCGACGACGAGCAGGCCGTCGCCCTCGCCGTCGCCCTCCAGATCGCCGCCACCACCGGCGCCGGCATTGAGGAAGCCGCGGCGCGCGCGCTGAACACCGTCCGGCAGGTCATGCCCGCGCGGCTGCGCCACCGCATCGACACCCTCCAGGTCACCGCCGTCGAACGGCCCGCGACCCGACCGAACCCGCAGGTCGACAGCGGCGTGCTCATGACGCTGAGCACCGCCGTCCACGCCCGCGAAGTGCTGCGCTTCGACTACACGCCCGCATCCCCAACAGACGACGGCGTGCGGACCCCGCCGCGCCGGGTGCAGCCTCACCACCTCGTCACCTGGGGCGGACGCTGGTACCTCGTCGCCTGGGACCTCGACCGCGACGACTGGCGCACCTTCCGCGCCGACCGGATCTCCCCGCGCATCCCCACAGGGCCCCGCTTCACCCCGCGTGAACTGCCCGGAGGGAACGTGACCGCCTTCGTGACCAGCAGGTTCCAGGGCTCCGACGGCTCCGCCGGCTGGCCCTGCCGCGGCGAGGTGATCCTCGACCTCCCCGCCGCCGTCGTCTCCCGCTACACCCGCGAGGGACTCGTCGAGGAACTCGGCCCGGACCGCTGCCGGCTCGTCCTGGGCTCGTGGTCATGGCCCGGCCTGGCCGCCACCATCGGCAGGTTCGACGCCGACATCGAGGTCGTCGGGCCGACCGAACTCAAAGACGCCTTCGCGCGCCTGGCCCGCCGCTACGCCGACGCGGCGACCGACGGACCCACCGCGCTCACCGTCGCCCATGGTCAGGGCGGATGAGCAGCGCGCGGGCCTGGCAGACCCGGCGGTCGGCCAGGCCTCCAGGGTCGTTCAGCGGCCTACGCGCTGATGGGCGGCGTCGTCACGGCAGCAGGCCCTGTTCGAGGGCGGTGATCACGGCGGCCGTGCGGTCGGAGACGGACAGCTTCTTGAAGGTGCGCATGAGGTAGGTCTTGACCGTGGCCTCGCTGATGAACAGGCGCCGGCCGATGTCGGCGTTGGTGAGTCCCCGGCTGACGAGCTGGAGCACCTCGCGCTCCCGCTCCGTGAGGGGCGGCGGCTCCTTGGCGCGGGCCTGGAAGAGTTTGGGCGCCAGCGACGGGGTCAGCACGGTCTCGCCGCGGGCGGCGGCGTGGACCGCCGCGATCAGCTCGGCCCGGGAGCTGCCCTTGAGGAGGTAGCCGGCCGCGCCCGCCTCCACGGCGCGCAGGATGTCCGTGTCGCTGTCGTACGTCGTGACGATGACGACCTTGGTGCCCGGCGACTGCCGCATGATGTGGCCGGTCGCCTCGGCTCCGTCCATGCCGCCCATCCGCAGGTCCAGCAGGACGATGTCGGGGGTGAGCGCTCCGGCGAGGACGATGGCTTCCTCCCCGGATCCGGCCTGACCGACGACGGTGATCCCGTCGGCCGACTCCAGGATGGAGCTCAGGCCCTCCCGCACGACCGGGTGGTCGTCGACCAGCAGGACGCCGATCGTGTCATCGATGCTCATCGGCTGCCTCTCCGCTTTCCGGCACCGGCACGGTGACCTCGATGGTGGCGCCTTGTCCTGGGCTGCTGTCGACGGTCGCCGTCCCGCCGACTTCCAGCGCCCGGGTCCGCATGCCGCGCAACCCGAAGCCGTGCCTGTCGTCGTGTGCGGCGAAGCCCGGCCCGTCGTCGCGGACCAGGAGTCGTACGGTGTCGCCGCCGTAGGCCAGGACCACCTCGACGTGGCGCGCCGTCTCCGCGTGCTTGCGCACGTTGGCGATGGCCTCCTGCAGTGAGCGGAGCAGGACGACGCTGACCGCCATCGGCAGCGCCTGCTCCGGGCCCTCGACGGTCAGCCGTGCGGTCAGCGCGGTCTGCGCGCTCAGGCCGTCGACCTGCCGCCGTACGGCCTGGGTGAGCGAGCTCTCGCGCAGCGCGGGCGGCGCCAGCGCGGCGACGAACTCCCTGGCCTCCGCCAGGCTCTCCCTCGCCACCCGCCCGGCCACGCCGAGGTGGGAGCGGGCGCGGTCGGGTGCGGCCGTGACGTCGGACTCAGCGGCCTCCACCAGGCTGATGATGCTCGTCAGGCCCTGCGCGAGCGTGTCGTGGATCTCCCTGGACAGCCGCTCGCGTTCGGCGGAGACGCCCGCCTCGCGCGACAGCCGGGCCACGCGCTCCCGGTTCGTGCGCAGCTCCTCGATCAGTTCGGCGCGCTCCCTGCTCTGCCGCATGACCCGGATGATCCACAGCCCGAGGAGGACGGAGAACGCGATGCCCAGCAGCGGGATGGGCAGCACGTCGAGGACTTCGCGATCGAGCCGGCCGCCGCGCAACCACACCACCGTCACAGGCACCAGGTTCGCCAGCAGGACGACGGCGATGGCCGCGGGCGTCGACAGGCTCATCATCAGCAGCGGGACCACGGCGAACAGGGCGTAGGAGGCTTGCAGGTCGGCCGCCGCGGCCACGGTGAACAGCAGGAAGAGCCCGATGGCGAAGACGACGTTCCTGCGCCCGTAGGTCCTCTGGAGCATCAGGCCGCGGCCGAGCGCCGCGTACCAGGGCACCACGAGGGTCAGCGCGGCCAGCGCGACGACCCGGTGAGGCGGCTCGCTGCCGGACGTGAACAGCAGCATGGTGGTGACGACGTAGGAGACCGCGAAGTAGGTGTCCCAAAGGCCGAACCATGGCGTTCTCGACACGTCTCCCCCGGGCTTGGCGAACCGGGCCAGACCCTACCACTTCGCCTTTTGTCAGCCGATCGGTGGACAAAGGAAGTCGCCGATCAGTTGTCCTCCCGGCACCGCTCCGATCCCTAGCGTTGCGGATCAGAAGCACAAGCAACGCTAAGGACAGCAACGCATGAGCCCGTTCTGGACCGCCCTCATCGCCAGCGGCGCGATCCTGACCATCATCCTGGCGACCGATCTCGGCACCCGCCGCCTCACCACCTGGCGGATTCTCCGCTCGGTTCTCGCGGTCGTCGTCGTGGTCGCGTTCTTCGTCCGGTCACTCCCCCTGGACGGCAACGACCCCCTGCTGCAACTCGCGGGCATCGGCCTCGGACTCATCTGCGGGCTGATCGGCGGGACGCTCCTGCCTGCCCACCGGGAGGAGTCCGGCCACATCTTCACCGTCGGCGGCGTCGGCTACGCGCTCCTGTGGACGCTGCTCTCCGCCGCGCGGGTCGTCTTCGCCTACGGCTCCGAGCACTGGTTCGGCCCGGACATCGTCCGCTTCAGCATCAACT
This sequence comes from Nonomuraea sp. NPDC000554, assembly GCF_040300065.1. Lineage (NCBI taxonomy): Bacteria > Bacillati > Actinomycetota > Actinomycetes > Streptosporangiales > Streptosporangiaceae > Nonomuraea > Nonomuraea sp. NPDC000554. The sequence continues at coordinate 19,608 of NZ_JBEPDC010000043.1, read as the reverse complement.
ACCAGCTCAGCGGGCAGGACGTCTACGCCAACACCTTCGTCTTCATGGCGGTCGCCATGGTGCTGGCCCGGACCGGGGTGCTGATGGCCAAGCGCCGCCGTCTCGTCCGAGAGGCCGGGTGACCACGGTGCCGCGCACGGACGACGTACGGCTGCGACCGCCGCGCAACCAGCTCGACAGGCGGGCCATCAGCTGGTGGACCCTCCAGTCGACACTGTTCGCACTGCCCCTCCCCATCACCTTCGGGGTGCTGTACCTGTGCATCCCGCCCGCCCGGCCGGTCTTCGGCCCGCTCTTCCTCGCCTGCCTGGCGCCCGGCCTCGCCTACATGGCGGTCATGCCTGCCTGGCGCCACCGCGTCCACCGCTGGGAGATCACCGAAGAGGCGGTCTACACGACCTCGGGCTGGCTCTGGCAGCGGTGGCGTGTCGTGCCGCTGTCGCGCGTCCAGACCGTGGACACCCTGCGCGGGCCGCTCCAGCAGCTCTTCGGACTCTCCGGGATCACCGTGACCACCGCGTCCGCCGCCGGCCACGTGCAGATCAAGGGGCTGGACCACCGGGTCGCCGTCGAGGTGGCCGAGTACCTCGCCGCGCATGTCCACGTCACGCCGGGAGACGCCACATGAGCAGTACCGCCGGCTGGCTCCGGCTCGACGCCCGCCTGCTCCTGGTCAACCTGAGCGTGCTCGCCGCTCCCGTGGCCCTGCTCGCCGGCACGCTCCTGGTGACCGGCGGCGACCTCGACCTGCAGGCGATCATCTCTCTCGGCTCGCTCCTTCTGGCCATCCTCGCCGTCACCGGGATCGGCCTGATGCGGCTGATCACCACCCGCTACCGCGTCACGCCCGAACAGGTCGAGTTCCGCTCGGGGCTGCTCTTCCGCAGCCACCGCACGATCCCGGTCAATCGCGTCCGCACCGTCGACCTCGACGCCAACCCGGTGCACCGGGTCTTCGGGCTCACCTCGCTGCGCATCGGCACCGGCTCCGGCCGTGACCTGTCGCTGAACGGCATCAGCAGGCAGCAGGCCGCCACGCTGCGGCGGCAGATCCTCGACCGCCGCGGCTCCGGGCGACACGCGGCGCCCGCCGCCGACGATCCCGTCGCCGAGCTGGACTGGGCCTGGCTGCGCTACGCGCCGCTCAGCGTCTGGGGCATCGGCAGCGTCTTCGCCGCCGCCGGCACCCTCTGGCGCACGCTGCGCGAGATGCGGATCGACCCTCTCGACCTGGGCATCGTCAAGGATGTCGTGATCCGGTTCGGCGCGGTCCCCCTCTGGTTCGGCGTCCTGTCCGCCGTGCTCGTCATCGCCGCGGCCGGGGCGGCGGTCTCCACAGCCGCCTTCGTCGAAGGCTGGTACGGTTACCGTCTCGACCGCGAAGGCGACGGCGACCTCCACGTACGGCGAGGCCTGCTGGTCTCCCGATCCGTCACCATCGAAGGGCGGCACCTGCGCGGCGTCGAGATCTCCGAGCCGATGCTGATGCGCTGGACCGGCGGCGCCCGTCTGAACGCCATCGCCAGCGGTCTCGGCGACCGCGACGAGAACCGCCGCCGCCGCTTGCTCTCCCCTCCGGGGCCACGCGCCGAGGCTCTCCGGGTCGTCGCCGCGATCCAGGAGCCTGCTCCGGCAGCGCTCAGGCCGCACCCCCGCATCGCTCTGCGCAGGAGGGTCAACGGGGCGCTGGTCGTCGTCGCGCTGATCATCGCGCCGCTCCTGTGCCTCGGCCTGTGGCCCGCCGCCTGGATCACGGCGCTCGTCCTGCTGCCGGCCGCGGTCGCCCTGGCCTGGGACGCCTACCGTGCCCTCGGCCACGGCATCCAGGGCCGTCACCTGGTCGCCAGGGCCGGCGTCCTCGACCGCCGCACGGCCGTCCTCCAGCGGGACGGGATCATCGGGTGGAGCATCTCCCGCTCGCCCTTCCAGCGCCGCCACGGGCTGGTCACCCTGGGCGCCACCACTGCCGCCGGCGACGGCTGCTACAAGGTCAGGGACGTGCCCGTCTCCGCAGGGCTCCGGTTCGCCGAGGAAGCGGTGCCCGGACTGCTCACCCGCTTCCTCGTCCGCGAGTGACCTTTACAATGTAGATTTCTAAACCGGTCTTCCTCGCCGGCTACTGGAACCGCACCACTCGCCGGGGTCAGGCGCGCGTTCGAGACGGAGATCGCCGAGCAGCACCCCGACGAGCGCGTCGCCCGGCGCACCCTCGACAAGCCGCACCACGCCGGAGTCGTCACCTTGTGCTGGTGTCATGCCTGCGCGCCGCTCACGACCGCTGCCCTGATGGGTAGATGCTCCCGGAGACCGCCTACCACGGCGTGCTCGGAGACTACTTCGCCGAGCACGCCGACATCAGCCCGTACAACGCCTACACCGATCGGCCCGCGATGCTGGACCTCGTCGGTGACGTCGCCGGTGCGAAGATCCTCGATGTCGGCTGCGGAGCCGGGCACTACGCGGCCGAGCTGCTGGCGCGTGGTGCCGAGGTGGTGGGTGTCGACGGCAGTGCCACGCTGCTGGATCACGCGCGGGCGCGTGCGGGTAGGCGGGCCAAGCTCCTTCTGCACGATCTGGAGGAGCCACTGGACTTCGCCGGCGACGCGTCGTTCGACGGAGTCGTGTGCGCGCTGGTGTTGCACCACGTCACCCGTCGCGCGCAGTTGCTGGGCGAGCTGCGCCGGGTGCTGCGGCCCGGGGCCGGCTCCTGGTCTCGACGACCCATCCGGCAGCCGACTGGCGCCACTTCGGCGGCTCGTACTACGCCGACGACTGGGTCGAACTCCCCTGAACGGCAGCCCGTTCTCGATCCGTTTCCAGCGGATGCCGTTGGAGACGTTCCTGGGTGAGCTGCTGGCCGCTGGATTCGTCCTGGAGCGACTCATCGAGCCGCGCCCGGTGGCCGGCCTGCGAGAGGTCAACGAGGCGGCTTACAACAGGCTGCGTCGGGCGCCGTCCTTCGTCGCCGTCAAGCTTGCGCGCCCTTGACCGCAGGTACGGCTTCGCGGCGGCGATCACGGCGTCGCTGTCGGAGAGGACGGTCCGTCCGCGGATCTGGCCCGCCTCGGCCCGTGCCGGAAGCGCGACCCCGGCGGTCATGAGCTGGACCAGGGCCGCGAGGACGCGCTTCATCGCTCGACCCCGTTGACGAAGACGTGCCGCATCGTCAGGTCGTCGGTGAACGCGATCTTGTCGGGGCCGGTGACGCCGGTGAACAGGCACTTCTCCAGATGCACACCGACCAGGTGGTCGCTCTCCAGCCCGACGAGGTTGAGCACCGCGTCGGCGCCGTCGATCCTGCACTTCTCCAGCCGGATGTCGCGCACCGACACGGGCAGCGTGCCACCCTCGTTGCTCGCGTAGGCCAGGTTGACGAAGACGATCTCGCGGTCCACGTCCTGGCCGGTGAACGTGCGGACGTACACGCCCTCCACGAAGCTGCCGCGCTTCTTGCTGGCCTTGATGTAGACCGGATATTTCACCGGATAGTTGCCGGGGAAGTCCGGCGAATTGATCACGCAGCGCTCGGCGAAGACGTTGCGGACGCCGCCCGACATCTCGCTGCCCACCGTGATGCCGCCCCAGCGTCCGGAGAAGGAGCAGTCCTGGACGACGATGTTCTCGCTGGGCACGCCCACCCTGCGGCCGTCGGCGTCGCGCCCCGACTTGACCGCCACGCAGTCGTCGTTCGTGTTGAACCGGCAACCGCGGATGTGCACGTAGGACGACGCCTCAGGGTCGCAGCCATCGGTGTTGTACAGCGTGCTGACCACGGTGATGCCGCTCACGGTGACGTTGGTCGACAGGACCGGGTTGACCGTCCACATGGCCGGCTCGAGGATCGTGACGTCGCTGACCAGGATGTTCTGACATTTCACGAACTGGACCATGGCGGGGCGCAGGTAGTGGCCCGCGCCGAACACGCGCTGCTCCACTGGCACGTCATCGTCGCCCATCTTGCGCAGGGCCCGCTGGTCGGCTCCCTGCGGGCCGCCGTTGGCGTACCAGCTCTCCCACGGCCCCTTCCTCGCCTGGCCGTCGAGCGTGCCCTTGCCGGTGACGGCGATGTCGCGCTGACCGTAGGCGTAGATGAAGGGCGAGTAGTTGTAGCACTCGACGCCTTCCCAGCGGGTGAGGACGACCGGGAGGTAGGCGTTCGGATCGGTGCTGAAGGCGATCACGCCGCCCTCGGTGACGTGCAGGTCGACGTGGCTGAGCAGGTGGATGGCGCCCGTGAGGAACCGTCCCGACGGCACCATGACGTGCCCGCCGCCCGCCTCGTGGCACGCGGCTATCGCCGCCTTGAACGCGGCGGTGCAGTCGGTGGTGCCGTCTCCGGCCGCTCCGAACTGTGTGACGTCCCACCACTTGTCAGGGAAGCGCGGGGGTCGGATCTTTCGCAGGATCTTCGGTACCTGGTGCCACGGGTCTGCCGACTCGGGTGCTGCCTGAGCCACGGCCGTTCCGGGGACGAGAACGGCGGCGGCGAGTACTCCGCCAGTCTTCAGAAGGGATCGTCGTGATGGCATGGTCACCACCCGGGGGTACGAATACATCGGATCTCTGGAGCTTAAAACAGAACTCGCCGATGTTAAAGAAGATCCCTGTGAGTGCCGGTGCGGCGCATCGCCGGCCCCGCTTGACCGTGACGTCGGCCACCGCCCGGAACTCTTCGCCCGGCTTCCGCGCACCGCCAAGCCCCCTTCACGACGCCTGGGCACGGTGCCCACGCGCAGCCGGCGGCGTCGCTACCCTGTACCACCGGGGCACGCCGATCCCGCTCGGCGTGCCTGGGAACGCCAGGCGCCGAGCGCCGCCCTGGCGGCCGTCGGCGCGCGGCCCCGTCCCTGGGCCGGCCGAAGAAAGAGGATCTCAGTGAGCGACCGGGTACCTGGCGAGTTGCTGGAGATAGCCGAGGCCCTCATGCCGGGAACCTCCCTGAAAGCGGCACGGTTCGCCCGCGGCGGCATCCACGATGTCGTCCTGCTACCAGGGGTCGCGGCGGTGCGGGTCAGCCAACGCCCGTTGGGGACGGCGGAGCTGCCACAGCGGACCGAACTGCTGCGAGTGATCGCGGCGGCCGGGCTGCCGTTCGCGGTGCCTGAGCCGCTGACGCCGGTGATGATGTTCGGCGAGCGCGCCGCGGTCGCCGTCTCATGGCTCGACGGCGCCGGGCTGCCCGATGGAGTAGGCGATCCGGTGCGGATCGGCGAGCTTCTCGGGGCTCTGCGAGAGCTTGCCATCACCCCGGAGTTGCGAGCCGTACTGGGCGCACCGCGTACCTACACCGACGGCCATCACTGGGCCGACATCCTGGCCGAAGAGGTCATCCCGCGCCTGCCCGGCAAGTGGCGCGACGAAGGCCGGCGGCGCCTCGAAGCCGCGCTCGCCCTGGAACCGGTCCAGGACTGCCTCGTGCACGGTGATCTCGGCGGAGAGAACATCCACTGGAGTGCGGACGGCGAGCTGATCGGCGTCCTGGACTGGGATCGGGCCCATCTGTTCGACCCGGCGGTCGACGCCGCCACCGTGGGATGGGTACACGGCTGGGACAACCTCCGTGCAGCCGTCGACGACGCCACCTACCGACGCGCCCAGGTCTGGGATCGGACGTTCGGCGTCACGCATCTGGTCGCGGCGCTCGACGGCAGGCCCCTGGCGCACGTAGACAGCTATGTGCGGCACATCGTCGCCTGGCTGGAACACGACGCCGGCCCGCAGCAGCCCTAGCCTGCCAGGCGGGTCGGTCCGCACCGACACTTGAGGTCGGACAACGTGGCGATCTGCTCGCGCGACAGAGCCCGCCCGGAGCGCTGCTCCCTTCGCGTTCAGGCGCGCAGAGCAGCACGTTCGAATCGCCTCACACACTCTGTGTTAAGGTTCAGACGATCTCTCACCGTTGGGCTCATGCCTCGCCAACCAGCTTCTACGGGTCCCGATGACCCGGGGAAGGTGGGAGTCACACATCACATCCTGAAAAAGGTGCTCTGTGATGGTGGTGACAGTTCGGCGAGCCGGATTGCCCTCTGGCGAAGGAGCGCTTGGTCGCTCTTCTTCCTCACCAGGTGCCCGGCGTTCTGGTCCTCCGCACCGTGCCGAGGATCCGCTCTGAAACCGTGATCCGGCGTTAGCGCACCTTCTCGCGTCGCTTGCGCCATGTCGCGTTGTTCTGTTCTCGCCATCAGGCAGAGTCACGCGCTGCGCGTCCGGTGGTTGGAGCTTCGAGTTCATGGGTGTGCGTGCGGCGTGCCCGGTTCTCAGCTCACGACCGGTCGCCGCGTCACCAGGGAGGTCACCGCAGTGCTGCAAGACAAGTCCGCCGAGCCACCGGTCACGCAACGGCCGTGGCTGGTTCTCGGCATCCTCTGCATCGGCTTCTTCATGTCGTTGCTGGACGGAACCATCGTCAACATCGCCATCCCGACACTGATCCACAGCCTCGACGCCTCGTACGACCAGGTGTTGTGGGTCGTCGACGCCTACATGCTCGTCTTCTCGGTGCTGCTGATCAGCACGGGACGGCTCGGGGACATCTTCGGATACCGGCGCCTGTTCCTGAGCGGCATCTCCGTCTTCACCGTCGCCTCGGCCCTGTGCGGCCTCGCCGGCTCCCCGGCACAGCTACTGGCCGCGCGAGTGCTGCAGGGACTGGGCGGAGCGCTGCTGTTCCCCCAGGTGATCTCGTCGATCCTGACGATCTTCCCGCCGCGGATGCGCGGCCGGGCCTTCGGCGTCTTCGGCGCGATCGTGGGATTCGCCCCGATCGTGGGCCCGGTCATCGGGGGATTCGTCCTCGCCCACCTCGGCTGGCGCTGGATCTTCTTCATCAACGTCCCCATCGGTGTGGTCACCGCCGTTCTGGCCCTGATCTTCGCCCCTGCCATGCGCTCCGGACGCACCCACAGGCTCGACCTGATCGGCGTGGCCCTGGCCACCACGGGAGTGAGCGGCATCGTCTTCGGCCTGATCGAAGGAGAACGCTACGACTGGGGAACGATCACCGGGCCGATCAGCATCACCTCGATCATCATCGCCGGTGTCGTGCTGCTGGGACTGTTCGTCGTCTGGCAGCACCTCCAGCGCGGCGAACCGCTGACGCCGTTGAGCCTGTTCACCGGACGCAACTTCGCTGTCGGCAACTGGATCGGGTTCCTCTTCCAGCTCGGCATGATCGGCATCGCCTTCGTGCTCGTCCTCTATCTGCAGATGGCGCGCGGATACTCGCCGCTGCAGACCGGACTGGTCCTGCTGCCCAACGCCGTCCTCACCGCGATCGGGTCGGCCTACGCCGGTCGGCTGTCCGACAAGATCGGCGGCAAATACATCCTCATGGCGGGCATGACCCTGCTCGCCGCCGGACTCTTGGTCCTGGTCCTGATGACAGGCCCGCACAGCAGCGCCTGGCACCTGCTGCCCGGCCTGATCATCATCGGCATCGCCGGCGGAGCGACCTTCGCGCCGCTACAGCAGGCCACCATGGACGGCGTCGATCCCCGGCTCGCCGGCGCCGCCTCCGGTGTCTCCAGCACCACTCGTCAGATCGGCGGAGTTCTCGGCACGGCCGTCCTGGGCGCCATCCTGTCGGCCAGCCTCAGTTCGGCGCTCCACGACGAGGCGGCGACACAGGCCACTCACCTACCCGCAAACCTGGGCGCCCAGTTCATCGAGAACACCACCGCCGGCGCACAGCAGTTCAGCCCGCCCACACCCCCGGACGGCCTGACACCTGCGAACACCGCCCTGTTCGAACGCCTCGGCCACGAGGCCTTCGCGGCCGGTTTCGTCGACGCCATGCAGACCGCTCTCCTGGCCTCCGCAGGGGTCCTCGTCGTCGCCACCCTCTTCTGCTTCCTCTTCAGCACGCACCGCGAGAACGACACCGCCCGGCCCAGCACCGCCCATAGAGCCGAAACCACAGCACAAGACTGAGCACCACCATGAACGGGCGCGGCACCACACCGCGCCCGTTCATGTCAGCCGAGGAGCCCGCGAGGTCGAGTTCGCCCTCGCGGGTTTGTGCGCCGGCTGCGACGGCGCGTCGCATTCGGTCAGAGGCGCCGCTCGCGCACGGAACGCTGTCAGAGGGTGAAGTCCCGGTCCAGGGGGAAGATCGGCCGCGTGAGGTTCTGGTACGGCAGGCGCTGCAGGTCCTGGTCGACGCCGCCGGGCGTGAGCGCGAGCATCCAGTCGGCGGCGGCCTCGAACAGCTCGGGCTCCAGGTAGCCGATCTTGACGGTGACCACGTCGGTGTCGGCGACGTCCACGCCGAGGCGGCGGTAGGACTCCAGCAGGCGGTACTGCATGCGGCGCGAGGTCAGGAACACGCTCAGCCCGCCGACGCGGACGCTGGCCACCCGGCCGCCGTCGGGGTCGTCGGCCAGCGCCTCCAGTGTGCCCTCCAGCAGCAGCGGACCCGGCTCGCGGGTGTCGATGCGGCCGCCTGCGGGCACGCTGACCGGAGAGCCGACCGGCAGGTGCCCGATGCGCGCCACGGCCTCGGGGTCGAACAGCGAGGCGAACACCGCGCGCACCGACCCGTCGCGGATCTCGGGCCTGTCCAGCATCCGGGCCAGCGCATAGGTGACGTCGTCGGCGCCGCCTGCGCCCGGGTTGTCGCCGGAGTCGCTGATGAAGTACGGGCGGGCCGCGCCGTCCTTCAGCGCCGCGTCCAGGCATTCGTCCATCGAGCCCGTGGGCGCCACGAACGCGAAGTCCTCGCGCGCCTGCCAGAACGCCTGGCCGAGCTCGTGCGCGGCCTGGTCGGTGGCGGCGGCGTCGGTGCCGGTGGCCACGACCGCGCCCATGCAGCGCGGCTCGTCGGCCCAGGCGAAGCCGATCCAGATGGCCGCGTCGATCACGCCCGGCCGGGCCTCGATGGCGGGGATGCGGGCGTACAGGCTCTTGGCGGGTTCGATGCGGGTGCTGGTCATCTCGCCGGGCAGCAGGATCGGCACGTGCACCAGCCTCTTGTGCGGCCGCTCGCCTTGGCGCAGCGCGTCGATGAGGTTGCGGGCGGCGCGCTCGCGGGTCTCCCACACGTCCACGTGCGGCGCGGTGCGGTAGCAGGTCAGCAGGTCGCAGCCGTCGAACAGGGTGCGGGAGACGTTGCCGTGCAGGTCCATCGCCGTCGACACCAGCGGTTCGGCCCCGATCACCTGGCGGATGGCGGTGATCAGGTCACCCTCGGCGTCCTGGCGGCCGACCACGCTCATCGCGCCGTGGATGTCCAGCAGCATCCCGTCGAAGGAGCCCTGCGCCAGGCCGTCGACGATCTCGGCCTTCCAGGCGTCGTAGGCGGCCGTCTCGACCGCGCCGCCGGGCAGGGCGCGGGCGTGCACCAGCGGCACCCACTCCACCTCGGCCGCCCACGCCTCGTTCAGCCAGCCGTACCTGTCGAGCAGGGCCTGACCACGGGTGACGTCGAAGTCGGCGACGCCGCTCAGGTGCGGCGAGAAGGTGCTGGACTCGATGTGGATGCCGCCGATGGCGACGCGGAGGGGGCGGGACACGATGGCAGAGCTCCTTCAGGCGGTTGATGCGCGCACCAGCTGGCCGAGCCCGATCAGGGCCGCGTCCGGGCCGGCCAGGCTGGCTTCGATGGACAGGGACTGGGTCAGCGACGGCAGGCAGCGTTCGTAGAGCATGCCCTTGGCGGCCGCCACGTAGACGTCCAGGCTCGACAGCGAGCCGCCGATGACGATGCTGTCGGGGTTGAGGAAGTTGACCAGGCCCGACAGCGCCACACCCAGCAGGCGGCCCGCCTGGCGCACCAGGGTGACCACGGCCGGGTCGGCGTTCTCGGTGGCGGCGACGACGTCGCGGGTGCTGGCCACGGCGAGGCCGCGCTCGGCCAGCTGGCGGGCCAGCGCGGCGCCGCTGGCGACGGTCTCCAGGCAGCCGCGGCTGCCGCAGGAGCACTCGCGCTCGCCGCTGTCGGCCACCCGCACGTGGGTGACGTCGCCGCTCAGGCCGCGCCCGCCGCGGTAGACCTGGCCGCCGGAGACGAGGCAGGCGCCGATGCCGGTGCCGGCCTTGACGTAGATCATGTCGCCGGCCTCGCGGCGGGTGGCGTGCTCGCCGACCGCCGCGGCCTTGGCGTCGTTGTCGACGACCACGCCGACCTGGAAGCGGGCGCGCAGGTCGGTCTGCACGTCGTAGCCGCTCCAGCCGGGCATGCGGGCCGGGCCGATGAGCCGGCCGTGCGGGAAGTCCACCGGCCCCGGCAGCGCCACGCCGACGGCCAGCAGACTCTGGCCGGGCGCCTTGGCGGTCCTGATGCGGTCGAAGGCCTCGCTCACTTCGTCGAAGATCCTGGCGGGGCCTGCTCCTATGTCGATGGCGGTCTCCTCGGCCGCCAGCAGCCGCCCGCTCGGTGAGCACAGCCCGACGCGGACATGGCTGGCGCCCAGCTCGGCCACGGCGTAGACGCCGCCCGCGTCGCGCAGGCGCAGGATCCTGGGCCGGCGCCCGCCGGTGGACCGGCCGACGCCCTCCTCCAGGACGGCGCCGTCCTCCAGCAGGCGGCGCACCACCGTGGACACCGTCGAGGGGGCGACCTGCAGGATCTCCACCAAGTCCGCGCGGGAGGTGGCCTTGCCGCTCGCCAGAAGGCTGAGCGCCTGCTCGCGCAGGGTGGCGGGATCCGACATGCCTCTCCTCCCTGATGAGCCCGGTGCAGGAGCCCATCATCGAGCGCGACGAAGATCATCGAAAGATGTCTCGACCGCAGACCCTATACCGAACTAAGTCCGGTGAACAAAGTGGATTTTTCCGATTGACTTCCTGCAAACCCATCTATACATTCTCCCGCTGAGCGGCCCCCAGAAGGGCACGCGCACGTTCGACGAGGAGAACCATGGGGACGAGAATCCGCATCGTGAGCGGCCTGGCCGCCCTCGGGCTCGGCCTGACCGCCTGCAGCGGCGGCGCCGGAAGCAGTTCGCAACAAGGCGGCGCCCAAGGCAAGGACACCGTCACGGTGGCCTTCCGTACGCCCAACTGGATCCTGCCGATCTCGGCCCCTGGCTTCACCCAGGGCGAGAACGAGATCTTCTCCACCGCCCTGTACCGCAAGCTGTACGCCTACAAGCTCGATGGCGCCAGCGCCGACAACATCGACACCGAGCGCTCGCTGGCCCAGCCGCCGGCCGTCAGCGACGGCGGCAAGACGCTGACCATCACGCTCAAGGACAACACCTGGTCCGACGGCAAGCCCATCACCACCAAGGACATCCAGTTCTGGTGGGACCTGGTCACCGCCAACAAGGACAAGTGGGCCTCCTACAAGCCCGGCGGGTTCCCCGACAACATCGCCGAGTTCAAGGTCAAGGACGACAAGACCTTCTCCTTCACCACCAAGAAGGCCTACAACACCGCCTGGTTCGCCGACAACCAGCTCAACCGCATCGTCCCGATCCCCCAGCACGCCTGGGACAAGGGCGACGCCAAGCAGACCTTCACCGAGCTGACCGACGCCGCCAAGGACCCCAAGTCCTACGCCACCAACCCGCTGTGGAAGACCAACAGCGGCCCGTGGAAGCTGGCAAGTTACGTCCCCAACGGCGAGGTCGTCCTGGCCAAGCAGGACACCTACTCCGGCAGCGACAAGCCCAAGCTGAACAAGATCGTGCTGCGGCCGTTCACCGGCGACGACGCCGAGTTCAACGTGCTGCGCGCCGGCCAGATCGACTATGGCTACATCCCGCCGGCCAACCTGTCGCAGAAGGCGTACCTGGAGTCCAAGGACTACAAGATCTCCCCCTGGTACGGGTGGTCGATCACCTACCTGCCGCTCAACTTCAACAACCCCAAGACGGGCGTGCTGTTCAAGCAGCCCTACCTGCGCCAGGCGCTGCAGATGCTCATCGACCAGCCGACCATCAGCAAGGTCATCTGGTCCGACATGGCCGCCCCCACCTGCGGCCCCGTCCCGGCCAAGCCCGGCGCCCCCGCCGGCCAGGGTTGCGCCTACGGCTTCGACCCGGCCAAGGCCAAGCAGCTGCTGGAGGCCAACGGCTGGAAGGTCGTCCCCGACGGGCAGACCACCTGCCAGGACGCCGCCAAGTGCGGTGACGGCATCGCCGCGGGCACGCCGCTGAGCTTCACCGTCACCAGCCAGTCCGGCTTCACCGCCACGTCCAAGATGTTCGCCGAGATCAAGTCGCAGATGGCCAAGCTCGGCATCCAGCTGGCCATCAAGGAGGTGCCCGACTCGGTCGCGGTCACCCCGGCCTGCAAGCCCTCCGACGCCAAGTGCTCGTGGGACATGTCCTACTTCGGCTCCCAGGGCAGCTGGTACTACCCGGCCTTCGCCTCCGGCGAGCGCCTGTTCCAGACCGACGCTCCCGTCAACCTCGGCAGCTACTCCAACGCCGAGGCCGACAAGCTCATCGACAAGGCGCAGTTCTCCGCCGACGCCGGCGCCCTTCAGGAGTACAACGACTTCCTGGCCAAGGACCTGCCGGTGCTGTGGATGCCCAACCCCGTCTACCAGATCTCGGCCTACAAGTCAGGTCTGCAGGGCGTCGACCCGCAGGACCCGATGAACCTGATGTACTTCCAAGACTGGTCCTGGAAGAGCTGACCCGGTGGCCCGCTACCTCCTGATGCGCCTGGGCCAGGCCCTGGTCATCGTGATCCTGGTGACGCTGATCACGTTCGTGATCCTGCACTTCCTGCCAGGCGGCGCGGCGCGGGCGATCTTGGGCAAGGAAGCGACGCTGGAACAGATCGCCGCCTTCAACCACGAGATGGGATACGACCGGCCGCTGTGGGAACAGTACGCGCTGTACCTGCAGCGGCTGGTCCGCGGCGATCTGGGTTACTCCTTCCAGCTCAACCAGTCGGTGGCCGAGGCCATCGGCCAGCGCCTGCCCAAGACCATGCTGCTGTCGCTGGCCTCGACCCTGCTGGCGGTCGTGGTGGCCATCCCCCTGGGCGTGGTGCAGGCCGTACGCCGCAACAAGTGGCCCGACTACACCATCAACGCCGCCTCCCTGCTGGCCTACGCCACACCGATCTTCTTCATGGGCCTCATGATGATCATCCTGTTCTCGCAGGTCTGGCCGATCCTGCCGCCCGAGGCGCCGCAGGGCTTCACCCTGGCCGAGGTGCTGGGCGAACCGGCCGGATTGGTGCTGCCCACTCTCACGCTGGCCATCCTCACCGTTGCGGTCTACTCCCGCTACGTGCGCTCGTCCATGGTCGACAACCTGAACGAGAACTACGTGCGCACCGCCCGCAGCAAGGGCCTGTCGGAGGGCCGGGTGATTGTCGGGCACACGCTGCGCAACGGCCTGTTCCCCATCATCACCCTGCTCGGCATGTACCTGCCCGCGCTGTTCTCCGGCGCCCTGGTGGTGGAGCGGCTGTTCAACTACCCGGGCATGGGGTTGCTGTTCTGGCAGTCGGCGCTCAAGCGCGACTATCCGATCCTGCTCGGCGTCACGCTGCTGATCTCGGTGGCCACCGTGCTCGGCGCGCTGGTGGCCGACGTGCTCTACGCCGCGGTCGACCCGCGCGTGCGACTCAAGGCGGGCCGCTCATGACCACCACGACCTCCGTACAGGAAGACGAAGCACCGGTCCGCGCCATGTGGCGCCAGGGCCTGGAGGTGTTCTGCGAGAACCGGCTCGCCCTGGTCGGCGTGGCCATCTTCGTCCTGCTGGCCGCCTTCTCCTTCCTCGGGCCGATCTTCTACCACACCGACCAGGTGCACACCGACCTGGCCAAGGTCTTCCTGTCCCCCGGTACGGCAGGCCACCCGCTCGGCACCGACGGCGTCGGCTACGACCAGCTCGGCCGCCTGATGGTGGGCGGCCAGACCTCCATCGTGGTCGGCCTGGCCGCCGGACTGCTGGCCACCGTCGTCGGCACCGTGTGGGGCGCCATCGCCGGATTCGCCGGCGGCTGGGCGGACGCGGTCATGATGCGCGTGGTCGACGCCATGATGTCGATCCCGGCGTTGTTCCTGTTCATGCTCATGGCCTCGATCGTCACGCCGACCGTGCCGATGCTCATCGTCATCATCGGCGCCTTCGCCTGGCTCGGCCCGGCCCGCCTGGTCCGCGGCGAGGCGCTCACGCTGCGCACCCGCGAGTACGTCATGGCCATGCGCGGCATGGGCGGCACCGGCGGACGCGCCGTACGCAGGCACATCATCCCCAACGCGATCGGCACCGTGATCGTCAACGCCACCTTCCAGATCGCCGACGCGATCCTGTACGTGGCCTACCTGTCCTTCCTGGGCTTGGGCGTGCCGCCGCCCGCGGCCAACTGGGGCGGCATGCTCTCCGACGGGCTGTCCGACACCTTCAGCGGCCACTGGTGGCTGCTGTATCCGCCGGGAATCGCCATCATCCTCATCGTGCTCGCCTTCAACTTCATCGGCGACGGGCTGAGGGACGTCTTCGAGGTCCGCCTCCGGCGGCGCTAGCAGGAGCGATACGAATGAGCTTGTTGCGGCTTGTCGACCTCAACACCGACATCGCGCTGCGGCGCGGCACCGTGCACGCCCTCGACCAGGTCAACCTGGAGGTACGACAGGGCGAAACGCTCGGCATCGTGGGCGAGTCGGGCAGCGGCAAGACCATGACCGTACTGTCGATCATGGGGCTGCTGCCGCCCGGCGGCCAGGTCGTCGGTGGGCAGATCCTCTTCGACGGGCGCGACCTGCGCTCGCTGCCCGCCGAAGAGCTGCGCCGGGTGCGGGGCGTGGAGATGGGCATGGTCTTCCAGGACCCGCTCACCTCCCTCAACCCCACCATGCGCATCGGCGCCCAGGTCGCCGAACCCCTGCGCGTGCACCAGGGCCTGAGCAAGGCCGAGGCGCGTGAGCGGGCCATCGAGATCCTGCGTCGGGTCGGCATGCCCCGTCCCGACAAAATCGTCGACAACTACCCGCACCAGCTGTCGGGCGGCATGCGCCAGCGCGTGGTCATCGCCATGGCGCTCATCCGCTCCCCGCGCCTGCTCATCGCCGACGAGCCGACCACCGCACTGGACGTCACCACCCAGCGCCAGATCCTCGAACTCATCGACGACCTGCGCGAGGAGTTCAAGATGGCGGTCATCCTGGTCACCCACGACCTCGGAGTGATCGCCAGCCGCGCCGACCGGGTCGCCGTCATGTACGCCGGGCGGGTGGTGGAAACGGCCGGCACGGCCGAGCTGTTCCGCTCGCCGCGCCACCGCTACACCCAGGCGCTCATGAACGCGCTGCCGGAGTCGGCGGCCGACGGGCGGCTCTACAGCATTCCCGGGCTGCCGCCGGACCTGTCGCGGCCGCTGACCGGATGCCGCTTCGCGCCGCGCTGCCGCTTCGCCACCGACGAATGCCGCACCACCGACGTCCGGCTCATCACCGACGTCGCCGCTGCCGCCGAGGCCCGCAGTGCCGTCGATGCCGCGGAGGCGCACCAGTTCGCCTGTCTGCACCCCGTCACCGAGGCCGTCACGATCGCCGGTTCGGCCGAGGCCCCTCGGGTCGTGACCGACAAGGCCGGCACGATCCTGTCAGTGCGGGAACTGGTCAAGGAGTACGAGGCCGGCGGTGACGGCTTCGGCAGGAGCCCGGGCCGGGTCTCGGCCGTGGCCGGGGTGTCCTTCGACGTCAAGGCCGGCGAGACGCTCGGCATCGTGGGCGAGTCCGGCTGCGGCAAGTCCACCGTCGGCCGCCTGGTCGCCGGGCTTGAGACGCCCACCGGCGGCCAGATCGTCGTCGACGGCACCGACATCGCCGCCCTCGACCGGCGCGCCCGCCACCGCATGCACCGCGAGGTGCAGCTGATGTTCCAGGACAGCTACGCGGCCATGAACCCGCGCATGCGCATCGACGCCATCCTCTCCGAACCGCTGGAGATCCAGCAGGTCGGCGACTCCGTGGCTCGCCGCAACCGCATCAGCCAGCTGCTTGACCAGGTCGGGCTGTCGCGGCGGGCGCTGGAACGCTACCCGCACGAGTTCTCCGGCGGGCAGTTGCAGCGCATCGGGCTGGCCAGGTCGCTGGCGCTGGAACCCCGGCTCATCGTGGCCGACGAGCCGGTCAGCGCGCTGGACGTGTCCATCCAGGCGCAGGTGCTCAACCTCATGCGCGATCTGCAGACCGAGCTCGGCCTGTCGTACGTGTTCATCAGCCACGACCTGTCGGTGGTCGACTACATGGCCGACCGGATCGGCGTGATGTACCTCGGCAAGCTGGTCGAGGTCGGGCCCGCCCGCGAGGTGGTCCGCGCCGCGCGCCACCCTTACACCCAGGCGCTCATCGACGCCGTCCCCTCGCCGGACCCTGCGCACTCGCCCGCCCCGAGCACGGCCATCCGCGGCGAACTCCCCAGCGCCGTCAACCCGCCCACCGGCTGCCGCTTCCGCACCCGCTGCCCCGTGGCCCAGGACATCTGCGCCACGGAACCCCCGCTCCAGGGCGGCATCCACCAGGTCGCCTGCCACTTCCCCCTCCGCCAGGAAGCCGCCGTCCAACCCGCCGTCTAACGCGCCGTCACGTGCCCGAGCCCGCCTCCGGCACGTGACGCTCGCGCACGCCGGACACCGCCCGGTCACCTAGGCAGACGGTGATCAGAGCGTACTGACCGTCACAGCCAGTTCTCGCGGGCGGCGTGCCAGGCCAGCTGCATTCTGGTCTGGGCGCCGGCCTGCTCCATCAGGTGGGTGATCCGGCGCTGGACGGTCCGGTGCGACACCTTCAGCTGCGTGGCGATCGACTTGTCCGGCACGCCCGCCACCAGCAGCGAGAGCAGGTAGAGGTGGTCGGAGTCGAGCGGGCTGCCCGGCGTGGTGTGACTGACGGGGGTGGCCCGCTCCCAGAGGCTCTCGAACAGCGCCTTGAGCGCGTCCAGCAGGCTGCTCGGCCTGATCAGCGCCGCGGTGAGCTGGGTCAGCCCACCGGCGTGCTGGATCAGCGGGAGGACGCCCAGCTCGCCGTCGGCGATGAACATCCGCACCGGCAGGGTGGGCAGGGCACGCGCCTGCTCACCCAGCTTGATCCCGTCGGCGAGGTTGACCAGCATGCCTGGCTCCTCAAGCAGGGCGCGTTCGTACAGGACGCGGTAGCCCACCCCGCGTCGGAGCGCGGCCAGTTCCTCGGTGTTCTCCTGCGAGGACATCGCCACGTGCCCGGCCCGGCAGAGGCTGACGACCTCGTGGCGGGCGTTGTCCTGCAGCAGGCGCAACTGCTCGCGCAGGGCCGTCCTGCTGGTGATCACGTCAATCAGCTCGGCGGCCTCGCGGCGCCGTGAATGG
Organism: Nonomuraea sp. NPDC000554; assembly: GCF_040300065.1. NCBI lineage: Bacteria > Bacillati > Actinomycetota > Actinomycetes > Streptosporangiales > Streptosporangiaceae > Nonomuraea > Nonomuraea sp. NPDC000554. The sequence continues at coordinate 2,352 of NZ_JBEPDC010000043.1, read as the reverse complement.
GCCAGGTACTCCTCTCTGAGCTGCTCCACGGCCTGCCTGGCCCGGTCCAGCTCCTCCTGCCGCCTGTGCAGCCGGGCCGCGAGCGCCACGTCGGGCGCGACGGCGATGAACCTGTCGGGCTCTCCTGGGACGGCTCGCGCCAGGCCCGTGGCGAGCAGGGAGCCGAGCGCCCGTCGCGCCGCCTCGCTCTCGATGCCGAGCTCTTGTGCCAGCTCGGCGGGCTCGACCCCGGCGGTTCTGACCAGGATCCGGTAGGCGGCCTCCTCCTCGGCGCTCAGCCCGGCGGCGCTCAGCACGTCATTCGGGAGACCCGGTCGAGGATCTCCGCCATGGTCGGGGCCGAGGTGGCGAACACCGGAACGTGTGGTTCACCTGGCCATTGTAGGGAGACCGGTGCCGGTGTCCATGATGCATCGTCCTGGCCACCGACATCATCCGGCGCAGCCCGTGACGTGCCGGCCGCCCTCACTGGCGGCTCCGCCGCGGCGGGTCAGCTGCTCGCCGAGGAGTACCCGCGATCAGCGGGCGGGCTCGCCGACGGGGCGAACCGCCGCAGCTCCTGCGCGCTGGTGATGCGGAGGATCACCCCGGCCGCCAGCGCCGCGGTGACGAACCACAACGCGATGCTCACCAGGTCGAACTGGGCCGCGGTGACCATGCCTTCCAGGTCGTCGGCCCAGCGCAACAGGCTGCCGACCACCCTGGACACCAAGGAGCTGATCAGCCAGGCCGCCCACCAGGCGGTGATCAGGCCGGAGCGGGATGGCCGGTCGGCGCCGCCTCGTTGGGAGGCGCCCCAGATGTCGTCGACGATCTGCTTGGGGAACCAGAAGGCGATGATGGGCACTCCCCAGCCGAGGATCAGCCAGAACTTGGGGTGCCGGTGCCCCTGGGGCGCCAGCAACTCGGCGTTCGCCCTGACCCGGAACAGCCAGAGCAGGAACGCCACGCCGGCCACGACGAAGACCGCCGTCTCCACCATGCCTGACGCGGCGTAGATCGTGTCGCTCGTGTCGATCTCCGCGTCGCTGACGGATTCGGGGTCGTTGATGACGCGGTTGATGATCGCTACTTCCCGCAGGTCGATCACGGCGGCGGCGACGCCCACGAGGCAGTCGAGGGCCAGCGCGCCGAGAGCGACGTTGGCCATGCCGCGTATCGGACGTAACGGCGGTAGCGGTGGTAACGGCGGCGAGTACATGGTGCACACCTTCGCAACGGGGGGCTGATGACGGCCCGCCAGTATGGCCAGGCCGGCAAGCGGGACGGAAGAGAGTCCCCGACCTGGCACGCTTTCGTGATCATTTCGGCATCGGGACGGCCATCGGCGAACGTCGGACGGGTCCGGCCCTCCTGCCGGTAGGGCTGCGCGACGAAGACGGGGCCGCTCTTGGTGAGCCGGCACGAATCGGGGCGGCCACGCCGTGGCATACGGTCGCGGTGACACCCGAGCACCCCCCGGAGGACCGTTGATCGCGATCAGGGAGCTGCGCGAGATCGTGGAGTTCGAGCACGTCCTCGCGCTGTTCGAGGACATCTGGCACTTCGGGCCGGACGGCCGGCCGGTCACGGTGGAGCTGATGCGGGCGCTGTCGCACGCGGGCAACTACGTGGTCGGCGCCTTCGACGACGGCAGGCTTGTCGGCGGGTCGGTGGCCTTCCTCGCAGCGGACGCCACGCTGCACTCGCACGTCACCGGGGCCGCCATCGGGCGCGGCATCGGTTTCGCGCTCAAGCTGCACCAGCGCGAGTGGGCGCTGGAACGCGGGCTGAAGCGCGTCACGTGGACCTACGACCCGCTGGTGCGCCGCAACGCGCACTTCAACCTGGCCAAGCTGGGAGCCCGGCCGCGCGAGTACCTGCCCGCCTTCTACGGGGTCATGGACGACGCGATCAACCAGGGCGACGAGTCCGACCGGTTGCTCACCGTCTGGACGCTGTCCGCGCCGCACGTGAAGGCTCGGGTGCGGCGGGAGCCGCCTGCCGGCCGGGTGCCCACGGGCGCGGTGGTGGTGCTGGAGGACGAGGACGGGCGGCCGGCCGTCAGGCCCGATGACGGCGAGACCGTGCTCGTGGCGGTGCCCGAGGACATCGAGGCGTCGCGCAGGTCCGATCCCGGAGCGGCCAAGGCGTGGCGGCACGCCATGCGGGACGTCCTGGGCGGGCTGCTGGCCGAAGGCCGCACCGTCACGGGATTCCACAGAAAGAAGTACTACATTGTCGAAAAGCGCACCTTGGAGGCGGCGTGAAGATCACTGGAGTTGAGCTGCGCCGGATCGCGATGCCCCTGGTGGCGCCGTTCCGTACCTCGTTCGGCACGGAGACGGCCCGCGACGTGCTGCTGGTCAGGGC
>NZ_JBEPDC010000042.1:0-83828 GCF_040300065.1 Nonomuraea sp. NPDC000554 | reverse complement strand
GCTATGGGGGGGGGCCCCCCCAACCTAAACCCTCTCCGCTCCCCCCCCCTATCGCCCCGGGGGGGGCCCCCCCCCCCCCGGCCCCCCCCACGCCGGGCGCTCAGTCGTCCTTGGTGAACGCGAGTCCCTCGAACGCGAGCCCGCCGGGCGCGGGGGCGCCGCGCCCGGCGGGCTCGCGTCACAGTGCCGATCTGATCTTTCTGCGCAGCCGGGTCAGCGCCGTGGGCCTGGCCGTCAGGGCGAGCGTCTCCAGGCGCTTGCGCTTGAAGTAACGCGGGTCGAAGCCGAACCCCGCAGCCGGACGCAGCTCGGGGTACGCCTCGGGCTGCATGCAGTAGCCGACCGCGCGCACCAGCTCCTGCAGGTCCGCCCGCGGGGCCGCGCTCACCTCGCCGCCCTCCGACAGCCGGGGGAGCAGCGCGTTCACGATGGTGACCGGCACCCGGTTGCTGTTCTCGTACGGGGTCAGCCGGTCCAGCACCAGCTCGGTGCCGTACGAGGCGACCGGCAGGCTGAAGTACCGCTGCGCCGTCACCAGGCCGGTCGAGAAGCAGCCCACCACCAGCTCCGGCCTGAGCGCGGCGAAGCACACCTCGGCCGGCACGCTCTCGCCCGCCACGATCAGCCGCACCCCGAGGGTGTCGGCGGCGACGCGCAGCAGCTGGGAGTGCCTGCGCCCGGCGGACGGGTGCGGCTTGAAGACGACCGTCCGGTACCCGCGGGCGGTCAGGGCGCGCAGCATGGTCTCGTGCAGCGCCGCCTCCTCGTCCGGCGTGACGATGTCCAGCGCCGACAGGTACTGGCCGAGGATCATCGCCTGCCCGGCCATCATGTCGGGCGCGGTCGCCGTCACCTCCCGCACGACCGCCAGGAAGGCCGCGTCGGGCAGGACCACGGGGGGCACCTCGTACTCGCTGAGCAGCAGCGGCGTCAGTCCCGGCACCAGGTCCAGGTGGAGCAGGCGGGTGATCCGGCGGAAGATCTCGGCGGGCATCGGGTCGCGGGTGGGCCCGTAGCTCATCAGCCCGTCGGAGTAGACGGTGATCGGGCAGTCGCGCACCAGCCCGGCGATCGTCCGCGCGGGCGCCACCGCGATCGACTCGAGCACCAGTTCGTCCACCTGGCCGAGGTCCAGGTAGGAGCGGATCAGCCGCTCCATCATCGGCACCTCGATCACCCGGGCCTTCCAGTCCGACGGGTGCAGCGGCGCGATGACGTCGTTCCACGAGTGCACCTCGTCGAACCGGGACCGCAGGACGGTGAAGCCGGGCGTCCTGTCGAGCGGCACGGCCACCTCGGGGATCGCCGCGTTCGTCGACACGATCAGGACCCGGCGGCCGTCGCCGAAGTGGCCGTCGTCGATCGCGGCCGCCAGCGACATCGCCCCGAACAGCGTCGAGGCGTAGAAGACCGTCGTCATCAATCCTCCCGATCCCGGCGCAGCCGGACATGGGGGCTGGGGGGCAGGTCGGGCAGCAGTGCCCGCAGTGTCGCCTCGCGATCGACGGACATCCGTGACACGGCGTCCACCACCACGTCGGTGGGCAGCGCGCGAACCGCCTGCGCGCCGCGTTCCTCGAAGCGGGCCCGCAGCTGCGGGGTGAACCGGTCGGCGATCTCCAGGTGGTGGGCGAGCAGCGCGCAGAAGTTCCGCACCGCCTTGGGCAGGAACTCCTCCTCCAGATCCTTGAACACCAGGTCGAAGGCGTCGAAGAAGTGCAACTGCCGCTCGTCGCCGACCTGTGTCAGCGACCCGGCCACCTGCCGCCGGTAGAACACCCCGGCCAGCGAGACCACCGCGAACGTGGCGGCCTCCCTGTGCAGCCGCCAGATCCACGGCCGGTCCTCGGCCGTGTGCAGCGAGCCGGGGAAGTGCAGCAGGTCGTGCAGCGAGCGGCGGTAGACGCCCGCCCACGCGTACGGGTAGTCCACCATGGTCCGCACCCCGGCGGGCAGGATCGCGTCGCGCGGGGAGAGCACCGCGCCACGCCGCGCCAGCGGGGCGCGGTGCACGACCCGCTTGCGGCCTTCGACCTGCACGTGGTCGGCGCGGACGAAGTCGCAGCCGAGCCCGTCGATGGCCTCGACGAGCCGGGGCAGGTAGCCGGGGGCGAGCCAGTCGTCGCCGTCCATGAACGTGACGAACCGGCCGGACGCCGCCGTCAGCCCGGTGTTGCGCGCGTCCGCCAGGCCGACGGGCGTGGGGTTACGCAGGACGGCCAGGCCCGGCAGGTCGGCGAGGAAGTCCTCGGCGATGGCACCGGTGGCGTCGACGGACCCGTCGTCCACGACGATGAACTCGAAGTCGTGCCGTGCGTTGCGGCGCAGGGAGGCGAGCGCGTCGGCGATGAAGCGCTCGCCGTCCCTGACCGGCACGACGACCGAGAGTGTGATCAACGTGCCTCTCTCAGACGGTCGCGCGGCGCAGGCGGGCCTTGGGCGCCTCCTCGCCGGGGAAGACACGCTTCACGCCGTCGCCCATGGCCTGCTCGATGATCCGGATGTCGCGTACCAGGTGCTCCAGCCCGGCGGGCTCCAGGGAGGCCGCGTGGTCGGAGCCCCACATGGTGCGGTCGAGCGTGATGTGCCGCTCCACGCAGACCGCGCCGAGCGTGACGGCGGCCATCGAGATCTGCAGCCCGCGCTCGTGCCCGGAGTAGCCCACCGGCACGCCGTACCGCTCCTTGAGCGTGGTGATGGTGCGCAGGTTCGCCTCTTCCGGAGGCAGCGGGTAGGTGGACGTGGCGTGCATCATGATCAGCTTGTCGGTGCCGAGGATCTCGACCGCCTTGTCGATCTCCGACAGCGTGGACATGCCGGTCGACAGGATGATCGGCTTGCCGGTCAGGGCCAGCGCCCGCAGCAACTCGTGGTCGGCGACGCTGGCCGAGGCCACCTTGTGCACGAGGACGTCCATCTCCTCCAGGAACTCCACGGACGGGACGTCCCACGGGGAGGCGAACCAGTGCAGGCCGCGCTCGTCGCAGTACTTGGCGATCTGCCGGTACTCGTCGTGCCCGAACTCGGTCCGCTCCTTGTACTCCAGATAGGTCATCTCGCCCCACGGCGTCTGCCTGATCTGGTCGCGCTGCTCGACGGGCACGCAGATGGACGGGGTCCGCTTCTGGAACTTGACCGCCTGGCAGCCCGCGTCGGCGGCCACGTCGATCAGCCGGCGGGCCAGGTCGAGGTCGCCGTTGTGGTTGATGCCGATCTCGCCGATCACGTAGACCGGCTCGCCGTCGCCCACCAGCACGTCCCCGATCGCCACCGGGCCGAACCTGGGCCGCTCCTTCACCTCGGGCGCGGCGGGCTCGGGCCGGGCCGCCACGACCCGGTCGCACAGTTCGCGCACGGCGCCGTCGCCGCCGTTCCTGGTCAGCACCACCCGGGCGGCGGCGCGCACCTTCGGGTGCGCGTCGGGCACCGCGATCGGCCAGCCCACCTCGGCCATCGGGCCCAGGTCGTTGACGTCGTTGCCGACGTAGGCGACGCGGGCCGGGTCCAGGCCCTCGATGGTCAGCCAGTCGCGCAGCACCGTCCGCTTCTCGGCCAGGCCCTGCAGCACGGGCACGCCCAGCTTGCGGGCGCGGGCGGCGACCACCGGGTTGTGCTCGGTGGACATCACCAGCACCTTGACGCCCGCCTTGCGCAGCAGCGCCACGCCCATCCCGTCGGAGCGGCTGACGAGGACCATCTCGCGGCCCTCGGAGTCGACGTAGGCGCGGTCGTCGGTGTGGACGCCGTCGAAGTCGGTGATGACCGCGTCGACGTCGATCGGCTCGGGCTTGTCGATGAACGGGGCGAGCGCGCGGACCAGGTCCAGGTCTTCGGGGTTGTCGACCTCGACGGCGTGCTGCGCGGGCACCGGCTGCACGGCGATCGTGCCGAAGAAGCGGTGCCCGTGCTCGCGCAGGCCGGAGGTGCGCATCACGTAGAACGCGCCGTTCTCGCGGAACTCGGCGTCGCGGTCCTGCCTGCGCAGCCGGACGGCGGGGTCGTGGTTGACGCCCGCGCCGGCGGCCGTCCAGAGGAACTCGTGCGTCGCCAGCCCGGACACGACCGAGTCGGCCTCGCCGTCGAGGACCATGCGCACTGCGGACGACAGGTTCTCCGGGTCGATGAACGCGCTCGTGCACTGCACGAGGACGACCACCTCGGGGTCCTGCTCGAGGGTGTCGAGGGCGTGCAACACGGCGGACTCGCTGGACGCGGTCGCGCCGCTCAGCTCCTCGGGCCGGTCGACGACGAGCGCCCCCGCCTCGCGGGCGACGTCCGCGATACCGGCGTGGTCGGTGCTCACCACCACCTGGTCCACCAGTTCGGCCTGCCGGCAGGCCCGCACCGCGCGGGTGACCAGCGGGAGGCCGCCCACGAGGGCGAGGTTCTTCAGGGGAACGCCCGCTGAACCTCCGCGGGCGGGAACTACGGCCAGGACTCGCAAGGTGACTCCTCCATGCTTCGGGGTGTCCCCAGAAGCTAGAGGCCCGTGTTGAACTGGCAGCGTCACCTCCATTAACTTTCCATGGGCATCCGGTAGAGCAACTCTGGCCGTCCCACCCCGCCGTACTGCGGGAACCTCGCCGCCAGCCCCAGTTCCACCAGATATTCCAGGTACCGTCGCGCGGTCACCCGCGACACCCCTGCCGCCGCCCCCACCGCCTGCGCCGACACGCCCTGCGGATGCCCCCGAAGGTGCGCAGCGACCGTGTCGAGCGTGTCGCGCGACATCCCCTTGGGCAGCTCCGAGCTGCCGCGCAGGGTGCCGAGCACCCGGTCGACGTCCCGCTGGGCGACGATCTCGCCCGCCTCCTCCCTGAAGCGGGCGTAGCGGTTCAGCTTCTCCCGCAGCGTGGCGAAGGTGAACGGCTTGAGCAGGTACTGCGAGACGCCGAGCGAGACCGCCGAGCGCACCATCGCCAGGTCGCGCGCGGACGTCACCGCGATCACGTCGCACAGCAGCCCCCCGGCCCGCGCCGCCCGGCACACCTCCAGCCCCGGCATGTCGGGCAGGTACAGGTCGAGCAGGACGAGATCGACCGGCGTGTGCCGCAGGAACCGCAGGGCCTCCCCGCCCGTCCGCGCCACCCCGGCCACCGCGAAGCCCGGCACCCGCTCCACGTAGATGCGGTGGGCCTCGGCCATGATCTCCTCGTCCTCGACGACGAGCACCGAGATCATCGGGCCGGCTCCGGGACGGGCAGCCGCACGGTGAACTCGGAGCCGTCGACCTCGATGGTGCCGCCCAGCCGCCGCACCGCCTGCCCCACCAGCGCCAGGCCGAGGCCGTGCCCGTCGCCCTTGGTGGTCCAGCCCCGCGCGAACGCGTCGGCACCGGTCAGGCCGGGCCCGTTGTCGGCCACCCGCAGCACCAGCCCGGAGGAGTCGCCCCGCAGGTGCACCTCGACCCGCGAGGCCGCGTCGATGGCGTTGTCGATCAGGTTGCCGACGATCGTCACCAGCTCCCGCGCGTCGAGCCCCAGCGCGACCAGCTCGTCGTCGAGCTCGCTGTCCTGGCTGATCACCAGCTCGCTGCCGCGCTCGGCCGCCTCGGCGCTCTTGCCCAAAAGCAGCGCCGCCAGCACCGGCTCGCGCACCGAGCCCATCACCCGGTCGGTCAGCTCCTGGGCCGCGCGCAGCTCGGCGGTGCCGAACGCCACCGCCTGCTCGGCGCGTCCGAGCTCCACCAGGGTGATCACGGTGTGCAGGCGGTTCGCCGCCTCGTGCGCGGCCGAGCGCAGCGACTCGGCGAAGCCGCGCTCGGCGTCGAGCTGCCCGGCCAGCGCCTGCAGCTCGGTGTGGTCGCGCACGGTCACCACGGTGCCGAGCCTGCTCGTGGCGCTGTTGACGGCCAGCACCCGGTCGCCGACCAGGTGGATCCGCTCCTCGCTCGCCGACAGCACCTCGGCCAGGCCCAGCTCGGCCACGTGCCGCCCCTCGGCGTCGGCGGGCAGGTCGAGCAGCAGCCGGGCGGCGTCGTTGCACAGGGTCAGCTCGCCGTCTCTGCCGACCAGCAGCAGACCCTCCCTGACGGCGTGCAGCACCGCGTCGTGGTGTTCGTGGATGCGGCCCAGCTCGACCGGGCCCAGCCCGTGGGTCTGGCGGCGCAGCCGCGCCGTCACCAGCCACGTGCCCGCCGCGCCGAGGCCCAGCCCGAGCAGCGCGATGAGCCCGGTCCAGGCGAGCTGCCCGCGCATCCTGGCGCTCACCCTGTCGACCTTGATGCCGGCGCTGACCAGCGCCCGCACCTTCCCGCCGGTGCGCACGGGGGCGACCGCGCGCACGGACGGGCCGAGCGTGCCCGTGTAGATCTCGGTGAACGTGCGGCCTTCCAGCGCCGGCTGGATGTGGCCGAGGAACGGCCTGCCGATCTCGGCCGGGTTGGGATGGGTGTAGCGGGTGCCGTCGGGCTTCATGATGGTGACGAAGTCGACGCCGGTGTCGACCCGCACCCGCTCGGCGAACGGCTGCAGCCGCAGCGTGGGCGACGGGTCGTCGAGCGCGGTCTGCACGTCGGGCGAGGCCGCCACGCTGGCCGCCGCCGCCCTGGCCGAGGCCACCGCCTCGGCCTCGACCAGCTGGTTCGCCAGGACCGAGACGGCCACGGCGGCGCCGGCGAGCGTGACGGCGACCACCAGCAGCTGCAGGACCAACATCTGCCCTGCCAGGCTCCAGCGTCGCATGTGTCCCTCTCCATGAACGAAACTTACGCAATAGTGACCTGGATCACTACGGTCCGCATATTTGCACTGTCAGCACTGTTCTCAAAGCCGGAGAGTGCCCCCCATGCGTGATCGCACCCGTTACCTCTACCTGGCCGTCATCGTGGCGGTCGTGCTCGGGATCCTCGTCGGATACCTCTGGCCGGATGTGGGCAAGGAACTCAAACCCATCGGCACCGGCTTCGTCGCGCTGATCAAGATGGTGATCAGCCCGATCATCTTCTGCACGATCGTGCTCGGTATCGGCTCGGTGAACAAGGCTGCCAAGGTCGGCAAGGTCGGCGGGCTGGCTCTCGGCTACTTCATCGTCATGTCGACGTTCGCGCTGCTCATCGGTCTGCTGGTCGGCAACCTGATCGACCCGGGAGCCGGCCTGCACCTGACCGACGCGGGCAAGCAGGCCGCCGAGGCGGAGGCCGCCAAGGGCGGCGAGAGCAGCGCGGTCGACTTCGTCGTCGGCATCATACCGACCACCCTGGTCTCGGCCTTCACCTCGTCGCAGGTGCTGCAGACGCTGCTGGTGGCGCTGCTCACCGGCTTCGCCGTGCAGGCCATGGGCGCCAAGGGCGAGCCCATCCTGCGCGGAGTCGAGCACATCCAGCGGCTCGTGTTCCGCATTCTGTCGATGGTCATGTGGGCGGCCCCCGTCGGCGCGTTCGGCGCGATCGCCGCCCTCATCGGCGCCACCGGCCTGGAGGCGCTCAAGACCCTGGGCATCATCATGGGCGCCTTCTACCTCACCTGCCTGCTCTTCGTCGGCGTGGTGCTCGGCACCGTCCTGTGGGTGTTCGCCCGAATCAACCTCTGGTCGCTGCTGCGCTATCTCGGCCGCGAGTTCCTGCTGATCCTGTCGACGTCGTCGTCGGAGACGGCACTGCCCCGGCTGATCGCCAAGATGGAGCACCTGGGCGTCAGCCGCACCGTGGCGGGCATCACGGTGCCCACCGGCTACTCCTTCAACCTCGACGGCACCGCCATCTACCTGACCATGGCGACGCTCTTCGTCGCCTCGGCCACAGGGGCGCCGCTCCAGGTCGGCGAGCAGGTGACGCTCCTGCTGTTCATGATGATCGCCTCGAAGGGCGCGGCGGGCGTGAGCGGCGCCGGCCTCGCCACGCTGGCGGCCGGCCTGCAGTCGCACCGGCCGGAACTGGTCGACGGCGTCGGCCTGATCGTCGGCATCGACCGGTTCATGTCCGAGGCCAGGGCGCTGACCAACTTCGCGGGCAACGCGGTCGCCACCGTCCTCATCGGCAGGTGGACGGGCGACTTCGACCGCGAGCGGGCCGCCGAGGTGCTGGCGGGACGCGTGCCGTTCGACGAGGCCACGCTGCTCGACGAGCCCAAGGAGGCGGAGCCGCCCGCCCCGGGGACCGAGAAGGAACTGGCTCCGGCCTAGGAGCCGGGCGTCAGGGCTTGCGGCCGATGCCCGCGTAACCCAGGCGGGCGAGCTCGGCGTCGAGGAACACGACCGCGTCGGGGTCGGTGAACGGCCACACCACCTCCGGCCCTATGCCGTTCGCCAGGCCCGGCGGGATCAGCTCGAAGTCGCCGAAGAAGGCTTCGATCTCTCTGCCGGGTCTGGGGCAGAACGGCGAGTTGGCCTGGCGGTAGTACTGCACGATCGGGGCGATGCGCTCGGGCAGGACGTCGCTGCCTACATGCGAGATCGCCAGGTAGCTGCCCGGCGCCAGGGCGTCGCGGTAGGCGGCGACGAGCCGGCCGGGCTGCTCCACGTCGGGGATCAGGTGCAGCAGGAACATCATCAGCACCGCGACCGGCCGGTCGAAGTCGAGCAGCGCGCGCACGTCCGGGTTGGCGAGGATCTGGTCCGGCCTGCGGACGTCGCCCTCCACCATCGCCACCCGCTCGGGGCTGGCGAGCATCGCCCGGCCGTGGGCGCAGACCACCGGGTCGTTGTCGACGTACACCACCTTGGCGTCGGGCGTGAAACGGTGGGCCACCTCGTGCACGTTCTCCTGCGCGGGAAGCCCGGACCCCAGGTCGAGGAACTGCGTGATGCCCTGCCGGCACAGGTACTCCACGAACCGGCCGATCAGCGCGCGGTTCTGCCTGGTGCCGTCGCGCGTCTCGGGCAGCACGCTCAGGACCCGTTCAGCCAGCTCCCTGTCAGCGCGGAAGTTGTCCTTGCCGCCGAGAAAGTAGTCGTACATGCGCGCTGCGTTCGGAACATGAGGGTCCACACCACTGGGAGCCTGCTCGGTCATGGGCCCCATGATTCCCGATTTCGCCGTCTTGCGGGTCAAACGGCCGGAATTCTCAGCACGAATCGCGCCCCGCCCTCGAAGTCGTCCACCTCGATGCTCCCGCAGTGCGCCAGCGCCACGTCGCGCGCGATGGCCAGGCCCAGGCCCGTGCCGCCGAGGTCGCGGCTGCGCGCCGCGTCCAGGCGGGTGAAGCGCTCGAAGATGTGCTCGCGGTCGCTCTCCGCGATCTCCACCCCGTCGTTCTCCACCGCCAGGACGGCGTCGTCGCCCTCCCGCGCCACCAGGATCATGACGTAGCTCTCCGCGTGCCGCTGGGCGTTGTCCAGCAGGTTCGTCAGCACCCTGGCCAGCTGCAGCCGGATCCCGCAGACCGCCACGCCGTCCTGCGCCCGCACCCGCACGGGCAGCCTGTCGGAGCGGACGCTCAGCTCCTCCCTGACCAGGTCCGACAGGTCGACGCGCTCCTTGACCGCGTCCACCCCCGAGCCGATCCTGGCCAGCAGGAGCAGGTCGGTGATGATCGCCTCCAGCCGGTCGGTGTCGCGCAGCGCGCTCTTCACCAGGGCGTCGAGGTCGGTGTCGTGGGGGTAGAGCTGGGCGCTCTCCAGCTGGGCGCGCAGCCCGGCGATCGGGGTGCGCAGCTCGTGCGAGGCGTCGGAGGCGAACTGGCGCTGCTGCCGGGTCGAGAGCTCCAGCCTGGCCAGGGTGCCGTTGATCGACCTGGCGAGCTCGGCGACCTCGTCCGCGCCTTGGGGGTAGGTCACGCGGCGGCTCAGGTCGCTGGCGGTGATCTCGTCCAGCTCGCTGCGCATCGCCGCGACGGGGCGCAGCGCCCGCCCGGTGACCAGCCACGTCGCCCAGGCCGCCAGCGCGATCAGCACCGCGATCTGTGAGAACACCACCGCTTCCAGCACCCGGGTGGAGAGCACGGTCGGCGTGCTGAAACCGGCGTAGACGGTGGAGGAGGCGCCCGCGGAGGTCATCCTGGCGGCCGTCAGGTGGACGCACTCCGTGGGCAGGCAGTTCGTGGTGTTGATGACCGGGTTGTCCGGCGGCGGCTGGACGTCGCTGAGCCGCGGCAGGTTGCGTGCCGCGTCGCTGGAGGCGAGGACCTGGCCGTCGGGCGCGACGATCTGGATCAGGTCGACCTCGGGGTCGGGCACCGGGATCGCGGCGCCGAGAGGCAGCTGCCCGTTGTGGGCCTCGGCCACCACCTGGGTGGCGGTGTGCGAGGTGCTCTTCCAGACGTTGTTCGTGATGATGGATCTGGACACGAGAACACCGCCGATCCCCGCGGGGATCAGCAGGAGGACGGCGACGACCGTGGCGATGAGCGTGACACGGCCGCGAAGGGATCTGGCCCACAGGCGTACCACGCACCGAAGGGTACTCACCGTGATAGCCGCCAAAAGTCGGCTAAAAGGAAAGTTTGGTCCAAAGGCGACAGCGCCGGTAAGCCCTCCCGCGAAGGGCCTACCGGCATCCTCAGGCCGCCGTCAGCGCGGCTGGAGCCAGATCGCGGTGTCGGGCGGGACCGAGCCGTCCTCGGGCAGGGGGCCGCTCGACAGCAGCACCTCGCCCGACAGGCCCAGCTCGCCCAGGGTGACGGGCTCCTCGCCGGCGTTCAGCACCACGGCCAGCGTGTCGCCGTCGCCCGAGGAGCGTTCGAGCGCCAGGACGTCGCGGGGGGAGTCCAGCCAGGTGAGCGTCCCGCCACCGAGCGCCGGGTGGGACCTGCGGGTCGCGAGCGCGGCCCGGTAGAGATTCAGCGTCGAGCCGGGGTCGTCCTGCTGCGCCTCGGCCGACAGCTCCGCCCACGAGCCGGGGATCGGCAGCCACGGGTCCTGCCAGCCGCAGCCGGGCGCGCTGGTCCACGGGATCGGGACGCGGCAGCCGTCGCGGCTCTCGCCGATACGCCGGAACGCCGGGTCCTGGCGCAGCTCGTCGGGCAGGTCGAGGACGTCGGGCAGGCCGAGCTCCTCGCCGTTGTAGAGGTAGGCGGAGCCGGGCAGGGCGAGCATGAGCAGGGTGGCCGCCCGCGCGCGGGCCAGGCCGCCGTGCCGGGTGACGTGGCGGGGCTTGTCGTGGTTCGACAGCACCCAGGTGGTCGGGGCGCCGACCAGCTCCGCCTCCGCCAGCGACTTCTCGATCACCGCCCGGAACGACTTGGCGTGGAAGTCCGCCATCATGAACTCGAAGTTGAACGCCTGGTGCAGCTCGTCGGGGCCGACGTAGCGGGCCAGCCGCTCGGCCGACGACACCCACGCCTCGGCCACCGCCATCCGGCCGCCCGGGTAGGAGTCGAGGATCGGCCGCCACTCGCGGTAGATGTCGTGCACGCCGTCCTGGTCGAAGTACGGCAGCTGCTCGTCGCCCAGCATCTCCGCCTGGCGGCCCTCCTTCGGGCCGACGTCCGGCAGCCCGGCGGCCTTGACCATGCCGTGCGCCACGTCGATGCGGAACCCGTCGACGCCCCGGTCCAGCCAGAACCGCAGGATGTCGCGGAACTCGGCGCGGACCTCGGGGTTGTCCCAGTTCAGGTCGGGCTGCTCGGGCGCGAACAGGTGCAGGTACCACTGGCCGTCGGCCACCTGGGTCCAGGCGGAGCCGCCGAAGATGGACTCCCAGTCGTTGGGCCGGTCGCGGAAGATGTAGCGCTCGCGCAGCCCGGCCTGGAACCAGGGGTGGTGGTCGGAGGAGTGGTTCGGCACCACGTCCACGATCACCCTGATGCCCAGCGCGTGCGCGTCCTCGATCAGCGCGTCGAAGTCGGCGAGGTCGCCGAACATCGGGTCCACGTCGCGGTAGTCGGCCACGTCGTAGCCGCCGTCGGCCATCGGTGAGGTGTAGAAGGGGCTCAGCCAGATCGCGTCCACGCCCAGCTCGCTCAGGTATCCCAGGCGGCTGCGCACACCGGGCAGGTCGCCCATGCCGTCGCCGTTCGCGTCCGCGAAGCTGCGGGGATAGACCTGGTACACGACGGCGTCCCGCCACCAGTCGTCGTTGCCGAGCATGGGGGTCCTTTCCGGGGATGTGCACTGATGTCCCGTGCAGGATCGCGCGACCGCTCGGGGATGGTCAAGTGTAAGTTGCGGAAAGTTGCAGTTCGGCCCATGAGCCGGAATGTCACCGGCTTCACGAGGTCAAGGGCGTATCCGGCGGGTCTGGATCAGGTAACGCTCTTGCGCAAGTTCTTCCACTTCTTGCAAAGAGACGCTAACGTCCCGGAAATGTCAGCCGCGAAAGCGGCCGATAACGGCTTCTCGAGCGGCCACGCGTGGACGTGCCGCCGCTCCCTCCGTGACCTCAGGAGGTCCCATGCGCATGCGAGCTCTGGGCGTGGCCGCCGCAGCGACCCTGGCGTTCGCCGCCGCGGGCTGTGGCGGTTCGGAACCCGCCACCCCCTCGGCGGCCCCCAGCGGGTCCGCGTCCGCCCCCGCCGCCGACAAGGGCAGCGGCAAGCTCGTGATCTGGGCCGACCCCAACCGGGTCAAGGCGCTCAAGCCCTTCGCCGAGCAGTTCGGCACCGAGAACGGCGTGACCGTCGAGGTGAAGGAGATCAGCAAGGACAACCAGCAGACCTTCCTCACCGCCTCCCAGCAGGGCAGCGGCCCGGACGTCATGGTCGGCGCGCACGACTGGATCGGCAACCTGGTGCAGAACGGCGCCATCGACCCGGTCAACCTCACCGACGAGCAGAAGGCCGGGTTCTCCGAGATCGCCATCAAGGCGGTCACCTTCAACGGCCAGGTGTACGGCGCGCCGTACGCGGTCGAGAACATCGCGCTGATCCGCAACACCAAGCTCGCGCCCGACGCCCCCGCGACCCTGGAGGACATGGTCAAGAAGGGCAAGGAGCTCAAGGCCGCGGGCAAGGTCAAGGAGCTGCTCTGCCTCCCGGTCGGGCTGAAGGGCGACGCCTTCCACGTCTACCCGATCTTCGCCGCCGGCGGCGGCTCGCTGTTCGGCGCCACCGCGACCGGCGACCCCGACCCGAAGAAGGTGCTGCTCGGCTCCGACGAGTCCGTCAAGGCGTTCGGCAAGCTGAAGGACCTGGGGGAGAAGGGTGACGGCGCGCTGAAGACGTCCATCACCAACGAGAACTACATCGCCAACTTCGCGGGCGGCAAGTGCGCCTTCCTGATCTCCGGCCCGTGGGCGATGGGCGACGTGAAGAAGGGCGGCTTCACCTACGACGTCACGCCCGTCCCGTCGTTCAAGGACGGCAAGCCCGCCACCCCGTTCGTCGGCGTGCAGTCGTTCTTCGTGGCGTCCAAGGGCAAGAGCAAGACCCTCGCCCAGGAGTTCGTCACCAACTACGTGACCAACGCCGACGTCGCCAAGGCGCTCTACGCCGCCGACCCGCGTCCCCCGGCGCTGACCGTCGCCCTCGACGCGGTCAAGGCCACCGACGCCGACGCGGGCAAGTTCATGGACGCGGGCAAGTCCGGCTTCCCGATGCCCGCGATCCCCGAGATGCAGGCCGTCTGGGAGCCGTTCGGCATCGCCGAGGAGGCCGTGGTCAAGGGCGGCGACCCGGCCAAGGCCGCGCAGGCCGCGCAGAAGGCCATCGACAGCTCGCTCAAGAACTGACGTCATGGCTCTGGACGTCCGCGAGGCCGCGGAGGCCGAAAGCCCTCCGCGGCGGAGCCGGCAGGTCACCACGGGCTATCTGGTGAGCAGGATCGCGGTGCTGGCCGTGGCCGCCGCGGTCCTGGTCTACGCGGTGCCGCCGCTGGTCGCGGCCGGATCGTGGCCGGCGCTCACGCTGCTGTGCGCCGCCACCGCGCTCATCGCCTACCTCTACCTGACCCGCCGCTTCATCCCCGCCAAGTACCTGGTTCCCGGCACCGTCTTCCTGCTGGCGTTCCAGGTGTTCCCCGTCCTGTACACGGTGAGCACCGCGTTCACCAACTTCGGCGACGGCCACCGCGGCGACAAGCAGGCGGCCATCACGGCGATCGAGACGGGCTCGGTGCGGCAGGCGCCCGGCTCGCCCGAGTACAACCTGACGGCCGCGCTCAAGGACGGCGAGCTGGTGTTCCTGCTCGTCGACCCGAAGACCAAGCAGGCCAGGGTCGGCACCGGCCAGGGGCTGTCACCGCTGACCGGGGCCCAGGTCGGCGTCACGGGCAAGGTGCTGCGGGCACCCGGGTTCACCGTGCTCACCGCGCCCGAGGCGGCGGCCAGGGCGCAGCAGATCTCGGCGCTGGCCGTCCCCACCTCCGGCGGACTGATCAAGGCCAACGGGCTGAGCCGCGCCGTCGAGGGCCGGGCGGCGCTCGGCTACGACGCCGGATGCGACTGCGTCCAGGGCGACGGCGACAGGTGGACCGCCGACGAGGGGCAGGGCTACTTCGTCAACGCCCAGGGCGCGCATCTGGCGCAGGGCTGGCAGGTCAACGTGGGGTTCGAGAACTTCGCCCGGGCGCTGACCGACCCCACCATCTCCGGATACTTCCTCGGGGTGCTCGGGTGGAACATGGTGTTCGCGCTGGCGTCCGTCGCGACCACGTTCGCGCTCGGCATGGCGGTCGCGCTGGCGCTGCACCACCCCCGCATGAAGGGGACGCGGATCTACCGGATCGTGCTGATCCTGCCCTACGCGATGCCCGCGTTCGCGATGCTGCTGGTCTGGCGGGACATGTTCAACCGCGACTTCGGGCTGATCAACTCGCTGTTCGGCCTGGACGTCGACTGGATGGGCCAGCCGATGACCGCCCGGCTGGCGGTGATCCTGGTGAACCTCTGGCTCGGCTTCCCCTACATGTTCCTGGTGACCACCGGCGCGTTGCAGGCGATCCCGCGCGAGCTGACCGAGGCCGCCGCCATCGACGGGGCCTCGCCGATGGCCGGGTTCCGCAAGGTGACGCTGCCGCTGCTGCTGGTGGCGTTGACACCGCTGCTGATCTCGTCGTTCGCGTACAACTTCAACAACTTCAACGCGATCGGCCTCACCACCGAGGGCGGCCCGTTCCCCCCTGAGAGCACGCAGGTGGGCGCCACCGACCTGCTGATCACCTACACGTTCCGGCTGGCGTTCGGCACCGGCGGCTCGCAGTTCGGCTTCGCCGCGGCGATCTCGGTGTTCATCTTCGCGATCGTGGCCGTCATCTCCGCGGTGACGTTCAGGCGGACCCGCAAGCAGGAGGAGGTCTACGCATGAAGCTCGCGCTGAGGCACGCCTTCGTGCTCGTCGTGTGCGCGTTCGCGGTGATCCCGATCCTGTTCGTGCTGTCCGCGGCGATCAACCCGCTGGGCACCCTGGCCTCCACCGACCTGCTGCCCACCGGGGCGAGCCTGAACAACTTCGGCAAACTGTTCACCTCCGACACCTACCCCTTCGCCCGCTGGTTCTTCAACTCCGTGTTCATCGCGCTGACCGCGTCGTTCGCCAGCCTGCTGCTGTCGATGTGCGCGGCCTACGCCTTCAGCCGGATGCGCTTCCGCGGGCGCCGGGTCGGGCTGCTCGCGCTGCTGCTGATCCAGATGTTCCCGCAGTTCCTCGCCGTCGTGACGATCTTCATGATCTTCACCAGGGTGACGGAGCTGTACCCCGCCTTCGGCTTCGACACCGTGTGGGGGCTCATGCTGCTCTACCTGGGCGGCGCGCTCGGCGTGAACACCTGGCTGATGAAGGGCTTCCTCGACACCGTCCCGAAGGAGCTGGACGAGGCCGCCACCGTCGACGGCGCCACGCACGCGCAGATCTTCTGGCGGATCATCATGCCGCTGGTCACGCCCATCCTCGCGGTCACCGCGCTGCTGGCGTTCATCGGCACCATGAGCGAGTTCATCATGGCCAGCGTGTTCCTGCGCGACTCCGGCAGCAAGACGCTCGCCGTGGGTATGTACGGCATGATCGCGGGGGATCAGCGCAACGCCAACTTCGGCATGTTCGCCGCGGCCACCCTGCTCACCGCGATTCCCACGGTGAGCGTGTTCCTGTGGTTGCAGAAGTACATCGTCTCCGGCCTCACCGCCGGAGCTGTCAAGGGGTAGGTCATTGCGTTACGCCGACGAGCCGCACCACGACGGCTCTCCTCTCTACGTCTCCACCCAGACCCCGTCGCCCGGCTCGCGGGTGACGGTCTGGATGCGGGCGCCCCGCGCCGCCGGCGTCACCGAGGTGCACGTCCGGACCGTCCACGACGGCGAGCCCCGCTACGTGGCCGCCGCACCGGTGTCGCGGCAGGTCGGCGGGTACGGCGAGACGGACGCCTGGTGGCAGGCCGAGATTGTCGCCGTCAACCCGGTCACCCGCTACCGGTTCCTGCTGCGCACCGGCCGGGGCACGTCGTGGCTGACCGCGTCGGGGACCGTCACTCACGACGTGCCGGACGCGAGCGACTTCCGCCTGGTCACCCACCAGGCGCCGCCCGCCTGGATGTCCGATGCGATCGTCTACCAGATCTTCCCCGACCGCTTCGCCCGCTCCAGGCCCATGCGCGACCTGCCCGACTGGGCGCTGCCGCGCGACTGGGACCGCGACCCGGTCATCCCCAGCGGCCCCGGCACCGCCGAGCAGTTCTACGGCGGCGACCTCGACGGCATCGTCCAGCACCTCGACCACGTCCAGGCGCTCGGCGCCGACACCGTCTACCTCACCCCGATCTTCCCCGCCCGCTCCAACCACCGCTACGACGCCGCGAGCTTCGACCGGGTCGACCCGCTGCTCGGGGGCGACGAGGCGCTGCACCGGCTGTCCGGCGCGCTGCGCGAGCGCGGCATGCGGCTGCTCGGCGACATCACCTCCAACCACTGCGGCGACAGCCACGAATGGTTCACCACCGCCGTCTCCGACGTGCACGCGCCGGAACGGGAGATGTTCTACTTCGACCCCGACACCGGCGACTACGAGTCGTGGTGGGGGTTCAAGACGCTGCCCAAGTTCAACTGGGGCAGCGACCTGGTGCGCGAGCGCGTGCCCGCCGTGCTGAACCGGTGGCTCGGCCCGCTCGACGGCTGGCGCGTGGACGTCGCCAACATGACCGGCAGGCGCGGCGCCGACGACTACAACCACGAGGTCGCCGCCCTGCTCCGGCGCGCCCTGCCGGAGCAGGCCGCGTTCATCGCCGAGCACAACCACGACGCCTCGCTCGACCTCGACGGCGACGGCTGGCACGGCACGATGAACTACGGCGGTTTCACCCGCCCGGTCTGGTCCTGGCTGCGCGGCCCCGACCTGGACCTCGACCACTTCCTCGGGGTGCCGGGCGGCGTGCCGTCCAAGGACGGGCTCGACACGCTGGCCACCTTCCGCGCGTTCGGCTCGCACATGTCGTGGCGCTCGCTGACCCACTCCTGGCAGCTCCTCGACTCCCACGACTCGCCGCGCGTCCGCACCGTGACGGGCTCGCGCGAACGCCACCTCGTCGCGCTCGGCCTGCAGGCCACCCTGCCCGGCACGCCGATGGTGTTCGCGGGCAGCGAGTTCGGCCTGACCGGCGTCAACGGCGAGCACTCCCGCACCCCGATGCCGTGGAACCGCCCTGGCGACCAGGACCTGACGACGCTGGCGGCCTACCGGGAGCTGTTCGGCCTGCGCAGCGCCGAGCCCGCGTTGCGCCACGGCGGCCTGCGCTGGCTGCACGCCGACGCCGACTGCCTGGTGTTCGCCCGCGAGACCGCCGAGGAGACACTGCTGGTGTGCGCGCGGCGGGCGCCCGGCGCGCCGCTGCCCATCGGCGCCCGCGCCGAAGGCGTCTACAACGCCGCCGACGGGGACGTGCTGCCGGGCGACGGACCTTCGTTGCGGATCTTCCGTCTCGCGCGCTGACACGCTACCGTTGGCGCCTCACCGGTTCGGGGCCCGACCAGACAGTGGTGCGTCCGCATGTGGTTGTTCTCCGTGGCCGTCATGGTCGCCGTCGTGGCCGGGCTCCTGCCCGCCGCCCCCGCCTCCGCCCTCGCGGGCACCACCTACTACGTCGACTCCAGGTCGGGGGACGACGCGGCGGCGGGCACCAGCGCCACCAAGCCGTGGAAGTCGCTCGACAAGGTCAGCGGCGCCAACCTCAAGCCGGGTGACGCGGTCAGCTTCAAACGGGGCAGCCGCTTCACCGGCACGCTCACCCTCACCGCCGACGGCACCGCGTCCAAGCCCATCGTCATCCAGCCGTACGGAACCGGGGCACTGGCCTCGATCAGCGGCGACTCGGGCAACTGCGTCGTCGTCAAGGGCGACCACTGGCGCATCAGCGGGCTGCGCGCCTCCCGCTGCCAGTGGGCCGGGTTCGAGATCGACGGCGACGGCAACGAACTCATCGGCGTCCAGGCCGACGGGAACGTCGCCGGAGCGTGGGTCACCGCGTCGGGCTCCCGCAACACCATCCGCGACAGCAGGCTGACCGGCAACAACCGGATGAGCGTCAACGACGAGGGCGGCGACAACGACTCGGGCGCGTTCGGCATCCTGCTGCACGGCGACGACAACCTCGTCACCGGCAACACCATCACCGGCAGCCGCGCCCGCAGCTACGACTACGGCGTCGACGGGGCCGCGGTCGAGATCTTCAACGGCAACCGCAACCGGATCACGCACAACGTCGCCCGCGACAACGAGACCTTCACCGAACTCGGCGCCCAGCAGGGCGAGAGCGCCACCGGCAACGTGTTCGCGTTCAACGTCGTGACCTCCTCGCTCGACCGCGGCTCCTTCCTCGTCACCCGGGGCCCCCGGCACGTCGTCGGCCCGGTCAAGGGGACGGTCGCCGTGAACAACTCCGTCTACCTGCCTGGCCGCGACACGCTCGGCTGGTCCTGCCACGCGGGCTGCTCCCCGGCGATTCTCAAGCTGCGCAGCAACGTCATCAAGGTCGGCGGCGACGCGGGCTACGAGGACGGCAAGGGGGCCGACGACGGGTCCAGCGTCTACCAGAGCCGCAGCGCGCACTTCAAGCTCGGCCCCGGCTCCGTCAAGGCCGACCCGAAGTTCGTCTCGCGCACCGACCTGCACCTGCGTCCCACCTCCCCGGCCCGGGGGAGGGGAACGCGGCTCAGCGCCGGCTGGTTCGGCGGCGACTCCGTTCCTGCGACCCCCGACGCGGGCGCCTACCAGCCCTGAGACTCCCGCCCCGCTCGCGGGCGCGCCGGCCGGCCTCCCCGATCGCCCGGGCCCGCTGGAAGCGGTCCATGCGGGTCCTTCCCGGTGCGAATCTGATGTCCTGCCCATGTCGATCCGGGACGCTGCCGGACGACGCCCTTACAGAGACAGCCGCATCGGAGCGAAGGGAAGTGAACCATGGACTGGAAGATCGAGGTGATCCCCATTCCCGTGGCGGACATCGACAAGGCGAAGCAGTTCTACAGCGAACAGGTCGGGTTCGTGGTGGACCACGACACCCAGGTCAGCCCCGACACCCGGTTCGTGCAGCTGACCCCGCCCGGGTCGGCCTGCTCGATCGTGCTGGGAGTGGCGACCGGCACGCCTCCCGGGTCCGTGCAGGGGGTGCAGATGGTGGTGCCCGACATCGAGGCGGCGCGGGCGGAGCTGGCCGGACGCGGCGTCGCCGTCAGCGCGATCCAGCACTTCGAGAAGGACGGCAGCCAGGCCGAGGGCAAGGGCGGCCCGTGGAACTCGTTCGTGTTCTTCAACGATCTCGACGGAAACGGCTGGATCCTCCAGGAACGCCCCGCCGAACGTTAGAGTCCCGGCCCTCGCCCGGCGCCCGAGCGGCGGGTCAGGCGGATCCGAGGGCGGGGTAGAGCACGCCGAGGTCGCTCGACAGGGCGGACCTGACGGAGCGGCTGAGGTGGTCCACGAGGACCTCGTGCAGCCCGGCTTCGACGCCGTCGAAGGTCCTGGCGGCGACCTCGGCAGGGCTGATCTTGTCCGCGTCGACGCTGCGGACCATGTCGGTGTCGATGTACCCGGCGTGCACCGCCACCACCTGGGTGCCCTGTTCGCGCAGTTCCAGCCGCAGCGCGTTGGTCAGCGACCAGGCCGCGGCCTTGGAGGCGGCGTACGTGGCCAGCTGCGGCGACGTGACGAACGACAGCACCGACAGCATGTTGACCAGGGCCCCGCCCCCGTTGCGCCCCAGGACGGGCGCGAAGGCGCGGCCCATGGACAGGGTGCCCAGGTAGTTGGTCTCCAGCTCGGCGCGGGCCGCGTCCAGTGAGGCCCCGTCCAGCAGGGCGTCGCCGCGGGAGACGCCCGCGTTGTTGACGAGCAGCGTGACGTCGCCGCACAGCGCGGCGGCGGCGGCCACGCTGTCCGGGTCGGTGACGTCGAGCCGCACGGGCACCAGGCCGGGCTCGGTGATGGTCGAGGGGTCGCGGGCCCCCGCGTACACGGTGCTCGCCCCGCGCTCGAGCAGGGCGCGGGCGAAGGCGGCCCCCAGGCCGCGGTTGGCGCCGGTGACGAGCGCGACACTTCCGTTGATCTTCATCGGATGCTCTCCAGGATGGTGGCGTTGGCGAGGCCCCCCGCCTCGCACATGGTCTGCAGGGCGTTACGGGCGCCGCGCCGGCGCATCGCGTGCACGAGGGTCGTCATGATCCGGGCGCCGCTGGCCCCGAGCGGGTGGCCCAGCGCGATGGCGCCGCCGTGCACGTTGACCCGGGCGGGGTCGGCGCCGGTCTCCTGCAGCCAGGCGAGCACGACGCTGGCGAAGGCCTCGTTGACCTCGAACAGGTCGATGTCGTCGAGCCGCAGCCCGGCGCGGCGCAGCACCTTCTCGGTGGCCGGGATGACGCCGGTCAGCATGAGCAGCGGGTCGGAGCCGGTGACGGCGAAGCTGTGCAGCCGGGCCAGCGGGCGCAGCCCCAGCCTGGCGGCCGTCTCGCCGCTGGTGATCAGCAGGGCCGCCGCGCCGTCGTTGACGGGGCTGGTGTTGCCGGCCGTGACCGACCAGTCGATCTGCGGGAAGCGCTCGGCGTAGCCGGGGTCGGCGAAGGCGGGCCTGAGCCCGGCGAGGACCTCCATGGTGGTGCCGGGACGGATCGACTCGTCCCTGGTGAGCCCGGCGATGGGCGCGATCTCGTCCGTGAGGTCGGCGGCGGCGGCCTTGGCGTGCGAGCCGACGGAGAAGGCGTCCATCTGCTCGCGCGTGAGCGACCACTTGGCGGCGATCAGTTCGGCGCTGATGCCCTGCGGGACGAGCCCGCCAGGGAAGCGGGCGGCGACGCCCGGCCCGAACGGGTCGGCTCCTGGTGGCACGTTCGACCACATCGGCACCCGGCTCATCGACTCCACGCCGCAGGCGATCGCCACGTCGTAGGCGCCGGCGATGACGCCCTGCGCGGCGAAGTGGACGGCCTGCTGCGACGAGCCGCACTGCCGGTCCACGGTGACGGCGGGGACCGAGTCGGGGAAGCCGGCCGACAGCCAGGCGTAGCGGGTGGTGTTCATGGCCTGCTCGCCGACCTGGTCGACGCAGCCGCCGATCACGTCGTCGACGAGGGACGGGTCCACGCCGCTGCGGTCGATCAGGGCGCGCAGCGTGTGGGCGAGCAGTTCCACCGGGTGGATCCCGGCGAGCGCGCCTCCCGGCTTGCCCTTGCCGATCGGGGTGCGCACGGCTTGCACGATGACCGCGTCGCGCATGGCGTCCTCCTGTCAGTTGGAAAACTGGACTCACTGTAACCCTAGTGCGTTGGAAAAACCAACGCACCCCGCGTAGCCTGGTGGGCATGACGACCGCACGTCCCTGCTCCATCGCCGGCGCGCTCGGCGTGATCGGCGAGAAGTACTCCCTGCTCGTGCTGCGGGAGGTGTTCTTCGGCGTGCGCCGGTTCGACGCGATGGTCCGCAACATCGGCGCGCCGCGCGACATCCTGGCCGCGCGGCTGCGCCATCTGGTCGAGGCGGGCGTGCTGGAGAAGGTCGCCTACAGCGAGCGCCCGCCCAGGTACGAGTACCGGCTGACGGAGGCGGGGGCGGAGTTGCAGGGCGTCCTGCACCTGCTCAGGCAGTGGGGCGATCGGCACCTGGCCGACCGGCCGCCGGTGGTGTTCGAGCACGCGTGCGGCGACACGCTGGACGCGGAGGTCGTCTGCCGCTCCTGCGGCGAGCAGGTCGCGCCCGGCTCGCTGTCGGCGCGCTTCCAGGTCCCGGGCTGGGGTGTGGCGGGCGCCACTGCGGCGGAGCGCCCGGCCGGATAACGTCTGATCATGGACGAAACCGGGCGGATCGCCGGTCTGACGGAGCTCGTGGAGCGGGAGATCGGCTCACCGTGGCAGGGCTTCCTGGCCGAGCCCCGTGGCGGCGGCCGGTCAGGCGTGCTGGTGCTGTCCGGGTCCAGCGGCCGGATCGAACGCGAGCGATGCAGGGTGCTGGCCGCGCAGGGCGTGACGGCGCTGTCCATCCGCTGGTTCGGCGGGCCCGGCCAGGCGCCGGGCATCTGCGAGATTCCCCTGGAGACCTTCACGGCCGCGATCGACCTGCTCCGGGAGCGGGGGCTGCGGCGGATCTCCGCGCTGGGCCTGTCCAAGGGCGCCGAGGCCGTGCTCCTGCTGGCCACGCTCGACCAGCGGCTGGACGCCGTGATCGCGATCTCCCCGACCTCGGTGGCCTGGGCCAACGTCGGCGCCGGGCTCGACGGCGTCACCAGGCCGTACCGGTCGTCGTGGACGTGGCGGGGAGCGCCGGTGCCGTACGTCGGCTACGACGAGGGCTGGCAGCCCGCGGAGCCGGAGGGGGAGCCGGTCGCCTTCCGCGGCCTGTACGAGCGCAGCCGCGCGGGCTACGCCGAGGCCGCCATCCCGGTGGAGGCGGCGGGGGCGGAACTGCTGCTGGTCGCCGGCGGCGACGACCAGATGTGGCCCTCGCTCACCTTCGCCGGGGAGCTGGCCCGGCGGCGGGAGGCGCGGATCGTCAGCGGCGCCGACGCGGGGCACCGCCCCAGGCTGCCGGGGGAGTCGCCGGCCTCGCCCTCGTCCGCCTACGCGTACGGCGGGACGCCCGAGGCCGACGCCGCGCTGGGCGCCGCCGCCTGGCCCCATCTCGTGGAACTCGTCACCGGCCGGACAGGCCGTAGATGATCAGGTTGATGGCGGTGTCGAAGGTGCGGTCGATCTCCTCCTGGTTGTGATCGGGGTCGAGATGCCCCTTGGTCTCGGAGAACACGAACCCGGCCACGAAGGCGTGCAGCACGTCGCCGGTGCGGCGCAGCTCCGGCTCGGGCACCGACGCCGCGCGCAGGATGCGGTGCAGCACCTGCCAGAGGCCGGTCTGCTTGTCGGCGACGATCTCCGGGTGGTTGTGCACGTAGACCCACAGGGCCGGATGGCTGCTGGCCATCGCGTGGTACGCCAGGGCGAGCGAGCGGAGCTGGTCCTGCCAGGGTGAGCCGTCGTCCGGGGGCAGCTGCAGCTCGTCCCCCGCCAGGCGGCAGAGCGTGCCGATGAGCGCCTCCTTGCTCTCGACGTGGTGATACAGCGACATCGGGTTGACGTTCAGCGCCGCGGCGAGCTTGCGCATCGACAGGCTCTCGACGCCGCCCTCGTCCACCATGCGCAGCGCCGTCGAACGGATCTCTTCCTGGCTCAGGGGGGAACCCCTGCGCGCGCTCACTCCCATACACCGTATGGTAGCGTCAGCCATACGGTGTATGGCTAGTTCATGGGAGGCGACATGAAGGAGATCCCGGCCCCACCGGGCTTGCCGCTGCTGGGCAACACCCTGCAGATCCCGGCGCACGGGCCCGCGGCACACTTCAACGAGCTGGCGAGCAGGTACGACGAGGGCATCTTCCAGCTGGAGCTCCTCGGCCGGAAGGTGCTCTTCGTCTACGACCCCGACCTGGTCGCCGAGGCGTGCGACGAGACCAGGTTCCGCAAGCGGATCGAGCCGCCCCTGTCGATCGTCCGCGACTTCGCCGGCGACGGCCTGTTCACCGCCGAGCTGGACGAGCCGGTGTGGGGGCAGGCGCACCGCATCCTGATGCCCGCCTTCAGCCAGCGTTCGATGAAGGCGTACTACGCGCAGATGCTGGAGGTCGGCGAGCAGCTGGTCGGGTCCTGGGCCGCCCGTCAGGGGCAGGACCTCCCGGTCTCGGACGACATGACCAGGCTCACCCTCGACGTGATCTCGCTGACCGGCTTCGGCTACCGGTTCAACTCCTTCGACTCGCCCGAACTGCACCCGTTCCTGAAGGCCATGGGCGGCGCGCTGACCGAGGCCATGCTGCGCAACCGGCAGATCCCGTTGGTCACCAAGCTCAAGCGCAAGCAGGAGGAGAGCTATCGCAACGACATCCAGATCATGCGCGACCTGGTGGACGAGGTCATCAGGCAGCGCAGGTCGGAGCCGCGCGGCGGGGCGAAGGACCTGCTCGGGCTGATGCTGGAGGCGTCCGACCCGAAGACCGGCGGGCGGCTGTCGGACGAGAACATCCGCAACCAGGTGCTCACCTTCCTGATCGCCGGGCACGAGACGACCAGCGGCCTGCTCTCCTTCGCCCTGTACAACCTGCTGCGCGACCCGCACACCCTGGCCAGGGCCTACGACGAGGTCGACAGGATGCTGCCGGGCGACGAGCCGCCCGGCTACGAGACGATCATGAAGCTGGACGTGATCCCGCGCATCCTGGAGGAGACCCTGCGGGTCTGGTCCCCGATCCCGGCGTTCGCCGTGACCGCCCTGCGTGACACCACGGTCGGCGGCTTCCCGGTGCCGGAGGGCACGCCGCTCGTCGTCGTGCTTCCGTCGCTGCACCGCCACCCCAAGGCGTGGGAGCGGCCGGAGGAGTTCGACATCGACCGCTGGCTGCCGGAGAACAGGAAGAACCACCACCCGGCCGCGTACAAGCCGTTCGGCAACGGCGAGCGGGCCTGCATCGGCCGCCAGTTCGCACTCACCGAGGCCAGGCTGGCGCTGGCCATGATCCTGCGCCGGTTCGCCGTCTCCGACCCCGCCGTCTACCGGATGAAGATCAAGCAGACGCTCACCCTCAAGCCCGAGGGGTTCACCGTGCGGGTGCGCGAGCGCAGGCCGCACGAGCGCGCCGTCGCCGTCGCCGAGCTGCCGGCCGAGGAGGGCGCGCAGCAGGACCTCGCCGTCACCGGTGTGGCGCTCACCGTCGCCTACGGCTCCAACCTCGGCACCAGCGCCGACATCGCCGAGCGCCTCGCGGAACGGGCCGGGCGCGCTGGCCTCGCGACCACCCTGACCACCCTGGACGACCTGGAGCCGCCGCAGGAGGGGCTGCTCGTCGTGGTCGCCTCGTCCTACAACGGCAAGGCGCCCGACAACGCCCAGCGCTTCGACGCGCTGGAGACCCTGCCCGACCTGTCGGGGGTGCGGCTGGCCCTGCTCGGCTGCGGCAACACCCAGTGGCCCACCTACCAGGACTTCCCGCGCCGCGCCTTCGACAAGCTCACGGCGGCCGGAGCCGTCCCGCTGGTCGAGCGGGGCGAGGCCGACGCCGACGGCGACTTCGACGGCGACGTCTCCGCCTGGACCGCCAAGCTGTGGGCCGCCGTGGCCGACGTCTACAGCGCCTCGGCCGAGGACGCCGGGCCGCGCTACGAGATGGAGGTGCTGTCGGAGGCCGAGGTCAGGCCCGCGGTCGTCTCCTCGAGGGCGTTCCCGCTGACCGTGGTCTCGACCGAGGAGCTGACCGGCGACCCGTCCGGGCTGTGGGACTTCTCGGTCGAGGCGCCGCGCCCGGGAGTCCGGTCGATCGTGGCCAGGCTGCCCGAGGGTGTCACCTACTCGGCCGGCGACCACCTGGCCGTCTTCGCCAAGAACGACCCCGAACTGGTGGAGTGGGCGCTGCGCTGCCTGCGCGTCCCGAGGGAGCAGGTGGTGCGGCTGCGCGCCGCCGGAGCCACCCACCTGCCGGTGGACACGCCGGTCACGGCCGGGCTGCTGCTGACGGAGTTCGCCGAGCTGCAGGAGGTCGCCACCCGGGCGGACCTGGAGGCGCTGGCCGCCCACACCTCCTGCCCGTGGACGCGCGGGCAGCTCGCCGCGCTGACCGCCGACTACGCCGAGGAGGTCCTGGCCAAGCGGCTGTCGCCGCTGGCGCTGCTCGACCGCTTCCCCGCGATCGAGCTGCCGCTGCCGGTGTTCCTGGAGATGGCCGGGCCGATCAGGCCGCGCTACTACTCCGTCTCCTCCTCGCCGCTGGCCGACCCCGGGCTGGTCAGGATCACCGTGGGCGTCGTCGAGGGGCCGGCGTGGTCGGGCAGCGGCGAGTACCACGGCATGTGCTCGGCCTACCTGGCCGGGCTGGCCGAGGGCGAGGTGTTCTACGGCTACATCAGGGTGCCCGCGCCGCCGTTCCGGCTGCCGGACGACCCCGCCACGCCGGTCGTCCTGGTCGGGCCCGGCACCGGGTTCGCACCGCTGCGCGGCTTCCTGGAGGAGCGCGCCCTGTCGAAGGCGACGGGGCCCGCCGAGGTGTTCGCCGGGTGCCGCCACCCGGAGCACGACTGGCTGTACCGGGAGGAGGTCGCGGGCTGGGCCGAGGCCGGGCCCGTCCGGGTGCACGTCGCGTACTCGGCCGTGCCAGGGCATCCGTACCGGTTCGTCCAGGACGCCGTCGCGGCCCACGCCGACCGGGTGTGGGAGCTGCTCGGGCAGGGGGCGCACGTGTACGTGTGCGGGGACGGGCTGCGGATGGCGCCCGCCGTCCGGCAGGCGCTGATCACGATTTATCGTGACAAAACCGGCGGGGACGGGGAGGCGTGGCTGGCCACCCTCGAAGAGCAGGGCCGCTACCAGCAGGACGTCTTCGCCTAGCGGCACGACCTGAGGGAGTCCGCCCGGCTCGGGGGCCGGGCGGGACGGCTAGCAGAACACCGTGCCGAGCGCCTTCGGCAGGGCGTCGGCCGGAGTCTGGCCGGTGTACGGGTTGGCCGACAGGACCAGCGTGCGGCCCGAGTCGGATCTGAGCACGTACGTCAGGTACCCGAAGGTGCCGCCGCTGTGCCCGTACACGCTGCCACCGCACGGCAGCCTGAACTCCTGCAGGCCCAGCCCGTATCGCATGCCGTCGGAGGCGGGCAGGGTGGCGCGCATCTGCTTGAGCGCGGACTGGCTGGTCAGCTTGCCGCCGAGCAGGGCGTCGAAGAAGGTGGCGAGGTCGGCGGTCGTCGAGATCATCTCGCCCGCGCCGAACTCCAGGGACGGGTTCATCCTGGTCGCGTCCACCGTCCGGCCGTTGTAGCGGGCGTAACCACGGGCGTGCGGGCGCGGCATCGCGGTGTCGTGACCGGGCAGCAGCGTGTGCTCCAGCCGGAGCGGGCGCAGGACACGCTCCTTGACGGCCTGCGCGTACGGCTTCCCCGTCAGCTTCTCGACCAGCATGGCGGCGACGACGTAGTTGGTGTTCGAGTAGTGCCATCCGCCACCCGGCTCGAAGTAGGGCCGCTTCGACAGGCCGACGGCCAGCAACTCCTGCGGCGTCTGGTCGTAGAGCGTCTCCTTGGGGCGGTAGTCCCTGGCCGACCAGCCGGGGATGCCCGCGCCCGCGTAGTCGAACAGGCCGCTGGTGTGGTTGAGGAGCTGGCGCACGGTGATCGGGCTGCCCTCGGGGAGCGCGCCGGGCAGGTGCTTGTCCACCCGGTCGTCGAGGCCGAGTGCGCCCTCGTCCGAGAGTTGCAGCAGGACGGTGGCGACGAACGACTTGGTCACGCTGCCCACCCGGAAGTAGCCGCGCGCGTCGGCGGGCGCGTGCGTCCGCGCGTCGCGGTAGCCCACCGCGGTGGACCAGTCCTCGCCGCCGTCGCGGACGAGGACCAGCGCCGCCGACAGAGCCCGCGCCTGCACGAGGGCGTCGAGTTGCTGCCGCAGGGAGTCGTGCGGACCGGTGAGCGCGGTGCTCAGGGCGAGGGCGAGGGTCATGGACTTCGTCAGGATCATGGCGAACACGCTAGGAATCGGGGTACCGTCCGGGCCATGAGGCGGGCCGCACGGCTTGCTGAGGAAAACCGCAGGTGGCCGGGCGTGTGCGCTGGTCGACAAAGCCTGATTAATCGCTGCATGCTGGGAAATATCCGCAGCATGTGTGACATCTCCATGGAACGTGCCCGAAACCTTTGCGCGGCACTGTGAGAGCCTCTGGAAAGGAGGCGGCAATGCTGCTGCGACTGAGGGTGTCGCTGCCGGACCGGCCGGGCTCGCTGGGCCAGGTCGCGAGGGTGCTCGGTGCCCTGGGGGCCGACATCCTGCAGGTCACCGTCCTCGAACGCGAGGGCGGCAGGGCCGTTGACGACTTCACCGTGTCCTGGCCGGGCTCAGTGGGTGCGGACGAGGTCCGCGACCGGATGTCGGCGGTGCCGGGAGTCCGCGTCGAGGGTGTCTGGCCGACCAGGGAGGTGCCGGGCTCGGCGCCCGACTACGACCTGCTCATGCACGTCGCCGCGGAACCGTCACGCGGGATCGCGACGCTGGTTGACGCGCTGCCCGGGCTGTGCGGCGCCGAGTGGTCGCTGGCGCTGGCCGGTGACGCGATCCTGCACGCGAGCCTGGCCGCGCCGGCCGCCTTCGCGCTGCCCGAGGCGCCGCCGCGGGCGGCCACGATCGCGTCCGACAAGCTCTGGCTGATGCTGCTGCCGGTGGCGGCGCACGGGCTGCACGTGGTGGTGGCGCGCGCCGACGGGCCCGGGTTCCACCGCGCCGAGCTGGAACGCGCCGCCCGCATCGTGGCCGTGGTCGCCACGCTCGCCGCCCGCGCCTGACCACCGCGACGGCGCGGTCACTCCTCGCGTGATCATCCGGTCGCCGACGGCACTGTAATAATGTTCTGTACGAGTGCCTGCGAGGAGCCGCCCGTGACCGTCCACGAAGCCAGCATCGGCCGCTACTACGAGGACTTCGTGGTCGGCGACGTCTACCAGCACCCGCTCGGCCGCACGATCAGCGAGGCCGACAACACCTGGTTCACGTTGCTGACGATGAACACGAACCAGAACCACTTCAACGCCCACTTCGCGGCCAAGGCCCCTGTCGGGAAGATCATCGTGAACTCGGGGCTGACGGTCGCGATCGTCCTCGGGCTGTCGGTGATGGACGTGAGCCAGACCGCCATCATGAACCTCGGCTGGGACGACATCAGGCTCACCCACCCCGTCTTCGTCGGTGACACCCTCTACGCCGAGTCCAAGGTGACCGGCAAGCGGGAGTCGAGGTCGCGGCCGTACGCCGGGATCGTCACCTGCCGCACCAGGGGCCTCAACCAGGACGGCGACGAGCTGATGTCGTGGCAGCGGACGGTCATGGTCTACAAACGCGACGCGCCGCACGACAAGGGCTACTTCCCCCAGGCCAAGACCGGCCCGCTGTGAGACCCCCAGGAGGCAGGGATGGACTTCGAGCTGAACGACGAACAGCGGGCCTTCCGCGAGACGCTGCGCGCCTTCGTCGACAAGGAGATCGTGCCCGTCGCCACCGAATGGGAGCACTCGGGCAGGTACCCCACCGAGATCATCGAGCTGATGAAGCAGATGGGCCTGTTCGGCCTGACCGTGCCCGAGGAGTACGGCGGCCTCGGAGCCGACATGGTCTCCTACGCGCTGGTCTTCGAGGAGATCGCCCGCGGCTGGATGGGCGTGGCGGGCACGATCGGCTCCCACTCGCTCGCCTGCCTGATGATCGCTCGGCACGGCACCGAGGAGCAGCGCCGCCTCCACCTCCCCGACCTGGCCGGCGGCGCCCGCCGCACCGGCATCGCGCTCACCGAGCCGGGCGCGGGCACCGACCTCCAGGGCATCCAGACGCGGGCCGTCCGCGACGGCGACCACTACGTCGTGACCGGCACCAAGACGTGGATCACCAACGCCCGGCACGCCGACCCGCTGCCCGTGCTGGTCAAGACGTCCGTCACCGAACCCGCGCACAAGGGCATGTCGGTGCTGCTCGTCGACCCGTCGGCCGACGGGTTCAGCGTCAGCCGCGACCTGCCCAAACTCGGCTACAAGGGCACCGAGACGTGTGAGGTCGCGCTCGACGGCGTCCGCGTGCCCGTCGGCGCGCTGCTCGGCGGCGTCGAAGGACGCGGCATGCAGCAGGTGCTCGGCGGGCTGGAGATCGGCCGCATCAACATCGCCGCCCGCGCCGTCGGCGTCGCCCAGGCCGCCTACGACGCCGCGCTGAACTACGCCCGCGAGCGCACCGCGTTCGGGCAGCCCATCGCCGAGTTCCAGGCCATCCAGCTCAAACTGGCCGACCTCGCCACCGAGATCCAGGCCGCCAGGCTGCTCACCTACTGGGCCGCCTCCCGAGCCGACGGCGGCAACCGGGTGGACATGGAGGCGGGCATGGCCAAGTACTTCGCCTCCGAGGTGGCGCTGAAGGCGTCGCTGGAGTCGATGCGGATCCACGGCGGGTACGGGTACTCGCAGGAGTACGTGGTCGAGCGGCTCTACCGTGACGCGCCGCTGATGGCGATCGGCGAGGGCACCAACGACGTCCAGCGGATGGTCATCGCCCGCGCGCTCGTCTCCGGCAAGGGCAGCGTCGGCTGGTGACGTCCTTCTCATCCATGACGTGCCCCGGTTGCGGGGCGGCGACCGTCCACACCGACCCGCTCGGCCCTGCGGGCGCCGACCACCACGCCGCCCTGTCAACCCACCGGCACCCTCACCACCCGTAGACACCCTCACCACCTGTAGACACCCTCACCACCTGTAGAACACACCCGAGCCATCGGACCCTCGCCATGACCTTTCGGCCGCCCCGCCCGCCCAGCTACGTCGCGTGGGCATCGGACCCTCGCCACGAAGCGCGTCCGGGCACGCGGACACAGCGTTCTACCAGGGAAGACAGGTAATTTGAGTCAGGTGCCGATCGCACCTGTCCCGACCGAGCGCCCGCATGACCTCACCCCCACCAGGCTCGCCTGGCTCGACGCGCTGCGCGGCATCGGCGCGACGGCCGTGGTCGCGGAGCACCTGCTGCCGTGGTTCCTGCCCTCGCTGCGGCCGTACTGGTTCAACCTGGGCGTCTACGGCATCCTGGTGTTCTTCCTGGTCAGCGGCTACATCATCCCGGCGTCGCTGGAGCGGCACGGCGACCTGCGGGCGTTCTGGATCAGCCGGGCCTTCCGCCTCTACCCGCTCTACCTGGCCGTCATCGGGCTGGTGCTGGCAATGGCGTGGTGGGTGCCGGTGCGCGAGGCCGTCCCGCGCGACGGGTCGGCGGTGGCCGCGCACGCGACGATGCTGCTCGACGTGGTCAACGTCGGCGGCGTCACCGACACCATGTGGACCCTCTCCTACGAGATGGTCTTCTACCTGCTGGTCGCCGCGCTGTTCACGGTGCGGCTGCACGAACGCAGCGGCCTGCTCGCCATGCTGTTCGGCGCGGGCGCCGTCTCGGCCGGGCTGGTGCTGCCGGGGGCGGTGGTGTCGGGCGGCTGGCCGGCGTACACGTCCGCGGGGGCGCTGGTCGCCGGGCTGGTGTGCGTGGTGACGGGCAGGCTGCGCACGGCGGCGGCGTGCGCGCTCGGGCTGATGGCGCTGGCGCTGCTGGTGCTGAGCAGCCGGGTGCCGTGGCTGGGCGTCGCCGTGGTGGCGGTCATGTTCGCGGGCACCGCCGTCCACCGCTGGGAGCGGGGCACGGGCGGCCTGTGGCCGGTGGCGGTCACGACGGCGTTCGTGGCGCTCGCCCCGATCCGGGCGGTCGAGGCGGGCTGGTGGTGGGTCGAGCCGGGCGTGTGGATCACCACGATCGCGCTGGCGGCGGCCACGTTCGCGGGCGGCATGGCACTGCGCGGGCGGCGGGTGCCCCGCTGGCTCAGCCGGCTCGGGTTGATCAGCTACTCGCTCTACCTGGTGCACCACCCGCTGCTCAAGTTCTTCGTCGAGCTCACCGGCGACCTGCGCGGGGAGCCCCTGCCGGTGCAGGTCGCCCTGGCGGTCACGGCTCTCACCGTCATCCTGGCGGTCAGCGCCCTCGCCTTCCGCTACGTGGAGAAGCCCATGCGGTCGCTGGGCCGCCGCCTGGCCCGCGCCGGGACCCCCGCGCCCGCGAATCCACCCTCGTCGCCCTTATCGCCGCTGCTGCCCGCGGCCCGGACGCCCCGCGTCAGCAGGCGGCGGCCGAGGACACCCTGGCGGCCAGGTGTTCTGTCGCGGTCGGGTACGCGGGCGGCGGTCAGGCCGGGCTGCCGATCGGTTCCAGGGCCGGGACGATCTCGGCGTGCCGTTCCAGGGCCTGGCGGACGACCAGGTCCTCCGACATCAGGAACGCCAGGTGCCGGATCGCGTGCGCGGCCACGTTCGCCACCCCGACCCGCTCGGGGGTGGGAGCCGCAGGAGCCGCGCCCTGGGCGATCTCCAGTACGGGCAGATCAACGGCGGGCAGCCACGGCTCGGGGTCGGGACACACCGCATAGGTCAGGATGATCTCGCCGTCGTGATGGCGCCAGCTGGTGGAGTGGACGACGACCGACGGCTCGTCCGCGGCGACCCCGCTCGCCCGGCGCGCGGCCTCGTCGGGGCTCTCACCCGGACCGGGACGCACCGCCGCCCGCCGATACGCCCATCGACTGTCGGCCCCCACCCGTAGCATGAGCGTCTCGACAGAGGCCATGTGTCTTCCCGTCACCGGCCCCAACTTACTGCACATCATGTGCAAGAACGTGCCCTTCGCAGAGGTGTCCCGTGGGAGTGGTGGCAGGGCGAGAGAGAGGGTGACGGCCATGCCCGGGTTGCTGGTGCTGATGGGGTCGGGCGAGACGAGCCCGACCATGGTGGAGATCCACCGTTCCGTGGCGCGCGGGCTCCGCGCCGGAGCGCGGGCCGTCCTGCTCGACACCCCGTACGCGTTCCAGGAGAACGCGGCCGACATCTCCGCCAGAGCCCGCCAGTACTTCGCCCGCAGCGTCGGCCTGGACGTCACGGTGGCCTCCGACGTCACCGGAGCCGACTGGGTGTTCTCCGGCCCCGGCAGCCCCACCTACGCCCTCGACCGCTGGACGCGGAGCCCGCTCGCGGGCGACCTCAGGGCCCGCGTCCGCGCCCGCCAGGGGGTGACCGTGCTGGCCTCGGCCGCGGCCTGCACGGCGGGCCTGGCGACGGTACCGGTGTACGAGATCTACAAGGTGGGGGCGGAGCCGTACTGGCGGGAGGGGCTCGACCTGCTGGAGGCGCTGGGCCTGCGGGCGGTGCTGATCCCGCACTTCGACAACGCCGAGGGCGGCACCCACGACACCCGCTTCTGCTATCTGGGCGAGCGCCGTCTGTCCCGGATGGAGCGCGAGCTGCCGCCCGGCACCGCCGTGCTCGGCCTCGACGAGCACACCGCGGTCGTCATCGACCTCGAGACCGAGGCGCTGGAGGTGGCCGGGCGCGGCGGCCTGACGGTCCGGCGGCCCGGCTCGCTCGCCGTCCTCCCGGCGGGCACCCGCTCCGGGCTCGCGGAGCTGCGCCGCCTGGCCGAAGGGGGTGGCGGAGCCCCCGTCCCGCAGCCGGTCGCCGTCCGCGCGCCCGCGCAGGTCACGCTGGAGGAGACGGCCGGCGCGTGCGAGGAGCGGTTCGCCGCCGCGGCGGCCGGGGCCGACCTGGTGGCGGCGGCGCGGGCGGTGCTCGACTTAGAGGCCGAGATCGTCAAGTGGGCCGCCGACACCGAGGAGGACTCCGGCGGCGTCGACCAGGCCAGAGAGCTGATGCGCCTGCTGATCGGCAGGCTCGGCGAGGCCGCGGCGACGGCCGGTCTCCGCGCGCTCGTCGAGCCGCTGCTCGCGCTCCGCGGCGAGCTGCGCGAACAGGGCCGATACGAGGTCGCCGACGCGCTGCGGGCGGCGATGCACGAGGGCGGCGTCGTGGTCGAGGACGCACCGGACGGCCCCCGCTGGACCTGGACGGCGACCCGCTAGGCCCGCCGACCAGCCCGCCGCCAAGCCCGCCCGCCAGCTCGCCGACCAGCCCCGCCCGGCCGCCCGGCCCTGCCCCGGCCACCAGCCCCGCCCCCTGGGCCGCCCACGCGGGCGCCCGTCGGCGCGACCTGCGCCTTCCTCGGCGAACGGGCCTAGGCTGGAGGAAGAAGGGACACATCATGGCCACCAGCATCGTCCTCGTCGTTCTGGCCGTCCTCGCCTTGTGGGTCGTGCTCAGCGGGGTCAGGATCGTCAACCAGGTGGAACGAGGCATAGTCTTCCGCTTCGGCCAAGCCCAGAAGCAGGTGCGACAGCCGGGGCTCAACGTCATCATCCCGTTCGTGGACCGGATGAAGAAGATGAACGTCCAGATCGTCACCATGCCCGTCCCCACGCAGGAGGGCATCACGCGCGACAACGTGTCCGTCCGGGTAGACGCCGTCGTCTACTTCCGCGTGCAGGACCCGCTGCGGGCCGCCATCGAGGTGCAGAACTACCTGTTCGCGGTCGAGCAGGTGGCGCAGACCTCACTCCGCTCGATCATCGGCAAGAGCGAGATGGACGACCTCCTGTCCAACCGGGAGGAACTGAACAAAGGGCTCGCCCTCGTCATCGACAGCCCGGCGCTCGGCTGGGGCATCCACATCGACCGCGTCGAGATCAAGGACGTGCAGCTGCCCGAGACGATGAAGCGCTCGATGTCGCGCCAGGCCGAGGCCGAGCGCGAGCGGCGGGCGCGCGTCATCACCGCCGACGGCGAGTTGCAGGCCGCCCAGAAGCTCGCGGACGCGTCCACCATCATGTCCGGCCAGCCTGCCGCGCTGCAGTTGCGGCTGCTGCAGACCGTGGTGGAGGTCGCCGCCGAGAAGACCAGCACCCTGGTCATGCCGGTGCCCGTGGAGCTGCTGCGCTTCTTCGACCGTGTCGCCCCGGACAAGGAGGCGGTGCGCGAGGCGTCCGCGCGGGCGCGGGTGCCGGAGCAGGCGTCGGTCACCCGGGAAGAGCCCGCCACGCCGTCGCTGCCGCCGCTGGACGACCTGCGCGGCGTCCTCCCGCCCCAGACCGCCCCTGGAGCGGCGACGTCAGCCACACCACCCAGCGACGCGGGCCGCACTCCCCAGTGAGGCCGCTCCACCCCCGGTGTGAGGCTCAGGACTGAGCGGCGGCGACCGAGGTCGGTGGCTGGGCGACGGTCAGGTTCAGCAGCGGCGTCAGCGAAGGCGCCGTCCGGAGCTCGCCGGCTTCGGCGATCAGGGCCGTCACCTGCTCGTCCGGGAGGGCACGCGTCGCGTTGGCGCGGAACTTCACCGCCAGTTCCTCCCGCGTGAGCGGGTGTTCGGGGCCGCCGCGCGAGGAGTCGACGCGGTGCTCCCTGGTGGACCCGTCACGCAGCCGTACCCGCAGGACGGCGGCGAACGCGCGGGGGAAGATCTCCGACGCGCGCTCGTCTGCCACGCAGCGCACCCGCTGCGCCAGCGCCAGCCGGTCGGGGTCCAGGGCGGCGAAGTCGTCCAGCGAGAGCCCGAGCCCGCCGCCGCCGTGCAGGGCGGCCGCGACCGTGTACGGGCCGGAGAACTTCGCGTGGTACGGCGAACGCGGGCGGACCTTGTCCTCGCGGGGCTCGGCGAGCGTCCTCAGCACGGGGGCCGCGACGCCCAGCTCGGCGTCCTCGACGTCCTCGGGGGAGACGCCGGACGCGCGCAGGGCCAGCGCGCAGTCGATGCCCGGGTGGGTGAAGTGGTTCGTCGGGTACGGCTTGTAGACCGTGCGCAGCAGCTCCCACCGCTCGCCCAGTCCCGACAGCAGCGCGGAGTCGTCGTAGCGGCCGTCCAGCCACGCCTGGAAGAAGCCGAACCGTCCTTCCAGCACGGTCGGCGGCCCCGTCAGCCCCTCCAGGGCGAGAACGGCGGCCGACACGCCCGCGTGCGCCGCCCAGCCGCAGTGCGCCCGCTTGATCGTCCCACCGGTGCGGTTCGCCTCGATCAGGCCCGATCCCATGCTGGCCGCCACTCCGGCGGCGTGCGCGACCCCTTCGGCCGTCAAGCCGAACAGCAGCCCGGCCGCGACCGCCGCGCCGAGCGTGCCGCAGATCGACGTCGCGTGCTGGCCCTTCTCGAAGAACAGCGAGTTGCGCGCCTCCGGCAGGTAGGACGCCATGCCGAGCCGGTTGCACACCTCGACGCCGGCCGCGACCGCCTGGATCAGCTCCGCGCCCGTCGCGCCGGCGGCCTCGGCGGCGGCCAGCGCGGCGGGCACCACGGGCGCGCTCGGATGCAGCACGGACGGCAGGTGCGTGTCGTCGTAGTCGAGCGCGTGCGCCAGAGTCCCGTTGACCAGCGCCGCCGACGGCGCGGGCAGCCGGTCCCCGCTGCCGGTGGCGGTGGCCTCGGGGGTCCCGCCCCACCTGCGCGCCGCCCGCAGGACCGCGGGACCGGCGTCGCCGCCGGGCTCCGCGCACGCGGCCAGGCAGTTGCCGAGCACGTCGAGCACCCGCCCGGCGACGTCGTCGCGCACCTCGGCGGGAATGCCCTGGTCGCGGCAGGTCACGGCGAACTCGGCCAGCCGCTGCACGTATGTCATCGAGCTCCAAGCTACGGTTCGGACCGCCCGCTGGCGCGGGGCCTCGGTCCGGTGGTTCAGGGTGCTGTCCGGTGAGGGCGCGGGGTTTCGGGTGATGGGCCGGCGTCAGGTCACGATGGCCAGGGGCCGGACGGGGGCGCCGGTCGCGCCGACGATCGGCAGCGGGTTCAGCACGAGCAGGAACTCCCGCACCCCCGCGTCGAGCAGCTCGTCCAGGCGCATGGTCTCGACGATGTTGATGCCGGACTCCACCAGCATGATGCGGTGCACGGGCAAGGTGGCGTGCCCCCGCCCGGGGGCGATGTGCTCGAACGCGATCGTCTCGCCGCCCACCACCCGCGGCCGCCGCTCCGCCAGCCACCGGCCGGCCTCCGCCCCGGGCCCGGGGACGCCGTCGCGCTGCCCGACGAACTCCTCTCCGGACGCCCACAGCCGCGACCACCCGGTTCCCACCAGCACCGCGTCACCCGGGCGGATCTCCACCTCGCCGGCGGCCCTGGACAGGTCGTCGGCGGTGATCTCGTACCCGGCGGGCAGTGTCTTCACCCCGTGCGCGGCGGCGACGTCCAGCAGCACGCACCGGCCCACGAACGGCTCGAACGTGTCGATGCCGAGGCTGCTGAACCCCTCGTGCGACATGACCGGCCCGGTGGGCTGCCCGCCGTGCAGGAGGCCGTCGTGTGACACGTGCGCGAGGGCGTCGACGTGCGTGCCCACGTGCCCGCCGGTGACGATGACCTCGTTCGCGGCCGATCCGCCGTCGGCTCTGACGAGGTCGCCGTGCCTGCGCTCCAGCACCATCCGGAACGGCGGATGGTTGGGGGACTGCGGCATGCCCTTGCGCATCGGCTGTGCCAGGTCGAACACGCGAGCTCCGTCAAGGGCCTGCCACAAGGTCATCTCAGGAGCTCCTAGATCACGACTGCTGGCCCCACAGTACACACGGCTCGCCTGCCACGCCGGGGCAGCCCGGGGCTAGAACGTCCGGGCGATCTGGCGGGCCCGCTCGTCGGCCTGCTTGCGCTCGTGGTCGTAGTCGCCGGTCAGCGTGGGGTGGTGCCGGACGTCCTGGATGTCGGTGATGCCGGCCCAGCGCAGCCAGTCGTCGAAGAACGTGGAGTGGAAGTCGGTGCCGAACTCGGGCCCGAGACCGGGGCCCCAGACGGCGCTGGTGTACACGACGGCCGCCCGCTTGCCGGTCAGCAGGTGGCCGTAACCGGTCTCCGGGTGGACGTCGAAGACCATCGCGGGCTGGCTGACCACGTCGATGAACTGCTTGAGCTTGTACGGGACGCCCGCGTTCCACATGGGGACGCTGAACAGGTAACGGTCGTAGGAGTCGAACCGCTCGAACGTCCGCACGGCCGCGGCCCAGGCGTCGGCCTGCTCGCCCTCGGGGGTCCCGCCGCCGAACACCGTCATCTTCGCCCCTGCGGCGGCGGGGCCGAACTCCGGCAGCGACCCGTCCCACAGGTCGAAGTGGTCGACCTCGTCGCCCGGGTGCGTCCGGCGGTACTCCTCGACGAAGGTGCCGGCGATGGCCAGCGAGATCGACGCCTCGCCGCGCGGCGAGGCGGAAATGTGCAGCAACCGACTCATGACGCATTCCTCTCTTTCGGAC
The DNA here is from genome assembly GCF_040300065.1 of Nonomuraea sp. NPDC000554. Lineage (NCBI taxonomy): Bacteria > Bacillati > Actinomycetota > Actinomycetes > Streptosporangiales > Streptosporangiaceae > Nonomuraea > Nonomuraea sp. NPDC000554. The sequence goes on along the minus strand of NZ_JBEPDC010000042.1, from coordinate 45,907 downwards.
TATGGTCCGCTTATGCGTGAGACGATATGGACTGCGGTCCGGTTAGTCAAGAGAGGGGACGGCCGTGGGTGCGGAAGCCCTCGGCGACGGCCGAGAACGCGTCGTAACGGCGCGGCGGCGTCACACCTGCCGGCCGTCCCCCTGGAAAGACCTCGGCCCCGGTCGGCGGTTGGGCCCTCCCGTGCCTGCCGTCACAGAGAACAGCCGCCGGAACGGCGGCATCACGACGCGCCCGCCGCCTTGGCGCGACAAGAGGCCAGCAGGGAAGCCAACAAAGAAGCCCAGCAAGAAGCCCGGAGAAAGCCCTACGAGAGCCTGGAGAGAGTCCTGCGAGACGGTGAGACGGCGAGACGGCGTCAGCGGCGGGGTGGGTCGATGCGGGCGCCGTCCGGGGTGAAGATCATCAAGCGCCCCATGTCGACGCCCACCTTGGCCGCGTCGTTGGCGCGCCACGCCGGCCGGTTGCCGAGGCGGACGATCAGGTCCGAGCGGCGGTGGAAGCCGCCGCCCACGTTCTGTCCCACCTGCTCCTGGTCCTGGGGCTCCTCGGGGCTGGAGAACAGCCGCCGCACCATCTTCTTCAGCCCGCCGGAACCGTTCGCGTGGCCGTTGGTGCGGGCGCGCGGGTCCGGCGGTTCGGGTACGGGGACGGGCGGCATCCCGCACTCGATGTAGGCGAGCCACTCGTGCCCGTGGTACTCCAGCGTCCGCACCCGCCCGTAGAACGACGGCCCGTCGTAGGACTCCGGCACGGGCGCCAGCCCGTCGGGTCGCAGGCCCACCAGCACCTGCCCGCCGGTGTGCTGCGAGATCGCGTACGCCCGCGGATCACTCCACGGCAGCGTCAGCCGGTGCGGCCCGAAGTCGAGCATGACGAACTGGTTCTGCGGGGTCCGCACGGTGGCGGCGAGCAGGTTGAGCTGCTGGGAGTTGAGGAACGCCGCCACGAACGCGGTCGCCGGGTCGTTGTAGATCTGGCCCGGGGTGCCGACGTCCTGCAGCACGCCGCGGTTGAGGATGACGATCCTGTCGGCCAGCGTGAGGGCTTCGACCTGGTCGTGCGTCACGTAGATGGTGGTCACCCCGAGCGATCTGACGAGCGCGGAGATCTCCATGCGCAGCTCGGTGCGCATGCCCGCGTCCAGGTTCGACAGCGGCTCGTCCATCAGGAACAGCTTGGGCTGGCGGACGATCGCGCGGCCCATCGCGACGCGCTGGCGCTGGCCGCCGGAGAGCGTGCCGGGGCGGCGGTCGAGGGTCTCGTCGATGTGCAGGGCCTTGGATAACTCGGTGACGCGCTCGCGGACCTTCGCGGGGTCCGACTTGGCGATCTCCAGGGGGAAGGCGATGTTGCCGCGCACGGTCCGGTGCGGGTAGAGGGCGCCGTTCTGGAAGACCATGGCCACGTCGCGGTCGCGGGGTGGCAGGTGGTTGGCGAGCTGGCCGTCGAGCCAGAGGTCCCCTTCGGTGATCTCCTCCAGGCCGGCGATCATGCGCAGGAGGGTCGACTTGCCGCAGCCCGACGGCCCGAGGAGGACGAGGAACTCACCGTTCTCCACCTTCAGGGTCATCCGGTCGACCGCCAGGTAGCCGCCCGGATACACCTTGGTCACTTTGTCGAGAACGACGGAGCTCATGGGCCCACACCTTGCACGCGTGTCACCTGTGACGGGGCTGATTGAAGAGGTAGTACATCGCGCCTTAACGCCACATGTCCACCCTTGTCATAAAGAAATCGATACAGCGGTATTTCGGTCGAGGATTTCGGTCGTCCCCCTCATGGAACCTCGGGAAACATCCCGCCTGGAAGGACTTGCGTAAAGTTGCGGCAAGGGCTTTCATGGTCGGGACGTTCCGGGGGTGAAACGATGACCATGTGGTGGCACGAAGCCGCACTCCGCCTGCCGCGCGTGCCCGGCGGTCTCCCCGCACGGTCGCACGCCCCCGATATGCCCGATTCCGCACCGTGGCGGAAAGTAAAGTGTCTGCCATGAACGGTCACGCATGAGCGGGCACGCGCGACTCGCCGACATCGCCGCCCAGGCAGGGGTGAGCGAGGCCACCGTCAGCCGGGTGCTCAACGGCAAGCCGGGCGTCTCGTCCGCCACCCGCCAGGCCGTCATGACCGCGCTCGACCTCATGGGATACGAGCGCCCGCCCCGGCTGCGCCAGCGCAGCAACGGGCTGGTCGGCCTGGTCACCCCCGAGCTCGACAACCCCATCTTCCCGGCGTTCGCGCAGGCCATCGAGAAGGCGCTCACCCAGCACGGCTACACGCCGGTGCTCTGCACCCAGCTTCCCGGCGGCGCCCCCGAGGACGAGTTCACCGAGCTGCTGGTCGACAGGGGGGTGAGCGGCATCGTGTTCGTGTCGGGGCTGCACGCCGACACCACCGCCCGGATGGACCGTTACACCAGGCTCACCGACCGCGGCCTGCCGATCGTGCTCGTCGACGGCTACAACGAGCACATCGACGCCCCGTTCATCTCGCCCGACGACCGGCTCGCCGCGCGGCTGGCCGTGCAGCACCTCGTCGACCTCGGCCACGAGCGGATCGGGCTGGCGCTGGGGCCGCGCAGGTTCGTCCCGGTGATCAGGAAGATCGACGGCTACCGGCAGGCCATGGCGCAGCTGCTCGGCGCGTCCGAGGTCGACGACCTGATCGCGCACTCGCTGTTCTCCGTCGAGGGCGGCCAGGCGGCGGCGGCGCAGCTGCTGTCGCGGGGCTGCACCGCAATCGTGTGCGCGAGCGACCTGATGGCGCTCGGCGCGATCCGCGCCTGCCGGGAGAAGGGCCTGTCCGTGCCGGGGGAGGTGTCGGTGGTCGGGTTCGACGACTCGCCGCTGATCGCGTTCACCGACCCGCCGCTGACGACCGTGCGCAAGCCGATCGGCGCGATGGCCTCGGCGGCCGTCCAGACCCTGCTGGAAGAGGTCAACGGGGCCCCGGCCAAGCACGTCGAGCTGGTCTTCCAGCCGGAGTTGGTCGTGCGCGGCTCCACCGGCTCGGGGCCGCTGGTGAACCGGTGACGCACGACATCCTCGTCATCGGCGGCGCGGGGGTCGACACCACGGTCTACGTCCCGGGGCTGCCGCTGCCGGATGCCGACACCTACGCGGTGCCGCCGGTGATCGACAGGATCGGCAACACCGGCGCCGGGGTGGCGCTCGGAGCTCTACACAGGCGTGCGCGCCCGGCACGCGCACCTGTCGATCACCGACTTCTCCCGCCACGTCTACCCCGACCTCGCCGGCACGCCCGTCTCCACCGACCTGCACGACTGGAACGGCACCGACGACTACCAGAAGGACTTCGCCTACCAGTCGGACCTGGTCTTCCTGTCAGCCACCGCGCTCCCCGACCCGGCCGCCACCATGCGCCACATCATCCGCCACGGCCGCGCGCACACGGTCGTGTGCACGCGCGGCGCCGACGGCTGCCTGGTGCTCACCCGCGACGGCGACGTCCGCGCCTTCCCGGCCGCGCCGCTGCCCGGCCCGGTCGCCGACAGCAACGGCGCGGGCGACGCGTTCGTCTCCGGCTTCCTGTTCGGACGGCTACGCGGCCTGTCCCTGGACGAGTGCGTCCGGCTCGGCGCGATCGCCGGGGCGCACGCCTGCACCGTCCCCGGCACCCACGAGTCGCCCATCACCGAGGCGGCCCTGCTCGCCCGGTGACCAGGTCAGACCAGCCCGCACCGGCGGCACCTGCCACGCCTGCGCAGGTAGTAGCCGAACGTGGCCACACCGAGCGCGGCGGCCCAGATCGGCCAGTACGCCATCGGGTTGACCAGCCACTCGGACGGGTTCGACCAGTGCATGATGCGCAGCGCCTCCGTCCCGGCCGAGGCGAGCACCACTGTGGCCAGCGCCGCGGACGTGATCGGGACGGCGGGCGGCACCCGCTTGCCCGCCAGCCCGAGCACCCACCGCGGCCAGCGCTCGCCCCACCGCTGCGTCAGGCCCAGCGTGAGGACGCCGCCGAGCGCCCCGAACGTCGCCAGGCCCGCGCCCGCCCACGCCAGGCCCGTCTCGTGCAGCCACCTGATGCCCCCCTCGGAGAAGAACAGCGGGATCTTCAACGCCCACGCCCACCGCACGACGGAGTAGAAGAACGGCACGACGAACGCCGTGTAGGCGGCCCGGCGGCCCCAGCGGGCGGCCGACGCGGGGGAGGTCCAGGTGGCGGGTCTGTCCGCCGAGCGTCCGCAGCTCTCGCACGCCCCGGCGGTGCGCCGCTGGAACGCCAGCGCGGCGGCGGCCCACAGCAGCCCGCCGAGGACGCAGATCAGCAGGTTCCGCACCGGCCACGGGAAGCCGAGCGCGAAGTAGTCGGCGTCCGGCCAGCCGAACGGCAGCCCCACCAGGAAGATCGGGGCGTAGCCGACCGCCGTCATGATCCGGGCGTCGGGGACGAGCGCGACCAGCGTGAAGGCGGCGCCCCAGGCCGCCGCCAGCGCCGCCGTCCGCACCCAGGGGCGCGGGCGCGTCCTGGCCAGCACGAGCGAGAGCAGCGCGCCGGCGAGGCCGAGCGCGGCGATGACGGGGGCGGTGCCCGCCGCCGTCGCGTCGCCGAGCAGCGATTCGGCGCGGGCGTCGGGAACGTCGCCCGCACCGAAGGGGAAGCCCGGCCCGCCGAGCGCCCAGAAGAGCCCGAGCCCGCCGTACAGGAGAGACCACGCGCCCGCCGCGTAGGCGGCCAGGCGGGGCCAGCGGGCGGCCGTCCGGTCCAGTGTCGTGTCCATGGCGTCCAGCCTTCCGGCGGGCCGGCCGCCCGGCCCATCCGCCGTTCGGCGGATCCGCGGCCCGGGGAGGCGGCCGAATCCCCCGAACGGCGGAGGTGATGACACGTCCCGGGGTTCGATGCTTGGCCCATGACCTCGACCCGCCCCGAGTCGCGCCACGAGCCGCCCGCTCCGTACGGTTGGTCCGTACCGAGCGGGCGCACGCGTCCCGAGGAAGCGCGCACGTGATCGAGAGGAGGACGGGGCGGCGCGCCCCACACCGCACATGGACCTGATCGGGCCACTGGTCGCGCTGGCGGCGATGGTCGCGGCGTTCGTGCCGCGCGTCCCCGTCGCCTGGGCGGCGTCCGCGGCCGGGGCCGCGTCGATCGCCATCACCGCCGCCTACCCGCTGACCGGCAGGCAGGCCGACACCATGCCGTGGCTGCTGGCCGAGCTGCCGCCGCTGCTCGTGCTCGTGCTGCGGGCGGCCCGCCGCGCCCCCGGACGCCAGGTCCTGTCGGCCGCGCTGCCGGCCGTCGCGGTCGCGGCCCTGCTGGTGCGGGGGGTGTGGCGCGACCCGTCCGTGCTGGCGGGAGGGAGCGCGGGCTGGGCGCTGCTGGCGATCGCGGTCGCCGGGGTGGGCCTCTACCTGCGCTCCCTCGACCACGCCCGCGGCCGCGCGGTGGCCGAGGCGAGGCGGGCGCAGCGGCTCGCGTTCGCCCGCGACCTGCACGACTACGTGGCCCACGACGTCAGCGGCATGCTGGTGCAGGCGCAGGCCGCCCAGCTCGTGCCGGGGCCGCTGCCCGCCCCGGTGGCCGACGCGCTGCGGCGCATCGAGGAGGCCGGGCAGCGGGCGCTGGCGTCCATGGACAGGACGGTGGAGATGCTCAACGGCGAGCCGGGCGCGGCGGCGGGCAGGCACGTGCCGGGCATCGAGGCGCTGCCGCAGCTCGCCGACGGGTTCTCGCCGTCGGCCCGGGTGTCCCTCACCGTCGAACCGGGCCTGGACCTGCCGCGCGAGACGTCCGCCACCGCCTACCGGGTGGTGACGGAGGCGCTGACCAACGTCCGCAGGCACGCGACGCGGGCGACCCGCGTCGACATCACGGTGACCCGCGAGGACGCGACGGTGCTCGTACGCGTCACCGACGACGGCGGCGGCCACTCCGAGGCGCCCGACAGAGGCGGATTCGGCCTGGTCGGCCTGGCCGAGCAGGTCGAGGTGCTGGGCGGCACGCTGTCGGCGGGCCCCACGCCGGGCGGCTGGAGCGTCAGGGCGGCGATCCCGGCATGACGACGCGCATCCTCATCGCCGACGACCAGGACGACGTCCGGATCGGGTTCAGGCTCATCCTCGACTCCCAGCCCGACATGACGGTCGTCGGCGAGGCCGCCGACGGGCAGGCGGCCGTGGACCTGGCCCGCCACCTCAGGCCCGACGTGGTGCTCGCCGACATCCGGATGCCCAGGCTCGACGGGCTGGAGGTCACCAGGCGGCTCGCGTCCGAGACCAGGGTGATCGTGGTGACCACGTTCGACCAGGACGACTACGTCCACACCGCGCTGCGCGACGGCGCCTGCGGCTTCCTGCTCAAACGGTCGGGCCCGGTCCTGCTCGTCGAGGCCGTCAGGGCCGCGATGGCCGGTGACACGCTGATCAGCCCGCAGGTCACCGTCAGGCTGCTGCGTCACCTCCGCACCCCGAAGGCGGAGCCGCCGGGGGAGCCGCTCACCGGGCGCGAGCTGGAGATCGCCCGGCTCGTCGCCCACGGACGCACCAACGCCGAGATCGCCGCCGAGCTGTTCATCAGCCCCGGCACGGTCAAGACGCACGTGGCCAACGTCCAGCGCAAGGTGCACGCCGCCAACCGGGTCGGCATCGCCGCCTGGGCCTGGAGCTCCGGGACGGTCTAACCGGTAATGGATGCCCCCAAAGGGGTAAACCACCGGGAAACCCGGGAGGCCCCCATGACGGCGAGCAACGGGTTGCCGGCGGCGGAACGGCGATCCCAGATCAGGAAGGCGGCAACGGCCAGCGTTGTCGGAACCGCCATCGAATGGTACGACTTCTTCCTCTACGGCACGGCCGCGGCGACCGTCTTCGCCGACGTCTTCTTCCCCAAGTCCACCCCCTACGCGGGCACCCTGTCGGCGTTCGCCACCTACGCGGTCGGCTTCGCCGCCCGGCCGCTGGGCGCGGCGATCTTCGGGCACTGGGGCGACCGCATCGGCCGCAAGGCCACACTGATCATCACGCTGGTCATGATGGGCGTCTCCAGCGCGCTGATCGGCCTGCTCCCCAGTACCGACAGCATCGGCGTGCTCGCCCCCGTCCTGCTCGTCGTGCTGCGCGTCCTGCAGGGCATCGCGGTCGGCGGCGAGTGGAGCGGCTCCGTGCTGCTCTCCATGGAATGGGGCGACCAGCGCAGGCGCGGCCTGATGGCGAGCTGGCCGCAGGTCGGCGTGCCCATCGGGCTCATCCTCGGCACCGGCGCCATGTCGCTGGTGGCGATCGCGGCGGGCGACGCGTTCAAGGAGTGGGGCTGGCGCATCCCGTTCCTGCTCAGCCTGGTGCTGGTCGCCGTGGGGCTGTGGGTGCGCCTGCGGGTGATGGAGACGCCACTGTTCGCCCAGCTCCTGGAGACCAGGCAGGTGGCGAAGCTGCCGGTGGTCGAGGTGGTCAAGCGGCACCCCAAGGAGGTCGTGCTCAGCGCGCTGCTGCGGGTCTCCGAGCAGCTGCCGTTCTACCTCTACACCACCTTCGTCATCACCTACATCACCGCCCCGAGCATCGGGATGTCCAGGACGTTCGCCTTCGCCGCCGTCACCGCCGCGGCCTTCGTCGAGCTGTTCGCGATCCCGTACTTCGGCCATCTCAGCGACCGCGTCGGCCGCCGGCGGCTGTACGCGATCGGGGCGGCGCTGCTGGCGGTGGTCGCCTTCCCGTACTACGCGCTGCTCAACACGGGCGTCGCCGTGGTGATCCTGCTGACGATGATGGTCACGCAGATCCAGCACTCCATGGAGTACGGGCCGCAGGCGTCGCTCATCGCCGAGAGCTTCCCGACCGGGCTCAGGTACGGCGGAGCCGGGCTGGGCTACCAGCTCTCCTCGGTCATCGCGGGCGGCCCCGCGCCACTCATCGCGACCTGGCTGCTGCACGACTACGGCTGGCAGGCGATCTCCATCTTCATGATCATCGGCGCGGTGATCGGCTTCGCCGCGACCATGGCGCTGCCCGACCGGTCCAAGATCGACATCTCCGACGGCGCCGCGTACGGCCGCAGCCCGGCCTAGCCCAGGGCGACCCGTGCGCCCGAGCTCGCGCCGGACTCATGCAGTTCCAGCTCGGCGGGCTGGGCGTCCTTCGGCAGCTCGAACAGCAGCTTGCCGGTGAAGGAGCCGCCCGGCCCGATCTGGACGGGCGCGAGCTCGGCGCCGTCCTTGCCGAGCAGCTTGGTGCCGGGGTGCGGCGCGTCGTCCTCGTCGACCAGCTGCTGCTGGGCGGGGGACAGGACGCGCGCCTCGTCGCCGACGTTGGTCACCTTCACCGCCACCTGGCACGTCCGCGCGGGGGCGGCTCTCGCAGGTTTGGGGCAGCTGCTGCTGGTGACCGCGAACCTCAGCCGCCCGTCCTGGACGGGGCTGCCCGCGTCGGCCATGCTGGACGACCTGATCAGCCAGACGATGACGGCGATCAACAGCAGGAACAGCAGGACGACCGCCGCCAGCGCGGCCATGCAGCCGGTGAACACGCCTCGCTTCCGCTTGGCGGGCGGGAAGGGCGCGGCGCCGCGCGGCGGCAGCGGCCCCTGGCCCGTCTGATGAGGCGGCAACCCCTGCGACGGCCCCCGCCCTGTCTGGTTGGGCAGCGGCACCGGACCTGTCTGATGGGGCAGCAGGACCTGACCTGTCTGATGGGGCGGTGGGGCCTGTCCCGTCTGGTGGGGGAGCGGGCCGCGCGCGGAGCCGCCCTGCGGCGGCTGCGCGGGCCCCTGACGGGCGGGCTGGGCGCGTCCGGACTGGCTGGGCCCCGGCGGCACGGGCGGGACCTGGACGGGCGGCGGGGACGGCGCACGGCGGGGCGGCGGAGAGCCGGCGGGCGCCGGCCGTCCCGGCGCGTTGCGCGGGAACTCGGCGAGCGGCGGGAACTCCGACGCGTTCCACGCGCTGGTGAGGTGGCGGCTCGCCGCGAGCTGCGCGGCGGGCTCGTCGGCCGCGCCCACCAGTTCGAGCAGCAACTGCTTGGCGGCGGGACGGCGGGCGGGATCGGGATGGATGGCCGCGGCCACCAGCCGGTCGAGCGGCGCGGGAAGCCCGCGCAGGTCGGGCGGGGCGGTGCGGGCGCGAGCCGCCATCACGTAGGCGTCGCCCTCGCCGAACGGGTGCCCGCCCAGACCGGCGTACGCGATCAGCGAACCCCACGCGAACACGTCCCCTGCCGGGCTGGTGCGCCCCTCGAAGACCTGCTCGGGAGCGATCCAGCCGGGAGTCCCCATCACCATGCCCGTGTTGGTGTGCCGCGAGTCGACGTGCGTCGAGCGCGCCAGCCCGAAGTCGATCACCCGCGGCCCGGCCAGCGTCAGCATCACGTTGGCGGGCTTCAGGTCGCGGTGCACCAGCCCCACCGCGTGGATCGCGGTCAGCGCCGCGGCCACTCCCACCGCCGCCGAATGCAGCACCGACGGCGACAGCGCGCCGTGCTCGATCAGGTGGTCTTCCAGCGAGATGCCGTCGATGTACTCGGTGACCAGGTACAGGACGCCGTCGTGCTCGCCGTGGTCGAGGACGCGGGCCGTGCAGAACGAGGCCACCTTGCGGGCGTTGGACACCTCCTCGTGGAAGCGCGCCCGGTAGACCTGGTCGGCGGCGTAGTCGCGGCGGATCGCCTTGAGCGCCACCACCGGCTCGTCGGCCTTCCTGGCCAGGTACACGGTGCCCATGCCGCCGGATCCGAGGCGGCTGACCAGCTCGTACGGGCCGATCGCCGGCGGGTCCTCTGGCGTCAGCGGAGTGCCTGCGGAGCGCCCCTGCTGCCCCAACGTCGCTGTCCTCTCGCCGTCGTCATCCCGTCGACTCAAACCGACCGATCCTCCGCCCGGCATGCCCGTTTCCCCCAAGACTCTAACGGAGGAAGAACCCACCCGGTGGCCGCGCGCGTGGCGTGAGACCGCTGACGTCGGCGCTACGAAGATCCCCGGCGGCGTCGGGCACTCAGTGGGGCGGTCGTACCGACAGGGTGTGCCGGAAATGGTTTCGTGGATCCCACTGCCGCTTCACCCGCTGGAGCCGTGGATAGTTCGCCCCGTAATAGAGCGCGTGCCAGGGCACCGACGAGGTGTTCTGCGCCGGGTCGGCCAGATCGGGGTCTGGATAGTTGATGAAGCAGCCGCCGTTGCGCGCGTCGTGGGACGGCACGCCGCCGGTCGCGGCGTACACCTTCCGGTAGAGGTCGCGCACCCACCGCTGATGCGCGGCGTCGTCCCTGGCGGACGAACCGGACGCGGTGTAGATGGCCTTGAGCATGGAGTCGCGCTCTACGACGGCGGTGTCACCGGGACGGACGGCGTTGACCTTGCCACCGGTGGCGACCAGCCACACGGCGCCCTGCGGACCGGCCTCGGGTTTGGCGGACAGAGCCTGCCACAGCACCTCGATCTGCGCGTCGGTGAACCGGTCGCGCAGGTACCCGGTCTTGACGATGAAGCGGGAGCCGAGGATCTCCTCGCTGTCGCCGGCCGACACCTGGTGCTCAAGCCAGGGCCGGTACGCCTTCTCGAGCTGACGCGGCGCGGTGGTGCCTGCGGTGACGGCGGCGACGTAGCTCGCCAGGATGCGCTCGGCGTCCGGGCCGACCACCTGACCACTCAGAATGACCGCGCCGAGCTTGGTCCCGAACAGCAGCAACGCGCTGTGCAGCGCGGTGCCGGGTGAACCCGGCGCGCTGTTCTCGGCGTGCCATCGGCCGTGCTGGCGCACCAGCCGGGTGAACGACTCGTGGTCGAGCGAGTCCCACCCCCACAGCACTTTGAAGTCCAGCACCCGCGCGGGCGGCCGCGGCAGCAGGTGCCGCGGATCGTCGCCGGTCGCGCCGGGGGTACGCAGCCAGTACCGGGTCACCACCCCGAAATTGCCGCCACCACCGCCGGCGTGCGCCCACCACAGGTCGCGGTTCGGATCGTCCGGTTCGCGGGTGGCCACGGTGACCCGGACCGAGCCGGCGTCGTCGACGGTCACGACCTCGACGGCGTACAGGTGGTCGACGCCCAGCCCGTGCAGCCGTGACATCGCGCCGTGCCCACCGCCCATGATGTGGCCGCCGGCCCCGACCTCCGGGCAGCTGCCGAGCGGGACGGTCACCCCCCACCCGAGAAACAGCCGCCGGTACAGCTCCCCGAGCTGGACGCCGGGCTCGACCGCGAACGCCCGGCGGGTGGCGTCGTACCAGATGCCGGTCATCCCGGCCAAGTCGATGATGACCTCAGTGGCCGGGTTGTCGACGAAATCGGCGAAACAGTGCCCGCCGCTGCGTACCGCGACGCGTTTTCCGGCCTTCACCGCTTCGGCGACCGCGGCGACGACCTGATCGGTGGACGAGGCCAGATGGACGTACTCCGGCGTACTCCGGAACCGTTGGTTGGCGCCCCTGGCGACCAGGTCCGGATATCGGGTGTCGCGGGGGCCGACCTTGGCCGCCGGCATCGGCGGGGGCCAGCCGGTAGGCGTGGCCGCGGCCGCCGGCTGAGGCCGGCCGGCCAAGCCGCCGATGCCAGTGGTGGCCAGGCCGCCCATCATGCCGGCCAGTACGGCGCGACGATCCGGGGTACTCACGAAACTTCCTCCTCGAACAGTGGATTCACGTAGCCGGCCGGCGCGGTGCGGACCGCCCGCCGGCCGTGGTCGGTTCTGGTCGCCATCGGGTTGACGATGAGTACGAACGCGACCCGTTCAGCTCTCCAGGAGCAGGCTGGCTACCGCGTTGAGGGCCACGGCGATGCCGAGGCCGCCCACGGTCCAGCCAAGGACTCGGGCGAGGTTCCTGGTCAGCCAGTCGTTGGTCCGTTGCAGCAGCGGCTCCACCGCCCGGTGGGCGGTCAGGCGGGCGACGGCCAGCACGAGGGCGGGAAGCGTCATCACCAGGCAGTATCCGGCGAGCGCGGCCCCGGTGAGCTGCCAGCCCAGGTCGGCGTTGGCGATCACGCCCACGGCCGCCAGGTAGGGCAGCATCGTGGCCACCTCCAGCAACGCCGCCAGCAGCGCCAGGCTCATCAGGCTCCGGGCGCTGCCGCCGCCCGACATCGCCCTCGCCCGCCACCGCTGGACCTTGCCCGGGCTGCCCTCCTGCCGCCGGGCCCTGGCCTCCAGCCAGTAGCTCAACGCGATGATCGCGACGCCGAGGGCAAGCTGCCCCGCCTTCAGGGCCGGCGGCGGGATGGTCGCGACGGCAGCGCGCACTACGGTCAGTACGGCATCGGCTCCCAGCGTGAGCAGCACGCCCACGCAGAAGTAGAACACGGCCACCGTCGCCAGGTAGGCGACGATGCGGCCAAGGCGCAGCCGTCCAGGGGTCAGCAGCAGCCAGATGGGGATCAGCAGGGTGCCGAAGCTGGTGCTGTCGATCAGGCTGAGCCCGGCCAGCGCCAGCGCGAGTGCAGGAGTCACGCGCCCGTCCCCTGGCCGAACAGTCGTTCCAGGTAGCCGGCGAGGGCCGCACGCATGCTTTCGGCGTCGTAGCCGGGGCCGGTCGTGGCGTGGTGCAGGCACAGGCCGTCCACGAACGCCACGAGCGCCGCGGCCTCCGCCTCCGGGGCGAGGGCGGCGGCCAGCTCGCCCGAGCGCTGGGCGGCCGCCAGGGCGTCGGTGACGCCGTCGAGCAGGTCGGAGGTGGCGGCCTGGTGGATGGCGGCCATCTTCGGATTGGTGAGCGACGCCTGGAGGAAGTTCAGCCAGACCCTGAGCTCCGATTCCCGCTCCCGGTCCAACGGGAGGAACGTCTCCATCAGCCGCATCACGACGTCACGCACGGGGACGGTGATCGGCACCTGCCCTACGCGCTCGGCGGCACGCTGGTAGACGTGCTCGATGCCGAAGATGAGCAACTCGTCCTTGGAGCGGAAGTACCGCTGCACCAGGCCCACCGACACCTGGGCCGCCGCCGCGACGTCGGCCAACGTGGTACTGCCGAGCCCGCGCTCGGACAGCGTGCTCATCAGCGCTTCAGCGATCTGCAGGCGCCGCGTGTCCGGATCTGCATGCCTTGTCATGAAAAAATAATACCAACATATTTTTTCACCGACGACGAGATCGCCGAGCAGCCCGGCAGCGTTCAGCTCCGAACTCAAGGAGATCGACTTCACCACCGTCGACCTGGCCGCCTGAGCTCGCCGGCCGGTGTCCTACTCCGGGTGCTCCCAGGTCTCCCGCTGGTCCGGGTCGAGGTCGATGGGGGGCATCTCCGCCAGGTAGAGGTGCGCCATCCCCACCAGTTCGTCCGCGGTGACGTCCGGCAGGGCGTCGAAGTCCGCGTGGGACATGTCGAGGGTGAAGCTTCCTCCCGAGCCGTCGTCCAGGACGGCGGTGACCAGGCACCGGTACACCCCCGGCCCCTCCGTGCCGAAGACCACCGCGAACAGGGACCGGACCCGGTCCCCGTGGGCGGCCAGCCAGCCCGGCCGCCCGACGGCGGACCGGCCCTGCTCGCGGGCGTTCCGCGCGAGTCGTTCGTAGTCGGCCAGGGACGGCTTCTTGATGTCACCCCGGCCGCCAGGCGAGTAGAGGTCCAGGCTCGGCCACTTCCGGCCGCCGAAGATGCGCATCAGCGCCTCCTGAAGTTGTTGACGAACACCGGGGTGTCCAGGGTGATCTCCGACTCGGGGTCCTCCGCCCGGCGGATGAGCGCGAGCCGCCGGTGGTTGCCCTGCAGGATCGTGCCCGGATACCTCGGGTGCACCGCCATGTACTGGCCGTCGCGCGGCCGGAAGACCGACTGCAGCAGTTCGGCGTCCGCGCGCCTGGACGCGCCCGCCGCCCTGCCCGCGTACTGCGGGTTGCCCGCCTTCAGGTCCAGCAGGTCGCGGACCGTGGCGTTGGCCGCCGGGGCCGTTCCGCTGAGGTTGCGGTTCAGCGTGCGGTTGTCGTGTTTGGCCAGTTGCAGGGCGACGGCCCAGCGCGGCCCCTTCTGCCGCCAGTGACCGAACTTGAGTGCCAGATCTTTGAAGAACACCGGGCAGGGTGCGAGGCCGAGCGGGTCGGCCCAGGTCAGCGGGTTGGCGACGTAGGCGTACGGGTCGAGTTGAGGGGCCAGGCCGAGGTGATCCGGGCTCTGGTAGCGGGCCGTGGCGGGGTCGTAGTAGCGCCGGTTGTTGTAGTGGAGGCCGGTCTCCGCGTCGAAGTACTGGCCGGGGAACCTGAGCGGGCAGTCCACCCCCTCGCGGGCCTGCGGGACGCCACCTCCCCACAGCGTGGGCACGTGCCGCCAGACCGGCTCGCCGGCGTCGTCCACCAGTTCGGCCGGGGAGCCGGCGAGGTCGGTGACGACGCCGTAGAACCGCCGCCCGGACCCGTCACGCTCGGTCTGGGCGAGCGGCCGGACGCCATCGGGCTCGTAGTCCCAGGTGATCGTGCGTGCGGCGGCACCCGGCACGGCCACCGTGGCCTGCTCGGCGAGCGTGGCGTCGTCCCAGGTGTAGTCGGTCTGTTCGACGACGGTGCGGCCGCCGGGCGCCAGCCGTTGCTTGGCGACGCGGCGTCCCAGCGCGTCGTACCGGTAGCGCCAGCGCCGCCCGCCGGGGGTCGTGACGCCGACGAGCCGGTCGTCGGCGTCCCAGTCGTAGCGCCAGTGCGGGGAGCCGTCCGTGTGCCGCCGCAGGACGACCCGGCCCTGGCCGTCGTACTCGTAGCGGACCTGCCCCGCCGAGCGGAGCCGCGCGCCCGCGTACTCGTGCGCGCCCGGAGTGTCGCCGCCGGGCCGGTCGATGTGGACGAGGCCACCGGCGGCGTCGTAGGCGTAGCGTTCGTGCCGCCCCGCCGCCTGGACGCCGGTCACCCGCCCGACGGCGTCCAGTTCGAAGTGCCTGGCGCCGATCGTGCGGTCCTCGGTGCCGACGAGGTTCCCGTCCGGCTGGTAGGAGTAGGTGCGCTGCTGGAGGATGCCGGTGCCCCGCAGGGTCTGGCGGACGAGCCGGTCACCGGGCTCCCAGTCCTGGACGAGCGTCGCGCCGGGACCGATCCGGCGGCTGGTCTCCCGCCCGGAGGCGTCGTACGCGAAGCTCAGGGTCCGGCCCGCCGTGTGCAGAGCGACGTGCCGGCTCGCGGCGTCGTACTCCCAGGCCGCCTCCGCGCCGGACGGCGTGCGGCGCAGCACGCGGCGGCCCGCCGCGTCGTAGGCCGACTCGATCCGGCGGCCGTTGCACACCTCGGCCACCACCCGGCCGAGCGCGTCATGCTCGAACCTGACCTCGGCGTCGGCGTTCACCGCGCTGACCAGCCGGCCCGTGACGCTGTAGCCGAAGGTCGCGACCTCGTCGCCGGAGCGCTGCTCGACCACGTGGCCCAGCGGGTCGCGGGTGTAGCGGACGGTCTGGCCCGCGCCGTTGACACGCTCGGCCAGCAGGCCCGCGTCGTCGTAGGCGTAACCGAGCACCCGGCCGTTGTAGTCGGTCTCCTGCACCAGGTTGCCGGCCGGGTCGTAGACGTAGCGCCACACCAGCCCGCGCGGGTCGGTGACGGCCGTGAGCCGCAGCTCGGTGTCGTAGCCGAACGTCACGCGGGCGCCGTCCTGCTCGATCCGGGCGGTGGGCACGTCGAAGGGCCCGTACTCGGTACGGCTGACGCGGCCCGCGGCGTCCACGTGCGTGACGAGGTTGCCCTCGCCGTCGTAGGACCAGCGTTCTGTCTCTCCGCCGGGCAGGGTCACGGAGGTGAGGCGGCCCTCGGTCGTCCAGGTGAGATGGGTGACGCCGCCGAGCGGGTCGAGCGCCTCGGTCACCCGGCCGAGCGGGTCGCGGGCGCAGCGGCTCGTCCCGCCGAGCGGGTCGGTGACGCTGATCGGCAGGCCCGCGTCGTCGTTCACGACGCGGGTCACCGCCCCCAGCGGATCGGTGACCGCCGACAGCCCGCCCCGCTCGTCGTACGCGTACCGGGATGTCGCGCCGGCCGGGTCCGTCAGCGTCACGAGGTTGCCGCGCGGGTCGTACTCCTGCCGCCACACCGTGCCGTCGGCGTCGGTGACCTCCACAGGGAGGCCGAGATCGTTGTAGCGGGCGGTGATCCGCCGCCCGTCGGGGCGGACGACCGCGGTGAGGTTCCCCGCCCCGTCGTAGGAGCACCTGGTGGTACGGCCCAGCGGATCGGTTCTGGACAGCAACCGGTCCCGTTCGTCCCACTCCGACCGGGTGGTGTGTCCCAGCGGGCCGGTCTCGGCGACCACCTGTCCTGAGTCGTTGAGGTGGTAGTTCGTCCGGTTCCCGAGCGAGTCGGTCATGACCGTGACGAGGTCCCCGTAGGCCAGCGTGACGTCGAGGAAGCCGCCGTCTCCGTGCCCGCGGACGCCACGTCCCCGCTCGTCGTAGACGTATCGGTACCAGTGCCCGTTGCGGTCGGTCCAGCCGGTCAGCCGTCCCTCGGGATCGTAGTCGAAACGCAGCGGGTGGCCGGTGGAGTCGTACACCTCGGCCAGGTGGCCCGCGTCGTCGTAGGCGTACCGGACGAGGTCCAGATCCTGGCCGCCGGACACCAGCCGCAGGGCCGTCACCCGGGCGGCGTCGTCGGTGTGCACGGCGATCCGGTAACCGCCGGAGTGCCGGATGCCGGTGAGCCGCCCGCCGGGGTCGTAGTCGAAGTCGATCCGGTTGCCGTTGCGGTCACCGGCGGCCATGATCCTGCCGTCGTCCGGGGCGAACCACAGCGTCTGTCCCGCCTGCGGGTCCGTGACCGTGTAGCCGCCCTCCGCGTCCGCCGCCAGCGGCCAGCACGGCCCGGCTTCGGGCAGCACCGGGGTCTCGCGCACCGGCGGGTACGCGAGCACCATGCCGTCCGCCGCGGCGAAGTACACACCGTTGTCGCCGAACTCCAGCCGCTGGTCCAGCGTTGACGCCCACGACACCCCGAACGACCGCCCGGCCCGGTACGACGACACGTGCGTGCGTTCCAGCTCCAGCGGCAGCACGCCGGGCAGTTCCACGTCGACCTGCTGGAGCACCACCTCTCCGCTGGCCACGTCGATCGGGTCCTTTGTCCGGACCCGCGCGGCATAGCTCCGCGACCGCTGCCAGGCGCCGACCCCGGCATCCAGTGACCGCCTCAGACCGACGCCCGCGCCACGAGCCGCGCCGAGGACCGCCTGGGCGCCCCGGGTCCTGAACAACGCCCCGGCCGCCCGGAACAAGCCCTGCTGTGCCAGGCCGAGACCGACTTTGGAACCCCCCATCCCGCCCGTCTTTCCGTGGTTCAGCGGCGCACGGCGTCCGCCGCGGCGTAGGTCGTCAGGTCGAGACAGCGCCGCCCCGCCTGCCGCACCACGGGGAGCAGCGCGCCACCGGCTCCGCCCGAGGAGGCGAGGGCGGCCGCGGTGACGCCGTACTGGTACAGCGTGAGGGCCTTGTGCGCCAGCACGATCGCCGCGCAGACCTGGAGGCCGAGGCCGACGACCCGGGTGCCGGTGGTGGCGAGTTCGAGGTTCTCGCTCGCGCCCCGCGGCTGGCCGAAGTGCTCGGCGAAGGCCGTGAAGTCGTCTCCCTTGCTGGTGGCGACGATGGCCTGCGCGAACCCCTTCCCGTCGGCCAGCGGCTCGCGCATCAGGTCGGCGTACCGGCCGGGGACCTTGCCCATGGCCGCGACCAGGTCCTCGTCGCCGTCGGGGAAGATCGACCCCAGGAAGGCGGCCACGACGGAGAGTTGTCCGTCAGGAGGTTGGAGGCCCATGCCATCCGGTCCTTTCCAGGGGGTCGTGGATCGGCGCCATCGAGGCGTCCTCCGCCGACCGGTGAACGACGGCTGTCTTGTGCAGGGTCTCGGGGTAGGCGGCGTAATCTCCCAGGTTGTCCTGCTGGCACTGTGTGTACGCCTCGTGCACGGCGCCGAAGCACGTGTCGATCGCCTGGCCGACCTCGTTGTTGACGCCCCAGGGACGGCCGAAGGAGGCCATCTCCGCCAGGTACGCCCGCACGGTCGCCCGGGTGCGGGCGTGCGCGTCGCCGAGCCCGTCGGCGTACCGTGCCAGCAGCGCATGATCGACTTCGAGTTCGGCAGCCATGTCGTACGTCCTGTCTCAGTCCCCGGTTGAGTCCAGGGGCCCGATACTATCCATGAGATCACTCAGCGCCTGCCCGTAGGCCCGCATCTCCGCGACGCCCGACTCCCGCAGATCCGCGATCCGGGCGGCGATCTGCTCGGGATCGGCTCCCGCGGCCTGCTGGCACTCCCGGGTGCGGGCCGCCAGGTCGTCCAGTGCCAGGTTCACGGCGGTCATGAGGCCATCGCCGAGCTCCGCCGCGTTCCGCATCGCCCGGGGCCGGATGGTCACCGAGTCCAGCCGCGGCGCCGGCCGGCAGACCACCCGGACGAGCCCTCCGGCGGCCACGCCCTCGCCGGAGACTTCGGCGGCGTCGCCGGCCGCCTGGCCGATGGCCTCCAGCACCCCGGCGAGCCGGTCGAAGGCGGGCCCGAGATCCAGCCGTGGAACAACGAGGGAAACCTCCGCCTCCTGACGTAGCCGCCAGGCGCTCTCCTGGATCGCGGCCGTGATGTCCTCCGCCCGCGCCGCGACGTCGTCGCGAATCTCCCGGAACTGCCCGGCCAGCGCCAGGGGGTCGATGACCGGCGGTTGCCCGGACTGCTCGGTGTGCTCGTCGTCCAGGGCGGCGTTCACGGCCTCCAGCGCGTGCCCGGCCAGTTCCTCCGGCGTCAGGGCCAGCGCTCGCGGATCCACCCGGCAGGACGCCACCCGGCCGCCGGAGACCACCACCCGCACGCGGCCGTCAGCCGCTTCGCCGACGTGCACCATCGCGACCTGCCCGGATGTGTTGATCACGCACGACGGGTACTGTACAGGACGCGTCACGGCCACCAGGAGAACGCCTCCTGGAGCGCCCCGCGGCCACACCGCACCCCGACGATGGCCGTGTCCTCCGGGCATCCGGACCATGACAACCGATCACGTAGAGCCGCACGCTCCACGGGACGCCGGCTCGGAGGGCTGGGTGTGTTGTGCTGGTTGTGCCATGGCGCGACCCACACCATTCGATCACCACTCCATGGGACGTCGGCGCGGGGCCTCCGCGTGGGCCTGGACGCGTCTGGCAGCGTCCGCCAGGTGGGCGGAGGCCAGCGTGCAGCGCATGATCTGGCCGTTCAGCACGGCCTCGAACCAGGGGGGCGCCGCTCCGTCCGCGCGCAGCCTGACGGCGAGATCGCGCAGGCGGCGGGCGAGCTCCGCCAGCTCGGCGGAGTCCCTGCGCAGCGTGTCGGCGGGATCGTCCACGGCCTCCTCCTTACCGGATCGTGATCGCGGCGACGGCGGCGAAGAGACTCACCGCGGCGCGCGCCGCCGCCTGCCTGAGCGGCTGCTCGACCGGCCCCGCGGACGTGCCGGCGCGGCCCGTCGCGACGCTCGGGAACCGGGAGCCGGCGGGCGGCCGGAGACGGTTCCCGAGCTGGTACGCCTGCGAGCGCGTCACCGGCCCACGGTAGGCCGCCAGCCGCCGCTCCAGCAGGAGACGGGTGACCGGCAGGTCGTCGCGGAGGCCGGCCAGGTAGGCGGAGACGTGGTGGCAGCCGGGGAAGGTGTGGGCGGGGTCGGTGTAGCCGACGGTGTACCAGCCGGGGGGCGGGCCGAGGCGGGCCCCGGCCGCCAGGACGTCCAGCGCGGGGACCAGGTCGTGCCGGTTGCTGACGGACGCGACCCAGGTGCGCGGGTCGGCGCAGGGCGTGCCGCCGACGGGCGCACCGACGCACACCACGTGCGTCACCCGGTACCGGGAGCAGAACTCCGCGTCCCGCGCGAGGCCGAGCACGGCGGCTCCGCCCTCGCCGTGGCCGATGAGCGCGATCAGGGCCCCGTCCGGCACCCCGAAGTCGGCGACAGCCTCGGCCAGTCCCTGCGCGTACGCGGCCGCAGACGGTCTCGCGCTGCCGTGCCTGTGCGCCGCCGCGGACAGCCTCGCGTTGCCGTGCCCGTGCGCCGCCGCGGGCGGGCTCGCGCTGTCGGGTGCCGCCCCGCCCAGGTCCTCCGGCGAACCGGGCAGCCCCACGCTCCCGTGCGCCGCACCACCCGGGCGGTCCCGGGTGTCGGTGGCCTGGAGGACGTATCCGACGGTGCCGCCCGCCCGGACCTCCTGGAGCAGGACGCGGCCGTCGTCGCCGAGGCGCTCGATGTTGCCCAGGTAGTCCAGCAGGCCGCCCTCGCCGCTCGCCGCCGCGAACGGCACGCGTTCGGCCGCGACCCCGCCGCCGTCCCGTCCGGTGACCGTCCTGACGAGCGCGCCCCGCGGCGGCCCGGCGAGGGACGGACGGCGGGACCCGCCGCCGGAGCGGCCGGGTGGGTGGCCGGTGAGCAGCGCCCGCGTCGCCGCGACCTCCCTGGCGACCATCGCGACCGACGGCGGCATCGCGCCGCCTCCGCAGGGGAACGGGAAGCCGGATGACTCCGGGTCCCTGCCGGTGGCGACGGCGTCGAGGAGGGCGTCGGCGCCGGCCAGCTCGGGGTGGATCAGAGTGAGGGCCGAGACGCGCAACCGCAGCGAGGTGACGGCCACGCGGCCGGCCAGGCTCGCACGTCCGGCCGGTGGCCGCAGCCACGAGATCACCCCGCCCAGCAGAGAACCCCAGCCACCCCGACCACCCAGCAACTCGCCCGGGACGGAGGTTCGGTCGTTCGGCTTGGAGTCTCGGAGGGGGGAGAGCACGGGGCTCAGGGCGTGGCCGAGGCCGTGGGGGTGGGGCAGGGCGTGCAGGAGGGCGCGGTGGGCGCGCCAGGCCGTGCGGGGCGAGCGCGGCGCCGAGGTGGTGAGGTCCGGGCCGAGCAGGATCGCGGTGGCGCGGTCGCCGATCGCCGCTATCCGCTCCGCGGTCTCGGCGAGCTCCGCCGCCGCCTCCCGCAGCGCACGCTCGGCCTTCCCATACGGTCCCGGCGTGCTGATCGTGACGTCGCGTGGGGTCTTCTCGTGCGGTCCTGGTGCGGTGGTCGTGACGTCGTGTGGGGTCTTGTCGTGTGGTCCCGGCGTGGGGATCGTGATGCCGCGTGCGGTCATGCGGGGTCCTTTCTGGGGGTTCTGGGCAGCATCACGACCCGCAGGCGGAGCGGGTTGAGCGTGGAGGGCAGCGGACGGGACGGCGACAACTCCCTCCCGACCGCCTCAGGACGGGCGAGCGCGAGCATCCCGTCCAGGAAGGCCGTGCCCACCAGCAGGGCCAGCTTCATCCCCTTGCACCGCTCGCCGAACGGCGTGGCCCACAGCTCGTCGGAGGCCGTCCCGTCCAGCCACATCTCGGGGACGAACGGCAGGTCGTCGCCGTGCTGGTCCAGCCCGATCGGGACGAGCACCGTGGTGCCCGCCGGCACGGCGGTGCCGTACCAGTCGGTGACGCGGGTGGTCACCCACGACAGCGCGGGCGCCGGAGGCCACAGCCGCAGCCCCTCCTGCAGGCAGGCCCGCAGGTAGTCGGGGTCGGTCTCGGCGGTGTGCCGCTGCGCGGGATGGGTGGCGAGCAGCGCCAGCGTCTGCAGCAGCCCGGACGCCGTCACGCTGAACCCCATCAGCCAGAACGCCGCCTGCCTGAGCCTGTTCAGTTCGGGTCCGAGGGGCGCGGAGGCGATCAGCCCGGCCAGGCTGCCGGGTTCGGCGCGGCGCAGGTGGTCGAGGAGCCTGGCGTCGTACCTGCCCGAGAGGATCTCGTGGCGGCGGCGTGCCCCGCGGCTGAACCCGACCCTGCCGGCCTCCCGTCGCAGCTCGGCGAGCAGCGCGCTCAACTCCTCGTCGCCTGCCGCGCCGGCGCCGTAGACGCAGCGCCGGGCGACGCGCTGCCAGGCGGCGTTCAGCCGGTCGAAGCCGACCACGCCGCCGGCCAGCGACGCCGCCTCCTCCCGCGCGACGGCGGTGAACGTGTCGTGCAGGCGATGCACGCCGGAGCCCGAGTCGAGCGCGGAGGACACGTAGACGTCTTCGGGGTCGGACATGACGCGCCGCACGTCCCGCCTCGACAGGACGAGCAGCGTCGGCCCGGACGGCCCGCGCACCAGGACGGGACGTCCGCCGTACTTGCGCTCCAGCCCGGCCAGCAGGGCGCGGGCGCGGCGCGGCACGGCGAGCCTGGCCGTCAGGTCGTGGGCGCGACGGGAGGAGACGACGGTGCCGCGCAGCACTCCGATCAGGAAAAGCGTGACGGCGAGCCGCAGGTTCTCCAGCGCGGTCGCCCTGGGCAGCCCGCCGGGCACCTACCGCCTCCTCGACCCGGACGGCCCGCCCGCGCCCGGGGGCGGCGGGTCGGTGGGGTTCGCCGGTCCGCTGGAGGGTAGACGCGCGTCCGGGTTCGCCGGTCCGCCGGAGGGTAGGCGCGCGTCCGGGTTCGCCGGTCCGGTGGATCGCGCGCCTACCCCTCGGCACCGGCTGCCCCTGGGGGTGGCCGGCCGGCGCCCGCGGTTCCGGGGCCATCCGGGCTCTCGCCCGGCGGACCGCGGGCGCCTCCTCAGTGGCCGGAGCATCGGGGGCACGCGCTCGCCGAGGGGCACCGCCGCGGCGGGCGGCCAGGAAGCGGCCGGGGCGTCCCGGCGCGTTCGCCCGGGTGGCCGCGGTGCCGCCGGTCGAGGGCGCCGGTCCGGGCTGGTGTTGTGGTCATGCCCACGATGGGAGCCCCTGAGGCCGGGGCCGGGGAATCGGCGTTTCGCCGAGTGGAACGCTTTCGGTCAACCGATGGCGGGCGTTCCGGTCATCGGAACGTCTCGTCCCCCCGGCAGAGGGACGCCGAGATGGCCTGGGCCGCGCCGCGCACCGAGATGCCGAGCCGCGCCAACGGCACCACGGACGCCGGGCCCGCCACCCCCACCGCCATGCAGATCCGGCCGCCGGGCCCGAAGACGGGCGCCGCCACGCAGGACACGCCCTCGGTGTACTCCTCCTGCGCGTACGCCACGCCGTACCTGCGGACCTGGGCCAGTTCGCGGTCCAGCGCCGCCAGGCTGGTGATCGTGCGGCGGGTCATCCGCTCGGGCGCGCCCTGCTCCACCAGCGACCGCCGCAGCGACGGGTCGTAGGCGAGCAGCGCCTTGCCCGTCGCCGTGCAGTGCAGCGGCGCCCGGTCGACGCCGTCGGACAGCGAGTCGATCCTGTTGTGCCCGTACAGCCGTTCGACGTACTGCGCCTCCAGCCCCGACGGCACCACCAGGTTCACCGTCTGGCGGGTGGTCTCGTACAGGTACAGCAGGTACGGCAGGACGGCCCTGCGCGATCCGGGGATCCGGCCCCTGCCCGCGCCCGCCAGGTCGGCCAGCAGCGCGCCCGGCAGGTAGCCGGTGCCCTCCCGCCTGGCCAGCGTCCGCGAGCAGAGCACGCCCAGGATCCGGTGCGCCGTGGACTTCGGCAGCCCCGTGTTCCTCGACAGCTGCGCCAGGCTGAGCGGACGGGTGGCCCTGCTCAGCGTGAACAGGATGTCGAGCCCCCGTTCGAGGCTGCCCGGCTGGGCGGTGCGCGGCGCGTACGGCTGGTCCTGCTGCGCTGTTGACCCCGGCATGACGGCCCCCTTCGCTTGCCGAGGAGCGGCAGGGGCTTCCCGGAGCTGCGGTTTCGGTGCCGTTGACCTACCCAGGCGGGCCGTCCGGTACCCCGGTCAGCGCAGGGCGGCCGCTTCCGAGGCCAGCTTCTCGATGCGCGCCCAGTCGCCGGTGGCCAGCGCGTCGGCCGGGGTGAGCCAGGTGCCGCCGACACAGCCGACGTTCGGCAGCGCCAGGTACTCGGGCGCGGTGGCGGGCTTGATGCCGCCCGTCGGGCAGAACCGGACGTCCGGCAGCGGGCCCGCCAGCGACTTCAGGTACGCCACGCCGCCCGCGGCCTCGGCGGGGAAGAACTTCAGCTCCTTGACGCCGCGCTCGGCCAGCGCCATCACCTCGGACGCGGTCGCCGCGCCCGGCAGGTACGGGACGCCGCTCGCGTCCAGCGCCTCGATCAGGGCCTGGGTCGTGCCGGGCGAGACCAGGAACCTCGCCCCGGCCTCCACCGATGCCGCGATGTCGCGGGAGTTCCGGACGGTTCCGGCGCCGATGACGGCGTCCGGCACCTGGTCCGCGATCCGGCGGATGGCCTCGGTCGCGACGGCGGTCCGCAGCGTCACCTCGATGGCCGGCAGGCCGCCGGAGACGAGCGCCCGCGCCAGCGGCACGGCGGTCTCCACGTCGTCGATCACCACGACGGGGATCACGGGGGCGAGATCGAGCAGGCTCATGGAACGTCTCTCCTCATCGGCCGCTCCCGCCGGCAGTCCTCGGCGGGTGCGGTGCTTCGTCGGCCGCCGCGGGCGATGTCGCCGCAGCGGTGCGATGGTTCATGGGCCGCGGTTCGCGGTGCTCACCAGCGGTCCGGTGGTCCGCCGGACGCCACGTCGCGGCGTCCGGCAGCGGTGCGGCCGGTGTCACCCGACCAGCTCCCTGGCGGCGAGCTGCGCCAGCCAGGCGGCCGCGCCGGTCAGCGCCGGTTGCGGCGCGACGATCAGCGTGGTCGCGATGGCCGCCAGGTATCCGGACATATCTGGATTGGCCGTGAATCTGGCGCGGAAGTCGCTCGCTCGCACGCGGTCCACGATACGGGGCAGCACCCCGCCCCCCAGATAGACGCCCCCGCGCGCGCCGAGAGTGAGCGCGACATTCCCGGCGAAGCTGCCGAGCATCCCGCAGAACACCTCGACCGTCTCCGCGCACAGCGAGTCGTCGACGCGGGCCACGATGTCGGACGCGCTCAGCACGGGCGCGCTGACGCCGTTGACCGCGGCCAGCGCCCGGTGCAGCCGGGCCAGGCCGGGCCCCGACAGCACGTGCTCGGCGACCACGTGCCCGAGGCCCTGCGCCCGCAGCGCCCTGACCAGCTCGAGCTCCCGCTCGTCCTGGACGGGCACGGTGACGTGCCCGCCCTCGCCCGGGATCGGCGTCCAGCCCTCGCCGGACGGCACCAGCCCGCCCACCCCGAGCCCCGTGCCGGGCCCGAGCACCGCCTTGACCCCGTACGAGGGGTCGGGGCCGCCGAGCGACACCAGGTCGTCGCCGCCGAGGTGGGGCAGCGACACGGCCAGCGCCTCGAAGTCGTTGAGCAGCGCCGCGAACGGCACGTCCAGCTCCCGGACCGACCCCGCCCAGGCCGAGTTCGTCAGCCGGTAACGCTCGCCCTCGACGGGCCCCGCCACGGCCAGGCAGGCCGCCCCCGGCCGCACTCCGCCCGCGAGCTCCGCGAGATAGGCGGCTACGGCTTCGGGGAGGGACGGATGGTCGGCCCCCGCCAGGACCGCGACGTGCGACGGCCGCGCCCCCGGCGAGGTGACCAGCCCGAACCGGGCGTTGGTGCCGCCGATGTCGGCGACGAGCCACGGGAACGCGAACGCGCTCACCACGCTCATCCCGGGACTCCCGCGGGCTGGGGCCGCGGGGCGCCGGACTCCAGGTGCGACGCGCCCGCCTCGGCGGCGAAGCCGAGGCCGGGGCCGTGCTCGGGCGACTCGGCGCCGCTCACGCCGAAGATGCCCGCGCCCTGCTCGGCGTGCCCCGCCATCCGGCGGAACGCCGCGAACAGCTCGCGTCCCGTGCCGACCCACTGGGCGTCGCTCAGCGGACGGCCCTCGGGCGAGCGGCGGGCCAGCGCCTCGGCCGGGACCAGCAGCTCCAGGGTCCCCGCCGCGGAGTCGAGCCTGATCACGTCGCCCTCGCGCACCAGCGCGATGGGCCCGCCGTCGGCCGCCTCCGGCGACAGGTGGATGGCCGCGGGCACCTTGCCGGACGCGCCCGACATCCGCCCGTCGGTGACGATCGCCACCCGCTGCCCCCGGTCGAGCAGCACGGCCAGCGGCGGCGTGAGCTTGTGCAACTCGGGCATGCCGTTCGCGCTGGGCCCCTGGTAGCGGATGACCGCCACGAAGTCCTGCCCGTCCAGCTCGCCCGCCTCGAACGCGCGCAGCAGGTCGAGCTGGTCGTCGAAGACCCTGGCCGGGGCCTCGATCACCAGGTGCTCGGGCTTGACCGCCGACACCTTGCTCACGGCCGTGCCGAGGTTGCCGCTGACCATGTGGATGCCGCCGTCGGCCGCGAACGGCTCCTTCACCGGGCGCAGCACGTCCGGGTCGGTGCTGCCGCCGGACAGCTCGGCCCAGGCCAGCGTGCCGTCCTGGAGCGAGGGAGCGGAGCGGTAGCGGTCGAGCCCGCGCCCGGCCACGGTCAGCACGTCGGCGTGCAGCAGGCCCTCGTCGAGCAGGTCGCCGATGAGGACCTGCATGCCGCCCGCGTCGCGGAAGTGGTTCACGTCCGCCTGGCCGTTGGGGTAGATCCGGGTGAGCGACGGCACCGCCTTCGACAGGCAGGCCAGGTCGTCCCAGGTCAGCACGATCCCGGCGGCGGCGGCCATGGCCACCAGGTGCAGCGTGTGGTTGGTGGACCCGCCGGTGGCCAGCAGCGCCACGCAGGCGTTCACGATCGCCTTCTCGTCCACCAGCTCGCCGACCGGCGTGTACTCGCCGCCGTGCGCGGTGATCTCCACGGCCCTGCGCCCGGCCGCCTCGGTGAGCGCGTGCCGCAGTTCGGTGTGCGGGTTGACGAACGTCGAGCCTGGCAGGTGCAGGCCCATGACCTCCATCAGCGCCTGGTTGGAGTTGGCGGTGCCGTAGAAGGTGCAGGTGCCGGGGGAGTGGTAGGACTTCGCCTCGGCGTCGAGCAGCTCGTCCTTGCCGACCTTCCCCTCGGCGAAGAGCTGGCGGGTTCGCGCCTTCACCTTGTTCGGCAGCCCGGACGTCATCGGCCCCGCCGGGACGAAGATCGCCGGCAGGTGCCCGAAGTGCAGCGCCCCGATCAGCAGCCCCGGCACGATCTTGTCGCACACGCCCAGCAGCAGCGTCGCGTCGAACATGTCGTGCGACAGCGCGATCGCGGTCGCCATGGCGATCACGTCGCGGCTGTAGAGCGACAGCTCCATACCGGGACGCCCCTGCGTGATCCCGTCGCACATCGCCGGGACCCCGCCCGCCACCTGCGCCACCCCGCCCGCCCGGCGCACGGCCGCCTTCAGCTCGGCCGGGTACGTCTCGTACGGCTGGTGGGCGGAGAGCATGTCGTTGTAGCTGGTCACGATCGCCACGCCCGGCTTGGCCGTCCCCCGCAGGGCGGGCTTGTCCTCGGCGGAGGCGGCGGCGAAACCGTGCGCCAGGTTCGCGCAGCCCAGGTGCGCGCGGGCCGGGCCCTTCGCGCGGGCGGCCTCGCCGTCGCGCCGGATCCGCTCGAGGTAGACGGCGCGGCTGGCGCGGCTGCGCTCGGCGATCCTGTCGGTGATCTCCTGGACGACGGGGTTCATGGTCCCTCCTTCTTCGGGCCCATGAACCCGAGGTCGCTGTGTCTGAAGGCGCGCACGGTCACGCTTCCTCCTCGTGCCAGGCACGACCGCTGCGGCCGAGCAGTTCGTGGGCGCCCGCGGGTCCGGTCGTCCCCGCGGGGTAGGGCTCGGGCAGGTCGGCGGACGACTCCCAGGCCGACAGGATCGGGTCGATCCAGCGCCAGGCGGCCTCCACCTCGTCGCGGCGCATGAACAGGGTCGGGTTGCCCGCCAGGACGTCCGTGAGCAGCCGCTCGTACGCCTCCGGGACCCGCGCGGTGAACGTCTTGCCGAAGCTGAGCGACAGCGGGACCGGCTTGAGCGTCACGTCGCCCGCGCCGGGCTCCTTGGCCATGATGTGCAGCTCGATGCCCTCCTCCGGCTGCAGCCGCAGCACGAGCCGGTTCGGCGCGCCGCCGGGGAAGATGGAGTGCGGGACGTCCTTGAACTGCACCACGATCTCCGACCTGCGGTTCGGCAGGCGCTTGCCGGTGCGCAGGTAGAACGGCACCCCTGCCCAGCGCCAGTTCTTGATCTCGGCGCGGATCGCGGTGAACGTCTCCACCCGGCGCGAGGCGTCCGTGGGCGGCGTGGACGCGGGCTCGTCGAGGTAGCCGGGCATGTCGCCGGCCTCCCCCTGACCGCGTGTGTACTGGCCGCGCACCGTGAACCGGTCGACCTCGGTGCCCGCGATCGGGCGCAGCGCCTGCAGCACCTTCACCTTCTCGTCGCGGATCGCCTCCTGGTCGCTGCGGGCCGGCGGCTCCATCGCGGTCAGCGTCAGGAGCTGGAGCAGGTGGTTCTGCACCATGTCACGCAGGGCGCCCGCCTGGTCGTAGTAGCCGCGCCTGCCGGGCGTGCCCACCGTCTCGGCGGCGGTGATCTGGACGTGGTCGATCCAGAGCGAGTTCCAGATCGGCTCCAGGAAGGCGTTGGCGAAGCGGAGCACGAGCAGGTTCTGCACCGTCTCCTTGCCCAGGTAGTGGTCGATGCGGAAGATCTGGCGCTCGTCGAAGATGGCGCCGACCTCGTCGTTGATCCGCTGCGCGCTCGGCAGGTCGCGGCCGAGCGGCTTCTCCAGCACCACCCGCGACATCGGCGTCACCAGGCCGGCCTCGTCGAGCTGCCGGCAGAACGGGCCGAACGTCATCGGCGGGCTCGCCAGGTAGAACACCCGGTCGCGCTGCTCGTGCCCGGCCAGCAGCGCGGTCAGCGCGCTCCAACCGGCACGGTCCGTGGCGGCCTCGCCGACGTCCACGGACACGTGGTGCAGGCGGCCGAGGAAGCGCTGCCACATGGCCGGGTCCTCTACCGGGACCTGGTCGCGTACCTCGGCGTCCACCTTGCCGCGGAAGTCGGCGTCGGTCAGCCCGCCCCTGGACATGGCGATGATCCGCGTCTCGGGAGACAGGCGGCCGTCCCTGTCGCTGTGGTACAGCGCCGGGATCAGTTTGCGCATGGACAGGTCGCCGGTGCCGCCGAAGACCACGAGGTCGGCGGTGTACGCGGCGGGAGGGGTCGAGAAGGGGGACACGGCGGCGAGCTCCGATGATCTACCAAGCATGGACAGAACGGACACTAGCCAGAGTTTAGGTCGCACACAAGCGGGGTTTTGGTATTTAAGATGAAAAAGTCGCGACTTTTCATTACCTAACCCCGTGTGGTTCACTTG
Source organism: Nonomuraea sp. NPDC000554 (assembly GCF_040300065.1). Taxonomy (NCBI): domain Bacteria; kingdom Bacillati; phylum Actinomycetota; class Actinomycetes; order Streptosporangiales; family Streptosporangiaceae; genus Nonomuraea; species Nonomuraea sp. NPDC000554. The sequence continues at coordinate 16,958 of NZ_JBEPDC010000042.1, read as the reverse complement.
TCCGATGCCTCGACGTACCGCCGCGACCCTCGCCAGCAGTGGCGAGGTGCTCCGCCTCATCCGCACGGGTGAGGCCGTGACGCGGGCGGACCTCGGCCGGGTCACCGGCCTGTCCCGCCCCGCGGTGCAACTCCGCGTCGGCGAGCTGCTGGAGCGCGGCCTGGTCGTGGAGCGCGCCGACGCGCCGTCCACCGGCGGCCGGCCTCCGGTACGGCTGGAGTTCAACGCCACCGGAGGGGTCGTGCTGGTGGCCGCGCTCGGCGCCAGCCGCACCAGGGTGGCGCTCTGCGACCTCGCGGGCCGCGAGCTGGACGGGCGCGACTTCGCCATCGACGTCGAGCAGGGCCCGGACGTGGTGCTGCCGCTGCTCATGGACACCTGGGACGAACTACTCGGCGACCGCCCGCGTGACCAGGTCAAAGGCGTGGGCATGGGCATGCCCGCGACCGTGGAGTTCGCCGAGGGGCGCACCGAGAGCGCCAGGGTGATGGCCTCCTGGACCGGCGTGGTGATCCCGCCGATCCTCCGTGAGCGCTTCCCCGTCCCGGTGCTCGTCGACAACGACGTGAACGTGCTGGCCATCGGCGAGCACCGCGGCGCCTACCCCGACCTGGGCGACCTGATGTTCGTCAAGATCTCGACCCGCATCGGCGCGGGCGTCATCGCGGGCGGCGAGATCCTGCGCGGGGCGCTCGGCGCGGCGGGGGAGATCGGCCACATCCCGGTCCGCGACGGAGGCGGCGTCCTGTGCCGCTGCGGCAACATCGACTGCGTCGACTCCGTGGCCAGCGGCACCGCGCTACTGCGCGAGCTGCGCGCGCTCGGCAAGGACGTCAAGAGCATCCCGGACGTGACCGCGCTGGTGCGCGCGGGCGACGCGCAGACGATGGCCACGGTGCGGGAGGCCGGGCGCCGGATCGGCGAGGTGCTGGCCGGGGCGGTGAACATCCTCAATCCCTCGGTGGTGGTGCTGGGGGGCGACGTGGCGGAGGCGTTCGGGCCGCTGGTGTCGAGCATCCGCGAGGTCGTCTACCGCCGCTCCACCGCGCTGGCCACCAGGCGGCTCCGGATCGAGCCGAGCAGGCTGGGCGCGGGGGCGGGCATCAGCGGCTGCGCGGTGATGGTCCTGGACCACGTCCTGTCACCGGACGCTGTCGACGAGAGCATGACCAACCGCCCCATACGGTGATCCCTGGCATTTCGCCTGACCGGGATGCGGACACCGGACGTCCGGCATCGGCGTGCTCGACACGGCGGCAGCGGGTCCGCGGGCGGCGTGTGCGTCCGCATGGACCAGGAAGGGGCGGCGCCCACCGCCCTGACGGTCAAGGTCACCTACTTCCCGCAGCTCCAGGTCCCGATCATCTGATCGTCGCCGTCCCCGCTGAGGTCCGGGCGCGGTGCCTGGTCTTGTGGGGGCGGGGGTAGGCCGGGTCGGTGGGGGACAGGACCTGGATCGGGGTGTCGGGGGCGCGCAGCCGCCGGGCCGCGCGACCCGGCGGCGTGCCGGGCTCCAGGCTGGGGGCCACGCGGGGAGTCGTGCCCGGGGTCGCGCCAGGGGTGGCTGACGGGCCGGGCGTGCGTGCCGGAGTCGGCGACGCGGTGCGGGACGGGCGGCCGGGTACCGGCTCGGCGTGCCGGGCGGGGGAGGGGGCCTGGGTGTGGGCCTCCTGGCTGGCCGGGATGCGCGAGCGGGCGGGAACGGACGTGATCGCCGCCGGCCTGGCGTGACGATCGGCGACCGTCTCGCTGGAGGGCAGCGGCAGCGGAGACAGCGACCTTCCGGTGGACACGCCGCCTATCAGGGCGGCGGCCAGCGCCAGCATGACGGTGCCGGCCAGCACACCGGCGATCATCAGAACGCGCCTGCGCACCGTCTCAGTCACACGCCAGATGATAGTAGTGATCAAGAGCGCCCATTCCGCTAACACCCCACGCGCACCGCGAGGAGCGCGCTCAGGGGCTAGCGGGCGCGCAGGAGTGCGCACCGCGAGGAGTGCTCAGGGGGTCAGCGGGCGCGCAGGAGCGCTCAAGGGGTCAGCAGGCGCACAGGAGGCCGCGCAGCGCCGTCTCCAGGCAGAGCGCCGAGCGGGCCGGGGTCGGCCAGGGGAAGCGCACCAGGTTGCCGTCCACGCGGACGGTCGCGCCGCAGCGGTCCAGCTCCCACAGCCACACCTCCGCCGCCGGCTCTCCGAGCTGCCGGGCCACCCCGGCGGCGAGCTGCGTCCGGTGCGCCTCGTTCACGTGCGCCAGGGCCCGCTCGGCCGTCTCGGTCAGCGGGTCGGGCGAGGCGTCCAGGTAGTCGTCGGCGTCGAGCACCCCCGACTCCTGCCCGGTCAGGTAGATCACCTGCCCGACGTCCAGCCGCAGCAGCCGGGGCGCGTCCCGCCGGCCGTAGCGCTCCAGCGCGTCGAACAATCCCTCGTCGGCGCTGCTCGCGGCGACCGCCACCGCCGCCGCCCGCGCCTCCCCGGCCGGGACGGCCTGCGCCCAGCCCTGCACCTCGACCAGCCCGCGCGGATGCGCCACCTGCCCCAGCAGCCGCATGACCGTCAGGTCGACCGTGACGACGGCGTCCTCGCGCAGCCCGTGCAGCGCCTCGCCGGGCCGCACCAGCAGCACGGGACGGCCGCGCTCGTCCACGCCGCCGCGCGCGGGGCAGGGGGCGCCGTCGACCGACAGCCGCGCGACGCTCGCGACCGCGGCGAGGGTCCGCACCCGCTCGGGGATGGGCAGCATGGGGCCTCCTTGAGAACACCGTCAGAAATAGGTTAGGCTTACCTAAGTAAGGATTACCTAATCACAACGAGGTGAACGTGCGCTACACCGGTCCCAAGGTGCGACTGTCGCGTCGCGCGGGCGTGCCGCTGACCAGGAAAGCCGTCCGCTACTTCGAGCAGCGCCCCTACCCGCCGGGCGAGCACGGCCGCAAGACCAACCGCCGCACCACCGGCGACTACGGGCTGCGCCTGCTGGAGAAGCAGAAGCTACGCTGGTACTACGACGTGTCGGAGCGGCAGCTGCGCCGCTACTGGGACCTGGCCGTCCGCAAACCGGGCGCCTCGGGCGCCGAGCTGGTCACGCTGCTGGAGACCCGCCTGGCCTCACTCGTGCTGCGCTCCGGCCTGGCGCCGTCGATCTACGCGGCCAGGCAGTACGTCAACCACGGCCACATCGCCGTGGACGGCCGCAAGGTGGACATCCCCAGCTACCTGGTCAAGCCGGGCCAGGTCGTCTCGGTGCGCGAGCGCTCGCGCCGGATGCAGCCGTTCGTCGCCGCCGCCGAGGGCGTGCACGCCGACGAACGGATCGCGCCCTATCTCGCCGTCGACCACGCCGACCTGCGCTTCACCCTGACCAACAGGCCCGAACGCGACCAGATCACCATCCCCGTGGACGAACAGCTCGTCGTGGAGTTCTATTCTCGTTAGCCATGACCGAAGCGGGTGAGCGCCACGCGAGTTGGCTGGAGCTGTTCTTCGACCTGGTCGTGGTGGTGGCGGTCGCGCAGCTCGCGCACCGCCTGCAGCACCCCACCTGGGCTGACGTGGCGCTCTTCGTGCTGTTGTACTACGCGGTGTGGAGCATCTGGACGTCCCTGACGCTCTACAGCAACGTCCGTGCCGACCAGACGCGCCTGCGCAGCATGCTGTTCGGCATGTTCGGCATCGCCGTCATGGCCGCCGCCGCGCCCGACGTCGCGCACGTGATCCCCGAACTGCACGACACGCACGACTCGTGGTTCGCCGCCGCCTACGTCTTCTGCCGGATCAGCGCCTCCCGGACGTTATCCGCCTCGGGCGCCGTCATGACGGCCTGGCCCGCCGCCCAGCTCGGCGCGGGCCTCGCGCCGTGGAGCATCGGCTTCTTCCTGGAAGGCACGGGCCGCTACGTGCTGTGGGGCCTCGGCGTCCTGTTCGACATCGTCTTCTCCGTCATCCAGAGCCGCCGCCCCGAACAACTGGTCGCCCAGTTGCAGGCGCAGGCCGACCGGCTGCGCGCCCGCGAGCTGCGCAGGGGCCTGCTGGGCCGGCCGGCGCAGGAGATCGGCACTCCCAAGGCCGCCGTGCTCGACCCGGCCCACCTGGGCGAGCGGCTGGGGCTGTTCGTCATCATCGTGCTCGGTGAGGCGGTCATGCAGGTCGTGCTGGCGTCCTCGGGACGTAACTGGGACTGGCCGCTCGGGCTGGCGGCCGTCGCCGGGTTCGGGCTGATCGTCTCGCTGTGGTGGCTCACCCTGCGGTACGGGCTGAGCGCCGTCCCCGAGATCCACGAGCGGGGGCTCAGGCCGCGCGTCGCCCTTCCGGCGCACTTCGCGATGACGGCGGGCATCACGGCGACGGCCGCCGGGCTCGGCGTGGTAGCCGAGGAGCCCGCCGGGCACCTGCACGGCGGGGTGCCCTGGGTGCTCTGCGGCGGGCTGGCGGTCTACTTCGCCGCCTCGGCCGTGCTCGGCATCGCCAGCGGGGCCGAGCGGCGGTGGATCTGGGGCTGGGCGCTGCCGTCGGTGGTCGTGCCGCCGGCGATCGCCGCCGTGGCGGGGCTGGTGCCCGCCTGGCTCGTGGTGGCGTTGCTGCTGGGCGTGGCGCTCTGGCGGGTCCGCTACCGGGCGCGCACGCCCGAGTCCAGCCTGGAGCCCGCCACGGCCTGATCCGGGAGACGGGCCCGCTAGTCCATGACCTCCTGCTTGCGGAGCTCGGCCACCTCGCGGCGGAGCTCGGCCAGCTCCTTCAGGATGAGCTGCGTGGAGTGCGCGGACGTGCCCTCCATCGCGGCCCGCTCCTCGGCCGACTCCTCGTCCATCGCGCTCACCACGACCGCCATGAACAGGTTCAGCACGACGAACGTGCACACCAGGATGAAGATGGTGAAGAAGATCCAGGCCGACGGGTGCTGGGTCATCACCTCCCTGGCGATGTTGCCCCAGTCGTCGCCCGTCATCGTCTGGTAGAGCGTGAACAGCGAGGTCGGCAGGCTGCCGAACCGGTCAGGTGTGGCTTCGCCGTACATCTTGGTGGCCATCACGGCGGCCACGTACAGCACCAGGGAGAGCAGCAGGACGATCGAGCTCATCCCGGGCATGGCGCGCAGCAGGGCCGACACGACCCGGCGCAGGCTGGGCACGACCGACAGCAGGCGCAGCGCGCGCAGGATCCGCAGCGAGCGCAGCACGGACAGGCCGCCCGCCATCGGGGCCAGCGCGATCGCGACGATCGCGGCGTCGAAGATGTTCCAGGGGTCGCGGACGAACCGGGTGCGCTCGACGTAGATCTTCGCCAGCAGCTCGGCCACGAAGACGTAGAGCGCCGTGTGGTCGACCAGGGTGAGCAGGTGGCCGAAGGGCCGGACGACGGCCGGGATGGTCTCCAGGCCGAGGGTGGCCGCGTTGACCAGGATGAGGGCGATGATGAACTGCTGGAAACGCCGGTGACCGATGAAGGCGCGGGTGCGTTCACGCACGGGGGTGGGCTCCTTGGGGACGGATGGTCTGCCCTGTCATTTTGGCGTAAACGATCAGGTGGTCGGGGTGAGGCGGAAGACCCGCAGCTCCCGTCCGGACTTCTCGGTGTAGCGGTCGTAGACCGGCCACAGCTCGATCAGGCCGGGCCAGGCCGCCGCGCGCCGCTCGCCCGTCAGGAGGGTGGCGACGACGGGGAACTCGCGGCCCCGGAAGCTGACCGTCGCGGCCGGGGTCTTGAGGAGGTTGCCGGTCCAGGCGGGGTGGCCGGGCAGGCCGAAGTTGCTGCCGACGACCAGCAGGCTGCCGCCGGGCTCCGGCAGGCAGGCGAGCGGGGTGGTGCGCGGCAGGCCCGAGCGCGCGCCCGTGGTGGTGAGGACGAGCGCGGGGACGAGCCCGCTGGCGCCGATCAGCTTTCCCCGGGTCAGCCGGTGCAGGGCGCGGTCCAGCTTGGGCACGATCCTGGGCCCGGCGCGCATGAACCAGTCGGTCGCCGCCAGCCACTGGAAGAAGCCCTTCAGCATGCCCGGATTGTAAGGTCACCTGTGATCTTTGTGGAGCCTGTGGTATAAAACCTGCCTAAATATCGATGACGGGGGTCAGCGCAAGCCATGTCGTATCCGAACTACGGCCCGTCTTACTACGGCCCGCCGCCCCAGACCCACCCCAACGGCACCACGATCCTGGTGCTCGGCATCCTGAGCCTGGTCGTCTGCGCGATCCTCGGGCCTTTCGCGTGGTCCATGGGCAACAAGGCGCTGCGCGAGATCGACGGCAGCGGGTACGTCTACGAGAACCGCGGCATGATCCAGGCCGGACGGATCTGCGGCATCGTCAGCACCTGCCTAATGATCTTCGGGTGCGGCATCTACGCGCTGTTCTTCCTCTTCGCCGGAGGGGCGAGCATCCTGAGCGCCATCGTCAACAGCTAGCGGCCGTGCGCAGTAGCCGCCGATGCCCGATTCCAGCAGGTCGAAGGCCCGTTCGGCCTGGGCCCTGATGTCGGGGGCGATCTCGTCCCACGACTCTCCGGCCAGCTTCCTGCGCACCGCGTAGGCGGTCATCACCCGGGTCGTGTTCAGGATGAGCGCGGCCACCACGTGCGGGGCGAGATCGTCGGGGTCGGAGTCGACCTCCTCGGCCAGCGCCTCGGCCAGCGCCTGCTCGCGTTCGCCGTGCATCTCGCGCATCCGCGCGACCAACGAGGGGCTCTCGCCCACCATCTTCGCGAACAGGTCGCTGCCCTCGTTGAAGCCGTAGCGCCAGTCGCGGGTGTCGAGGGCGTCGAGGAAGTCGCGCCGGAACGCCCGCACCGCGCTCTCGCCGGGCTCGCGCCCCTGCACCACCTGTTTCGGCAGGTCGACCGCCAGATGCTGTCGGTCGGCGAACAGGTCCTCCTTCGTGCCGAAGTAGTTGAAGACGGTGTTCACGGACACGTCGGCGGCCCGCGCCACCTCGGCCACCGTGACGTTGTCGAACCCGCGCGTCATGAACAGCCCCATCGCGATGTCGGCGATGCGCTGCCGGGTCTCGCGCTTCTTCCGCTCTCGCAGTCCCTCTGCCACGTCCTCATGGTACCAATATTGCAGTGACCCCAAACTTTCATCTACTCTAAATTTGGAGGCGATGAAAATGATCAAGACCACAGGTCTGAGCAAGACCTTCAAAGGCGGCGTCGAGGCCGTCAGAGGCGTGGACCTCTCGGTGGAACCCGGCGAGATCGTCGGATTCCTCGGCCCGAACGGCGCGGGCAAGACCACCACGATGCGGATGCTGACCACGCTGCTCAGCCCCACCTCGGGCACCGCCACCGTGGCCGGCCACGACCTGCTCGCCGACCCGCGCGGCGTGCGCAGGCGCATCGGCTACGTGTCGCAGGGCGGCGGCGTCAACCTGATGAACCCGCTCGCGGCCGAGCTGGAACTGCACGCCATGCTGTACGGCATGCGCCGCGCGGACGCGCGGACCCGCGTCCGCGAGGTCCTCGCCCAGCTCGAACTGGAGGGCCTGGAGGAGCGCCCGGGAGGCGCGCTGTCAGGCGGGCAGCGCCGGCGCTTCGACGTCGCCTTCGGCATGGTGCACCGCCCCGCGCTGCTCTTCCTGGACGAGCCCACCACCGGCCTCGACCCCCAGAGCCGCGCGAACCTGTGGGAGCACATCCGTGCCCTGCGCTCCGTCCACGGCGTGACGGTCTTCCTGACCACCCACTATCTCGACGAGGCCGACGCCCTGTGCGACCGCCTCCTGATCATCGACCACGGCCGCATCGTCGCCGAGGGCGCCCCCGCCGAGCTCAAGTCCGGCGGGCGCACGCTCGACGACGTCTTCCTGGACATCACCGGCCGATCCCTGCGCGAGGAGGCGGCGGCGTGACCCGCGACACCTGGCTGCTGTTCCGCCACAACCTGGACATCACGCTGCGACAGAAGGTCGGCATCATCTTCGGCGCCGTCCAGCCGCTGCTCTTCCTCGTGCTGTTCGGGCCGATCTTCGCCACGATCGGCACCTGGGAGACGCTGGTGCCCGGCCTGATCATCCAGCTCGGGCTGATGAGCGCCGGCCTGGCCGGGTTCGGCATCGTCATGGAGCGGCGCTTCGGCGTCCTGGAACGGCTGCGGGTCACCCCGGCCAGCCGCCTGGCGCTGCTGCTCGGACGGGTGCTGAACAACGTGGTCACGCTGGTCATCCAGACCGTGCTGCTCCTGGCCGTCGGCTACGCGTTCGGGCTGCGGGCGCCGCTCGCGGGCGTGCTGGCGGGGTTCGTGCTGGTGATCGTGCTCGGGGCGAGCCTGGCGGCGCTGTCGTACGCCGTCGCGCTCACGCTGAACGAGAACCTGTTCGCGCCCGTGATGTCCACCGTGGTGATCCCGCTGGTGCTGCTGTCGGGCTCGTTCCTGCCGATGTCGATGGCCCCGCCCTGGCTGGACGCCCTCTCCCACATCAGCCCGTTCAGGTACGTCCTGGAGGCGCTGCGCGAGCTGTTCGCCGGGCGCTACCTCACCGGCACGGTCGTGCTCGGAGCGGCGGTGACCGTGGTCTTCGCCGCGGTCAGCCTGACGATCGGGACGCGGGTGTTCAGCCGGGAGAACGCCTAGGCGGGCCGAACGGCTCGATCTTCGGGTCGGCGTACGGCTGACCGGCGCGCCCGGCCGTCTCGCCGGTGACGCGCAGCGCGTACAGGCCCTCGTCGGGGTCGATCGCCACCAGCCCGTAGGCGGTGTCGACGTCCTGCTCCTCCAGGCCGAGCCGCTCGACGGCGTCGGCGAGCGTCGCGCCGCGCGGCAGGCGTACGGTGATGAGCGCCATGCTCCCACCGTACGCCCCCGGTCCGCATCAGACCGTGGCGGTCACCGGGGCGCCCACAGTGGCGGTCACAGTGGCGCTCACCGGGGCGCTCACCCTGCGCTGGAGCGCGGCGAGGATCCCGGCCGGATCGAGGACGCCGTAGCCGTAGTCGTAGTCGAAGCCCACGTCGCTGCGGTCCTGCGCGGTGCGCCGCAGCAGCGCCCTGAGCTGGGCGGGCGACAGCCGCGAGGACGGCCACCGGGTGCGCAGCGCGGCGACGAACCCGGCCGCCACCGGCGTCGCCGCCGACGTCCCGGAGTCGGGCGCCGTGTCGCCGAACGCCTTCGAACCCGAGAAGTGCGTGTAGGCGCAGATGTCCGGCTTGCGGGCGGTCAGCCGTCCCGGGCCCTGGGAGGAGTAGCCCACGCGCTCGCCGTTGACGTCCACGCCGCCGATCGACAGCACACGGGGGTGGGAGTTGGCGCCCACGATGGGCCGGTCGGGGTAGGCGCACCGGCCGTCAGGGCAGTCGCGCCCGCAGTTGCCCGCCGCGAACAGCACGTCGGCGCCCGCCTTCTCGAGGCCGGCGACGATCAGGTTGAACGGGTGCGCCGCGTTGTCGGAGTAGTTGCCCGGATGCCCGGGGGGAAAGTCCCACTCGGGGGAGAACGAGCCCCACGAGTTGCTCACGACGAGCGCCCTCGACTCGGCGGGTTGCGCCTCCAGCACCGTGCGCAGGCGCGCGAACGCGGCGACCGCGTCCGACAGCAGCCCGTCGAGCACCGACCCGCCGGGACGGTTGGAGCGCAGCACCGGGATGTCGATGAGCGACGCCTGCGGCGCGGCGATCAGCGTGTCGAACGCGCACATCGTGCCGTGGTCCACGTCGAACTCGCCCGGCCGCCCCACGACGCCCGGCGGGTTCCAGCTCCGCTCGGCGTCGAGCGTGACGCCCCTGCCGAACTGCCTGGCGACGTGCGCGGCGTTGATCCCGGTGTCGAGCACGGCCAGCGCCACGCCGGCGCCGTCGAGCCCGTCCGCGTGCAGCGCCGCCACGTCGAGCAGCCGCTCCACGTCGTGCCAGTCGCCGACCGGGGAATCGCCGCCGCAGGTGAGCGACGGGCGCACCACCGGGTCGGCGAACACGCCCACGACGTCGGGACGGAGCGAGGGCAGCAGCGCCACCCTGGTGGACAGCTCGTCGTCGGAGATCGTGCCGCGCACCAGCACCGAGGCGTCCTCGGCGGCCAGCGAGAAGTCGAGCGCCTGGTTGAGCGAGAGCGGGTCGCCGCCGGCCGCCGGCACAGGCCGCGGGACGGCGACCGGGACGAAGGCGGAGTCGAGCTCGACTCCGGGCAGACCGTCGGCGACGTCCGCCACGGTGGCGGTGCGGCCGGGGTCGGCCACGGCCGCGACCAGATCGGGAGAGGGGCGGAGCTGGATCAGGACCCGCATGAGGCACCACCGAATGACGGAGAGGAAACGAACGTCCCAAACATTGCTCCATCCGATGCGGCGCGTCCAGCGTATCTCTAGGGTTTTGACCTGCTGTAATGCCGTAAAAAGCGCGAAGCGGGTGACAATTCTTCTCGGCTGTCAGGCTTCCTTGTCTTCGGTCCGTTCACTACGGTGAGGCGTCATGACGCTCCAGGCGCGAAAGCCCGTTGACGGCGGCACCGACGGCCACTGGCTGGCGGTGCGGCCGAGGCTCGTCCTCGCCAGCGCTTTCATGCTCTTCCTCGAGCTGGCGCTGATCCGGTGGACCGGGTCGAACATCGTGCATCTCAGCTATTTCACCAATTTCGTGCTCCTGGGCTCCTTTCTGGGAATCGGGCTGGGATTCCTCCGGGTGGGCCGCGCCCGGCGGCAGCCCTATTACTCGCCCATCGTCCTGTTCATGCTGGTGATCGTCGTTCTCACGTTTCCGGTGACCGTCGACAGGAACACCGAGGGCGTCCTGTACTGGACCAGCCTCACGACCACCGGGCCGCCCGCCTGGCTGATCCTGCCGGTGATCTTCTGCGCGGCGGCGCTGGTGCTCATGGGCCCCGCCGAGCTCGTCGGCCGGTGCTTTCCCGAGCTGCCGCGGCTGGAGGCGTACCGGTACGACCTGATCGGCAGCCTCACCGGCATCGCCGCCTTCACCGCGCTGTCCTTCCTGAGCGCGCCGCCCGTCTTCTGGGGGATCATCGCGGCCGTCGCCTACGGCGTCCTGCTCGTGCCCCGGCCGAAGGTCGTCTACCTGGGGCTGGTGACCGTCCCCTCCGTGGCGGTCGTCGCGCTGCTGCTGGCCGAGTCGCTGACCGCAGGAGCGCTCTGGTCGCCGTACTACAAGGTGACGTACAAGCAGTTCCAGCAGCTCGGGGTGCCGGTGACCGACATCTCGGTGAACGGCATCCCGCACCAGCAGGCCGTCCCGGCCGCCGCCCGGCTGCAGTGGGAGCGCCAGTACGGCCTGCCCTACGAGCGGGCCACCACGCCGCCCAAGGACGTGCTGATCGTGGGCGCGGGCAGCGGCACTGACGTGGCGATCGCCCTGTCCAAGGGCGCCGAGCACGTCGACGCCGTCGAGATCGACCCCAAACTGCGCGAACTCGGCGGTTCGCTGCACCCCGACAAGCCCTACGCCGACCCGCGCGTGACCACCCACGTCACCGACGGCCGCGCCTTCCTGGAACGCAGCGACCACAGGTACGACCTGATCCTGTTCGCCCTGCCCGACTCGCTCACGCTCGTGTCGGGGGCCAGCTCGCTGCGCCTGGAGAGCTACCTGTTCACCGAGGAGGCCATGCGGGCGGCCCGCGCCCACCTCAAACCCGCCGGCACGTTCTCGATGTACAACTACTACCGCGAGAGCTGGCTGGTGGACCGGCTCGCCTCCACCATGCAGAGCGCCTTCGGCCACAAGCCGTGCGTGGACGTGGTCAGCACCGCCGGCCAGCAGGCCGTGATCACCGCGGGCGCGACCCCGGCGGCGCAGCGCTGCGCCGCGGAGTGGCCGGGCGCCGCGGCCTCCACCCCGCCTCCCACCGGCGACGACCGTCCCTTCCTCTACCTCAAGGACGGGGCGATCCCGCCGATCTACCTCATCACCCTCGGCCTGATCCTCGCGGTCAGCCTGATCGCCGTCCGCGCCGTGGCGGGCCCGTACCGCCGCATGCGCCCCTACGCCGACCTGTTCCTGCTCGGCGTGGCGTTCATGCTGCTGGAGACGAAGAGCGTGACGGGCTTCGCGCTGCTGTTCGGCACCACCTGGGTGGTCAACGCGATCGTCTTCGCCGGGGTCCTGGTGGCCGTGCTCGCCGCCGTCGAGGTGACCCGCCGCTTCCGCACCCCGCCGCTGCCGGTCATGTACGGCGTCCTGCTGGCCGGCCTGCTCCTGGCGTGGCTGGTCCCCAACGCGTGGCTGCTGTCGCTGCCGCTGCCGCTGCGCGCCGTGGCGGCGGTCACGGTCGCCTTCCTGCCGATCTTCGCGGCCAACGTGGTGTTCGCCAAGCGCTTCTCCGACACGGCCGACGCGACCACCTCCTTCGGGGCCAACCTCCTGGGCGCGATGGTGGGCGGCTGCCTCGAGTACCTCGCGCTGGTGATCGGCTACAAGGGCCTGCTCATCGTCGCGGCCGTCCTCTACCTGGGCGCCCTCGTCCTGCTGCCCAGGAAGGGCGGCGTGCCCGGCGTGGCCGGCTGACGGCGCGCCGTCGCCCTGTCGCGACGGGAATGATCCCCTGACCAATCGGGCGCGACGTTCAACCGCGCGGGCCCTTCTCTCCGTACATGTTTGGACGCACCGCTTCCTCTTCTTCCACCAACCCCCTTTCGCCCGGGGAAGGAGAAGCCATGACCGTGCTCCGATCGGTACCACGAAGCCGCAGGCAGCAGGCGTGGGCGCTGGACGGCGACCCGCAGGCCATCGGCCACGCCAGGAAGATCATCCGTGCGGCTCTGAACGGGCTGGGGTTACGTCCCGACCTCGTCGACGACGCCGTGCTCATGGTCAGCGAACTGGTGACCAACGCCTTCCTGTACGGGGAGGCGCCCTACGAACTGCTGCTCCAGTCCGACGACGACGAGATCCTGTGCGTCGTCGTCGACAGCGGCGCCCTGCTGCCCGTCCCCAGGACGGCCGACGACGACGCGGAACGCGGGCGCGGCCTGCGCATCGTCGCCGCCCTGTCGGACGGCTTCCACGGCTGTCACCCGCAGCGTTACGTCACCCGGCCCGACCTGACGGGCAAGGCGACATGGTTCGCCCTTCCCCGCTGAAGGCCGACCGGACGGCGCGGTGATCCTCCGGCACGTCTCGCGGGTGGGGTGCGGGCGTGCCAGGAGTGGTGCGGGTCACCGCGCCGGCCGGACAGCCGCACGCTCGCGCCCTGGGCGGGCGCGAGCGCGGAAGGCCGGACCTGGCTGCGGAAGGGTCAGACCTTGCTGATGCGGACCGCGTCGGCGATGACGTAGCCCGTGCCGGAGGTCCACCGGCTGACGCCGACGGCGTTGTAGGCGCCGGCGTTGAGGGAGAACGTCCCAAGGCTGCGCCAGGAGCCGCCGCCCGACCGCTGGTCGACGTAGACGGTCTGGTTACCGCTGGACGTCGCCACGATGTACGGCGCCGAGCTGTTGTACCCGGGATCGGCCGGATACCACACCTCGACCCGGTACGTCCCGGCGCTGGGGATGGTCGCCTGGTACCAGGCGGGGTCGCTGGCGGCGACGGGGTCGGCGAAGCGGTAGTCCGCGCCGTAACGCTGGCCGGAGTAGGCGGAGGTGCCCCAGTTCGCACTGGCCGTGAACTGCCCGGACGTGGCGTTGTCGACCGTGGTCGACCACGACGGGTTGCCGCCGCCGGTCACGTAGTTCATGTACGTGGTCCAGTTCCAGTACTGGCCCGGGTCGGTGTGGTCGGCTCCGGGGACCTCGACGTGGCCGATGATGTGCGCGCGGTCCTTCGGGATGCCGTACTTGTCGCAGATGTAGCGGGTCAGCGCCGCCGACGAGCGGTACATCGCGTCGGTGAACCACGAGGCGTCGCTGATGTAGCCCTCGTGCTCGATCCCGATCGACCTGGTGTTGTAGGTCCAGTTCCCGGCGTGCCAGGCGATGTCCTTGTCACGGACCATCTGGGTGATGGCCCCGTTGGACGACTTCACCACGTAGTGCGCGGACACCTGCGCGCTGGGGTTCTGGAACCACGAGATGGTGCCCGCGTACGAGCCCTGCGTCACGTGGATGACCACACGGTCGATCGCGTAGCTCGACGGCCGGCTGGAGGCGGTGTAGTTGCTGGAACTGGCGGCCACCCAGGTGGCGTCCGGGTAGTCGGCGCTGGCGGCCAGCGTCCGGATGTCGGCCTTGGTCTCGTACTGGCCGCGCTCGGCCTTGACCTCGTGCGGCGCCACGCGCACGCCCCTGGCCTGGACGCCGAGCCCGAGCAGTTCGAAGACGGAGTCCGCGTACAGGCGGGCCAGCTCGGGGGAGGCGGCGTTGCCGTACTTGGCCACGGCCTCGTACCAGCGGCCCTCGTCCTTCCTGGCGCTCTCGTCGAGCCCGAGCTCGTCGGCGTAGGCGCGCAGGACGGCCGCGCCGCCCAGGATGTTGGCCTCGTCGTCGGCGCGCAGCTTCTCGACCGGCAGCTTCGTCAGCTCGGCGGCCTTCTCCAGGGTGTGGTTGGCAGGGTTGCCGACCAGGTGCATCACGCCGTACCCGCCGCTGGCGCTCGGCTTGCCGGCGTGCCCGTCGAGGTGGGTCTCGGCGTAGGCGAGCGCGACGAGCAGGTCGCGGGGGACGTCCTGGGCGGACGCGGCGTGGGCGAACGCCGAAGGCAGCGCGGGCTCGGCGGCCAGGGCGGGCTGACCGGCGAGGACCACGAGGGCGGTGACGGCGGAGGCGGCGAGGGCGATTAATCGGGAGCGGGCGTGCGTCATGGGAGCTCCTCAGTGGGGGGCATCGGCTGCACAGTAAAAGAGTCCATGACAGATGTCGATAATTGACATTACTTCGGCCTTAAAGGAAACTTTTCGCCCGCGCGATCGGGCGCGAAGCCTGCCCAGATTTGGGCCCCCGGATGCTCTGAAAACTATTGCGCTGTGATCGATCCGCGCTGAAACTTCCTTTCGTGACCACGCTCCTGCGGATCATCCTGGTGGCGCTCACCCTCGCGCTCCCGGGTGCCGTGGCCCCCGCCGCCGCCACAGCCGACGTGTCAGCCTCAGCCCCCGTGTCCGCCGTGTCAGCAGCCTGCGCGACCGAGCCCGCGACGCCCAAGCGTCAGCTCCGCGCCATGTGGATCTCCAGCGTCGCCAACATCGACTGGCCGAGCAGGACCGGGCTGAGCGTCGCCGCCCAGCAGGCGGAGTTCCGCTCCTGGCTGGACCTGGCCGTGCAGAGGCGGATGAACGCCGTCGTCGTCCAGGTCAGGCCCACGGCCGACGCGTTCTGGCCGTCGCCGTACGAGCCGTGGTCGCAGTGGCTGACCGGGACGCAGGGCGCCGATCCCGGCTACGACCCGCTCGCCTTCATGGTCGCCGAGGCGCACGCCCGCAACCTCGAACTGCACGCGTGGTTCAACCCGTACCGGATCGCCAACCACGACGACCCCACCAAGCTGGTGGCGAGCCACCCGGCGCGCCAGCACCCGGACTGGCGCTTCGCCTACGGCGGCAAGCTCTACTACAACCCGGGCATCCCCGAGGTCCGCGCCTTCATCGAGGACGCGATCATGGACGCCGTCACCCGCTACGACCTCGACGGCGTGCACCTCGACGACTACTTCTACCCGTATCCGGTGAGCGGCGAGAGCATCCCCGACTCGGCCGCCTACTCCCGCTACGGCGGCGGGTTCGCCACCGTGGGCGACTGGCGGCGCGACAACGTCAACCAGCTCGTCCGCGAGATGGACCAGCGCATCCACGCCGCCAAGCCGTGGGTCGCGTTCGGCATCAGCCCGTTCGGCATCTGGCGCAACGCCGCCACCGACCCGCTCGGCTCGCGCACCTCCGGCCTGCAGTCCTACGACGCCATCTACGCCGACAGCAGGCTCTGGGTGAAGCAGGGCTGGGTGGACTACCTGGCCCCGCAGATCTACTGGCACATCGGCTACAGCGCCGCCGACTACGACGTGCTCACCGCCTGGTGGGCGGAGGTCGCGCGCGGCACGGACGTGCAGCTCGCCGTCGGCCAGGCCGCCTACCGGGCGGGCGCGTCAGGTCAGGACGCGGCCTGGCAGGACCCCGCCGAGCTGAGCGACCACCTCATGGCCAACAGGAAGTACCCGGAAGTGGTCGGGGACATCTTCTTCAGCGCCAAGGACGTCAAGGCCGACCGAATCGGCAGCTTCTCCGCCCTCGCCGCCGCCCACTACACGAAGCCCGCCCTGCTGCCCGCCCGTGGCACGGCCAGCGCGCCGGCCGTGCCCTCGATCACCTCGGCCACCAGGGGCTCCGGCGGCGTGGCGCTGGCCTGGCAGGGCACCGGCGCGACGTCGTACGCGGTCTACCGGGTCGACGGCTCCCCGCCGTCCGCCGACCCCTGCTTCTTCGCCGACGCCCGCAACCTGGTCGGGACGACCAGGAAGGCGACCTTCACTGACAGCACGGCGGGCGGCGGCGCTTACACCTACTACGTGACCGCGCTCACCCGCACCCATCAGGAGGGCGCGCCGAGCTCCGGCACGACCGTCGCGGGCACCGGAACCTTCAGCGTCGTCGTCGACAACGCCGATCCCGCCTTCACGGCCGGCTCGTCCTGGGGCACCTCGGCCTACTCGGCGCAGCGCCACGGAGCCGACTACCGCTTCGCCTCCCCGGTCTCCGCCAGCGACCCGGCCTGGTTCCGGGCGTCGATCCCCACCTCGGGCAGCTACCAGGTGGAGGTCTGGTACCCGGCCGACCCCGGTTACAACAGCGCCACGCCGTACATCGTGGTGGCCAGTGGCGGCAACCGGACGGTCACCGTCGACCAGCGCACCGGCGGCGGCCAGTGGCGCTCCCTCGGCACGTTCACCCTCGCCGCCGGCACCTACAACGTCGTCGGGGTGAGCCGCTGGACCTCCACGACCGGCTACGTCATCGCCGACGCGGTCCGGATCACCCAGCTCTGACGGCCATCGTGGCCAGGTCCCCTGTTAGGGCTTGTCCCGTGGATCTTCGGCCTTCTCTACGACGGTGGAGGCGATTTGGCCCCGGTCGCTCAGGGGCAGGCCGTGAGCCTTGGCCCACTG